>DASQZM010000064.1:0-2176 GCA_035638695.1 Gammaproteobacteria bacterium | reverse complement strand
ATCCGGCTCAGGGAAGGCGGCCGCACGGCCGCCTTCCTGTTCCGGCCTCTGACGGGCCCCTGACATGTTTTCCGGAAAGCGTACCCGGCGGTCACACGGCCCCGGCTTCACCATGATGGAGCTGGTGTTCGTGATGGTCATTGCCGGCGTGCTGGCAGCCGTCGCCATCCCGCGCTTCGTCAACCGCTCGGCCTTCAGCGCGCGGGGCTATTACGAGGAGCTGGCCGCGGCCGCGCGCTATGCCCAGCAGCGGGCGGTTGCCGGCGGCTGCCACGTGGAGCTCCAGGTCACGGCCTCGGGCTTCTCCCTGCTGCAGCCGGGCAGCTACTGCGGCAACAGCTTCGGCACGCCGGTGCCGAAGCCGGGTTCCGGCGGCGCCTTCACCGGCAGCGACCCGGTCCCGGGCGCCACCGGCGGCGTGCCCGCCACCATCGTCTTCAACCCCGACGGCAGCACCGACCAGGCGTCCAACGTGACCGTCACGGTGGGCGGCCATACGCTTACCATCCACGCCCGCACGGGCTACGCGGAGACCGGCTGATGGGCGGCCGGCGCCAGCAGGGGCTGAGCCTGGTGGAGCTGGTGGTCTCCATCGTGATCATCAGCGTGGCGGTGGCGGGCGTGCTGTCGGTGTTCGCGTACAACGTGCGCTACAGCGCCGACCCGCAGCGGACCCAGCAGGCCGTGGAGGTGGCGCGCGCCTACCTGGAGGAGATCCTGGCGCGGCCGGTGTACAACCCGGCTTCCGGCGGCAGCTCGACCTGCGGCAGTCCCGGCGTGCCGCGCTCCGACTACGACTACCTGCTGGAGTACGACGGCCTGAGCAACAGCCCGCCGCAGGACCAGACCGGCGCGACGCTGCCCCTGCCGGGTTACACGGTGCACGTGTCCGTCACCTGCCCGGGATTCGCCAAGCCCGCCCTCGGGCCGGCCGGGCTCACGGTCCCGGCGACCAGGGCCTTCCGTGTCGACGTGACCGTCAGCTACGGCAACGGCCACAGCATCACGCTCTCCGGCTACAAGGTGTCGTCATGAGCGTCGCGCGGTCCCGGGGATTCTCTCTGATCGAGATGGTGGTGGTGATCGCCATCGCCGGCATCATGGCGGCGGTCGCGGGCCTGTTCATCCTGGGGCCGGTGCGCAGCTTCCGCGCGCAGTCCCGGCGCGCGGCGCTGGTCAACGACGCGGCGCTCGCGCTGCTGCACATGAGCCGCGACATCCACGCGGCGCTGCCCAACAGCGTGCGGGTCCAGGGCGGCGAGCTGGAGCTTCTGTACACGCTCGACGGCAACCGCTACCGCAGCGACGCGCCCGGCTCCGCCGCGGACCGGTTGCAGTTCAACAAGGCTGACGCCGCCTTCGACGTCTTCTCGCCGTTCACCGGCCTGTCCTCGGCGAGCCAGTACCTGGCCGTGTACCCGCTGGGCGAGCAGGGCGCGAATCCCTACAGCGATCCCGTGATGACGCCGGCGATGAACATCACCCAGGCGAGCGTGCCGGGACCGGGGTCGGGCGGGTCGAGCGAGACCCGGATCACGCTGCCCGCCGCGCACCAGTTCCCCTACCAGTCGCCGGCGCATCGCATCTACCTGGTCAGCGGGCCGGTGAGCTACGTGTGCAGCAATGGCAGGCTGCTGCGCTACTCGGGCTACCCGCTGCAGTCGAGCCAGCCCACGGCCTCGGCGCTGGCGGGCATGGCCGCCTCGGGGGCGGCGCAGGTCGGGACCGTGACCGCGGACCTCAAGTCCTGCTCCTTCAGCTACCAGACGCTCGGCAGCGCGCGGCGCTCGGCGCTGGTCACCATGCAGGTGGTGCTCTCCCGCGGCGGCGAGCAGGTCAAGCTGATGCGCCAGGTGCACGTGGACAACACGCCATGATCCGGATTCAAGGCAAAACGCGGCAGGCCGGCTTCTCGATCATCTCCGCGATCTTCCTGGTGGTGATCCTGAGCATGCTGGCGGCGTTTATGGTGTCCATCAGCAGCGTGCAGCACACCACCGCCGCGCTTGGTGCGCGCTCGGCGCGGGCCTACTATGCCGCCCGGGCGGGGCTCACCTGGGCCACTTACCAGGCCGAGAAGGACACCGGCTGCGGCAACGTCGACGGCAAGAGCTTCACCATCAATGATCCCGGCTCGACGCTCAACGGGTTCCGGGTCTCCACGGCCTGCACGATG
>DASQZM010000063.1:0-2176 GCA_035638695.1 Gammaproteobacteria bacterium | reverse complement strand
ATCCGGCTCAGGGAAGGCGGCCGCACGGCCGCCTTCCTGTTCCGGCCTCTGACGGGCCCCTGACATGTTTTCCGGAAAGCGTACCCGGCGGTCACACGGCCCCGGCTTCACCATGATGGAGCTGGTGTTCGTGATGGTCATCGCCGGCGTGCTGGCGGCCGTCGCCATCCCGCGCTTCGTCAACCGCTCGGCCTTCAGCGCCCGGGGCTACTACGAGGCCCTGGCCGCAGCCGCCCGCTACGCCGAGCAGCGGGCGGTGGCCGGCGGCTGCCACGTGGAGCTCCGGGTCACGGCCTCGGGCTACTCGCTGCTGCAGCCGGGCAGCTACTGCGGCAACAGCTTCAGCATGCCGGTGCCCAAGCCCGGCTCGGGCGCCGCCTTCACCGGTACCGATCCGGTCCCGGGCGCCACCGGCGGCGTGCCCGCCACGATCGTGTTCAACCCCGACGGCAGCACCGACCAGGCGTCCAACGTCACGATCACGGTCGGCGGTCACAGCCTGACCATCCACGCCCGCACCGGCTACGCGGAGACCGGCTGATGGGCGGGCGCCGCCAGCAGGGCCTGAGCCTGGTGGAGCTGGTGGTCTCCATCGTGATCATCAGCGTGGCGGTGGCAGGCGTGCTGTCGGTGTTCGCGTACAACGTGCGCAACAGCGCCGACCCGCAGCGGACCCAGCAGGCGGTGGAGGTGGCCCGTGCCTATCTCGAGGAGATCCTGGCGCGGCCGGTGTACAACCCGGCTCCCGGCGGTAGCTCGACCTGCGGCAGTCCCGGCGTACCGCGCTCCAACTACGACTATGTACTGGAGTACGACGGTCTGACGAACAGCCCGCCGCAGGACCAGACCGGGGCGACGCTGCCGCTTCCCGGCTATACCGTGCACGTCTCCGTGACCTGCCCGGGATCCACCAAGCCCACGCTGGGGCCGGCCGGGCTCACCGTCCCCGCCTCAAAGGCTTTTCGCGTGGACGTGACCGTCAGCTACGGCAACGGCCACAGCATCACGCTCTCCGGCTACAAGGTGTCGTCATGAGCACCGCGCGGTCCGGGGGATTCTCGCTGATCGAGATGGTGGTGGTGATCGCCATCGCCGGCATCATGGCGGCGGTCGCGGGCCTGTTCATCCTGGGGCCGGTGCGCAGCTTCAACGCCCAGTCCCGGCGCGCGGCGCTGGTCAACGACGCGGCGCTCGCGCTGCTGCGCATGAGCCGGGACATCCACGCGGCGCTGCCCAACAGCGTGCGGGTCCAGGGCGGCGAGCTGGAGCTGCTCTATACACTGGACGGCAACCGCTACCGCAGCGCCGCGCCGGGCTCCGCCGCCGACCGGCTGCAGTTCAACAAGCCGGACGCCGCCTTCAACGTGTTCTCGCCGTTCACCGGCCTGTCGTCGGCCAACCAGTACCTGGCCGTGTATCCGCTGGGCGAGCAGGGCGCGAATCCGTACCGGGATCCCGTGATGACGCCGGCGATGAACATCACCCAGTCGACCGTGCCCGGACCGGGGTCGGGCGGGTCCAGCGAGACCCGGATCACGCTGCCCACCGCGCACCAGTTCCCCTACCAGTCGCCGGCCAACCGCATCTACCTGGTCAGCGGGCCGGTGAGCTACGTGTGCAGCGGCGGCAGGCTGCTGCGCTACTCGGGCTACCCGGTGCAGTCGAGCCAGCCATCGGCCTCGGCGCTGGCGAGCATGGCCGCCTCGGGGGCGGCGCAGGTCGGGACCGTGACCGCGGACCTGAAGTCCTGCTCCTTCAGCTACCAGACGCTCGCCACCGCCCGGCGCTCGGCGCTGGTCACCATGCAGGTCGTGCTGGAGCGCCACGGCGAGCAGGTCAGGCTGATGCGCCAGGTGCACGTGGACAACACGCCATGATCGGAAGTCCAGGCAAAGCGAAGCAGGGCGGCCTCTCGATCATCTCCGCGATCTTCCTGGTGGTGATCCTGAGCATGCTGGCGGCGTTCATGGTGTCCATCAGCAGCGTGCAGCACACCACCGCCGCGCTCGGTGCGCGCTCGGCGCGGGCCTACTACGCCGCCCGGGCGGGGCTCACCTGGGCCACTTACCAGGCCGAGAAGGACACCGGCTGCGGCAACGTCGACGGCAAGAGCTTCACCATCAATGATCCCGGCTCGACGCTCAACGGGTTCCGGGTCTCCACGGCCTGCACGATG
>DASQZM010000062.1:0-11436 GCA_035638695.1 Gammaproteobacteria bacterium | reverse complement strand
GGAAGCCTTCATCGTCATCGCCGCCGGCGCCCTGTTCGCGACCTACTCCCGCGGCGCGGTCGGCACGTTCCTGATCGTGCTCGTGCCGGCCGTGCTGCTGGCGCGCCGCCATTACCGGCGCTTCGCGGTCCCGCTGCTGATATTCGTGGTGCTGGTCGGCGCGACCTTCGCGGCCGTCAAGACCTACCCGTCCAAGCCCATCGACCGCAACCTCGACCTGGAGAAGGACCCGTCGTTCCAGTCGCGGCTGATGATGTGGCGCTCCGCCTGGAACATCTACAAGACCCACCCGCTGCTCGGGACCGGGCTCGGCACCTTCAAGCTCTACTACCACTCCTACCGCAACCCGAAGGAGACCGAGTCCTCCGGGGACCTCGCGCACGACGACTACATCGAGTTCCTGCAGGAGGGCGGCCCGATCCAGCTCGGCTTCCTGCTGGCCACCGGGCTGTGCGTGCTGCTGGTCGGCTGGCGGCTCTACCGGCGGATCCCCACGCGCCACGACCCGCGCGCGCCGCCGGGCGGGAACGACCACCATCCCGCCGAGGCCTTCGGCCTGCTGCTGGGCCTGGTCGCGATCTTCGGCCAGACGGTGGTGAACTTCATCTTCTACATCATGCCGCTGTCGATCATCGCCGGCCTGTGGCTGGCCCGGGCCTACCGGCTCACCCGGGAACCGCCGTTGGAGACGTTCGCGATCCCCGTGCGCCCCCCGGTCTCCGGCCTGGCGCTCTGGGTGATCCTGGGACTGCCGCTGGTGGGCCTGGGGCTGGACGGCGCCTCGGCCATGGTCCTGTCGGGCCAGAGCGGGCTGAACGTGGTCCGGCACATCGACCGGAACGGGCTCTCCCAGTACAAGTTCGCGGTCGCCATCTCCGCCCTGCGCCCGGACAGCATCATCCCCTGGACCAGCCTGGCGGAGATGGACCAGGCGATGGCCGCCAAGGCGAAGCGGCCGGCACAACGCCGCAAGCTCGTCCGTCAGGCCCGGGACGACTACCTGCATCTGCTGCGCATCGTGCGCGTCAACCCGTTCGCGCTGCACGGACTGGCGACGCTCATCGAGCGGTACCCCGCGGCCCGAAAGGGCCTGCCGAAGCGTTACCACAGGCCGCCCGAGCGCCTCCTGGTGGAGGCGATCAAGCAGGACCCGCAATATGTCAAAGCGTACATGAGCCTTGCCCGTGAGCTGGAGAAGAAGGGCGATGAAAACGACGCGCTCGCGGTTCTCGCGGGCTATTTCAATACCTGGCTGTACGTCCCCGGCTCGACGCGTGCCGCCAATCTCCGGCTGCTCCACCAGGCGCTGGCGCTGGCGCAGAGGCTGCATCGCGACCAGGCGGTCGACGCGATCGCCTCGACCATCCTGAGCAACCAACCCGGCAACCGGGCCGCCCTCGACGCGCTGGCAAGGGTCGGCGGTCATGCGCGCAACAGCGGGGCCGCATCCGCAAGCGCTGCCGGCAGACACTGACCCGGTCAGGGCTGCCGCAGGCCATGGATGGCCTGCCGCGTATCAAACACTCGGGTGCCCGATACGGCGGAGCCAAGTCCGGACATGCACCGGACTTCACGAGTCTGAAAAATGCAGGACGTATGCTTCAGGCCTTAACCTAAGTTGTTTTCCAGCAAAGGAATACACTAGTATCGTGCTGGGGCATTCGACAAAGGAAGAAACGCCATTTCCATGGCCACCTCGTCGACCGTCAGATCCAGCCTGAACGGGCTCGCGCGGCGCCTGGTCGCCGACGGGCTGCTGAGCGAGGCTGACGCCATCAAGGCCCAGCGGGCCGCGGTACGCGGCAAGCGGATGCTGGTCAGCCAGCTGGTCGAGGACAAGCTGGTCGAACCGCGGGCGATGGCCACGGTGGCGTCCGAGGAGTTCGGCGTCCCCTACTTCGACCTCGACGCCATGGACATGGCGTTCGCCGCGGTCAAGGAGGTCGACGGCAAGCTCATCCAGCGCCTGCACGCCCTGCCGCTGTACCGCCGCGGCAAGCGCCTGTTCGTCGCGGTCTCCGACCCGACCCACCTGCAGGCTCTGGACGAGATGAAGTTCCACACCGGGATCAATACCGAGCCGGTCCTGGTGGAGGAGGACAAGCTTGCCCGCGCCCTCGAGGTCGCGGGCGAGAGCCTCGACGACGCCATGACCGGCCTGGTCGACGAGGATCTCGAGAACATCGACATCGGCGGCGGCGAGGAGGAGCGGCAGACCGACATCACCGCCGCCGACGTCGACGACGCGCCGGTGGTGCGCTTCGTCAACAAGATCCTGCTGGACGCCATCAACCGCGGTGCCTCGGACGTCCACTTCGAGCCCTACGAGCGCTTCTACCGGATCCGCTTCCGCCAGGACGGGATCCTGCACGAGATCGCCCAGCCGCCGGTCAGCCTGGGTATGCGCCTGGCGGCGCGCCTCAAGGTGATGTCGCGTCTCGACATCGCCGAGCGGCGGGTCCCGCAGGACGGCCGCATCAAGCTCAAGCTCTCGCGTACGCGCGCCATCGACTTCCGCGTGAGCACCTGCCCCACCCTGTGGGGCGAGAAGGTGGTGCTGCGCATCCTGGACCCCTCGAGCACCCGGATGGGCATCGACCAGTTGGGCTACGAGCCGGACCAGAAGGAGCTCTATCTCAACGCCCTGCAGCGGCCCCAGGGCATGATTTTGGTCACCGGCCCGACCGGCAGCGGCAAGACCGTCAGCCTCTACACCGGGCTGAACGTCCTGAACACCGCGGACCGCAACATCTCGACCGCGGAGGACCCGGCGGAGATCAACCTGCCCGGGGTCAACCAGGTCAACGTCAATCCCAGGGTCGGGCTGACCTTCGCGGCGGCGATGCGCGCGTTCCTGCGCCAGGACCCGGACGTGATCATGGTCGGCGAGGTGCGCGACCTGGAGACGGCGGAGATCGCCATCAAGGCCGCCCAGACCGGTCACATGGTGCTCTCGACCCTGCACACCAACGACGCGCCGCAAACGCTGACAAGGCTGATCAACATGGGGGTCGCGCCGTTCAACATCGCCTCCTCGGTGAGCCTGATCATCGCCCAGCGGCTGGCGCGGCGCCTTTGCACCCACTGCAAGGAGCCGCTGGACCTGCCGCGCCAGGTGCTGCTCGACGCCGGCTTCCGCGAGGACGAGCTGGACAAGCTCAAGATCTATGGTCCCAGGGGCTGCGACCAGTGCACCGAGGGCTATCGCGGACGCGTCGGCATCTACCAGGTGCTGCCGGTCTCGGAGGCGATCGGCCGGATCATCATGGAAGGCGGGAACTCGCTTCAGATTGCCGAACAGGCGAAGAAGGAGGGGGTCGCGGACCTGCGGACCTCGGGCCTGCGCAAGGTGCGCGCCGGCATCACCAGTCTGGAAGAACTCCACCGGGTAACGCTCGAGTAACGCCATGGCTACCGAGAATCTCAAGAACTATCTGTTCACCTGGGAAGGCAGGACCCGCGACGGCGACACGGTCAAGGGTCAGGACACCGGCCCCAGCGAGGCCTTCGTCAAGGCCCAGCTGCGCCGGCGCGGCATCATCCCGGTGCGCATCCGCAAGAAGGCCGCGAAGAAAAAGGGCAAGAAGAGGATCCAGCCCGGGGACATCGCGATCTTCACGCGCCAGCTCGCGACCATGATGAACGCCGGCGTGCCCCTGGTGCAGTCCTTCGACATCGTCGGCCGCGGTCACGACAACCCGGCGATGCAGGAGCTGCTGCTGGGCATCAAGAACGACATCGAGGGCGGCACCGGCCTGACGGAGGCGCTCGCCAGGCACCCGAAGTACTTCGACTCGCTGTACACCAGCCTGGTCGGCGCCGGCGAGCGTTCCGGCGCGCTCGAGACGCTGCTGGACAAGGTCGCCACCTACATGGAGAAGTCCGAGGCCCTCAAGTCCAAGATCAAGAAGGCGCTGGTCTATCCCGCGGCGATCGTGGCGGTCGCCGTCATCGTCAGCGGGATCCTGCTCTACTTCGTGGTGCCCCAGTTCCAGAGCCTGTTCCAGGGCTTTGGCGCCAACCTGCCCGCGTTCACGCTGCTGGTGGTCGGGCTGTCCAAATGGACCCAGAAGTACTGGTGGGCCGTGGTCCTTGTCCTCGGCGGACTCGCCTTCGGCGTCGCCTGGGCCAACCGCAATGTCCCCGCGTTCCGGGAAGCGGTCCACCGCTACTCGCTCAAGATCCCGGTGATCGGGACCATCCTGCGCAAGGCCGCGGTGGCGCGCTACGCGCGCACCCTGGCCACGATGTTCGCGGCCGGCGTGCCGCTGGTGGACGCGCTGGACTCGGTGGCCGGGGCCACCGGCAACCTGGTCTACGAGCGCGCGGTCCAGCAGATCCGCGACCAGGTCGCCACCGGTCAGCAACTGCAGAGCTCGATGCAGGAGGTCGCGCTGTTCCCGCACATGGCGGTGCAGATGATCGCCATCGGCGAGGAGTCCGGCGACCTGGACTCGATGGCGGCCAAGGTCGCGGACTTCTACGAGGCCGAGGTCGACGACATGGTGGACAACCTGAGCGCCCTGCTGGAGCCGATGATCATGGTGATCCTCGGGATCCTGGTCGGCGGCCTGGTGATCGCCATGTACCTGCCCATCTTCAAGCTGGGTTCGGTGGTCTCTTGATCGGCCGCCCCGGGCCCCGCACCGGCGGCTCCGCCGGCGCCCCGCTCCGGCACGGCACACACGGCGATGACCGATAGCCTGTACCTGCTGCAGCAAAGCCCCGCCCTGCTGGCGGGCTGCTGCTGCGTGCTCGGGCTGGCGGTCGGCAGCTTCCTCAACGTGGTGATCCTGCGCTTCCCCGCCCTGCTCGAGCACCAGTGGCGGCTGGAATGCGCCGAGCTCAACGGCGAGACCGTCTCCGCCGAGCCGCCGCCGGGGCTGGCCTGGGCGCGCTCGCGCTGCCCGCGCTGCGGTCACGCCATCACCGCCCTGGAGAACATCCCGCTGCTGAGCTACCTGTTCCTCCGCGGCCGCTGCTCCGCCTGCGGCGGGCGGATCTCGCCCCGCTACCCGGCAATCGAGCTCACCACGGGGCTGCTGAGCGCCGCGGTCGCCTGGCATTTCGGGTTCGGCTGGCAGATGCTCGCGGCGCTGGGCCTGACCTGGGCGTTGCTGGTGCTCGCGGTGATCGACCTCGATCACCAGATCCTGCCCGACGCCATCACGCTGCCGGTCATGTGGGCCGGGCTCCTGCTCGGGCTGACCGGGATCTATGCCTCCCCGGTCGCCAGCATCGTCGGCGCGGCCGCCGGCTACCTGAGCCTGTGGACCGTGTACCAGGCCTTCCGGCTGCTGACCGGCAGGCAGGGTATGGGCTACGGGGATTTCAAGCTGCTGGCGCTGCTCGGCGCATGGTTGGGCTGGCAGGCGCTGCCGGGTATCATACTGATTTCGTCCCTGGCCGGGAGCGTGCTCGGCGTGGCGTGGCTGCTGGTCCAGCGCCGGGACTCCCGGGTGCCGATCCCGTTCGGCCCGTATCTCGCGCTGGGCGGCTGGATCATGCTCATGTGGGGCGGTGCGATCAACGCCGGATACCTGCGCTTCGCGGGCATCGGCTGACCACGCGGGTCTCTCCCATGGCCGATCTGATCATTGGACTCACGGGCGGCATCGCCAGCGGCAAATCCACGGTTGCGCGGCGCTTCGCCGACCGCGGCATCGCGGTCGTCGACGCCGACGAGGTCAGCCGCGCCGTGGTCGAGCCGGGACAGCCCGCGCTGGCGCGCATCGTCGAGGCGTTCGGGGAGGGAGCGCTCGACTCCTCCGGACGACTGGACCGCGCACGATTGCGCGAGACCATCTTCAGCGACCCCGGGCAGCGCCGCCGCCTCGAGCAGATCCTGCACCCGGCCATCGGCGCGGAGATGGCCCGGCGCATCGCCGCGGCACCGGGACCCTACGTGATCATGATGGTGCCGCTGCTGGCGGAGACGGGCGGCCGCAGCCGCGTGCACCGCGTGCTCGTGGTGGACGTCCCCGAGGAGGTCCAGATCACGCGCCTGATGGAACGCGACCGCGTCAGCCGCGAGCAGGCCCGCGCCGCGCTGGATGCCCAGGCCGCCCGCCGGCAGCGGCTCGCGATCGCGGACGACGTGATCGAAAACGACGGCGGCGTCGACGCGCTCGAGCGTCAGGTGGAGGCCCTGCACCGCCTCTACCTGCGCCTGGCCCGGGAGCAGCCGGCCCGGGACCCGGGCGTGCGGTCGGGCAGCGGGGAGCGGTAGCCATGGCCACGGTGGAAAGTCGCGACAGCCGCTCCGGGGGCCGGACCGGGGAAGCCCGCGCGAGCCGCATGTGGTTCGAGCAGCCCCTGAACGAGCGCATCCGCAAGTTCCTGCGGCTGGAATTCCTGTTCGGCCAGACCGCCCGCCTGATCGCCATCGAGGACGCCTGGGCCTCGCGCGCGGCCATCGTAAGCCTGCTCGAGACCCGCGATGCGATGGGGCGCGGCGATGTCAAGCACGAGCTGATCAACGAGCTGGAACGCCAGCGCAGTCGCCTGCGCGGGCTCGAGGGCAATCCGCACGCGCAGCAGGGCCCGCTGCGCCAGCTGCTGGAGCGGGTCGCACGGCTGATCGAGTCGCTGCACGGCCAGAGCGGACAGCCCGGCGAGCTGTTCTCCGACCAGGGTATGCTCGAAGGGGTGCACAACCGCCTCAGCATCCCCGGCGGCACCTGCGACTTCGACCTGCCCGGGTTCCAGCACTGGCTGGCGCGCCCCTATCGCGAACGCCGCGCGGCGCTGCTCGAGTGGCTGGAGGCCCTGTCGCTGATTCGGCAGGCGGTGGAGATGATCCTGACGCTGGTGCGCGAAAGCGGGCAGTCCTCGCGCGAGGTGGCGGTCGACGGCGCCTACCAGGAGAGCCCCGACGCGAGCCGTCCGTGGCAGCTGATCCGCGTGCGCCTGCCGGGGGACAGCCGCTACTTCCCGGAGATCAGCGGCGGCAAGCACCGCATCAGCATCCGCTTCTGCGAGCAGCCGGTACAGGGCGGCCGGGCGGTACCCACGTCGAGCGACGTGCCGTTCGAGCTGTTCCGCTGCTCCTACTGAGCGCATACGGGGTACCGGTCATGCCGAAGCTCGCGCGCTGCCCAACCTGCCGCAACCCGGTCCGGCTGGGCGCGGACAATCCCTGGCGCCCGTTCTGCAGCGAACGCTGCAAGCTCATCGACCTGGGGGAGTGGTTCGGGGAAGAGCACTACATCGCCGGGCCCGGCGAGACGCCGTGGCACGGGGGTACGGATGACGATGAGGGCCGGTTTTAGGGGATCAACGGGTTGGGTTTTAGGTTTTAGGTTTTAGGTTTTAGGAAAGAGGGATCCGGTGGCTACCCACGGTTTCTGCTCGACGGGAAGCCCAGGAGTTTCTCGGAGGCCGGTCGGCCTGGCGGGCCGGGAGAACATGCAACGAAACTTGCCGCTTCTTACCTAAAACCTAAAACCTAAAACGCCCTTCAGACCCACCCCCGAATCCCGGCAACCCCCTGCGCCCCCGCCTCCCGGGCCCGGGGCACGTCCGCGGCCGTCATCCCTCCGAGCGCGTAGACCGGCAACGTGGCCTGCTCGCACAGCGCTTCCAGGCCCGCCCAGCCCAGTGGCTTGGCTTCGGGGTGGGAGGGCGTCGGCCGCACCGGCGACACGAGCGCGAAATCCGCGCCGAGCGCCGCGGCCAGCTCGAGCTCCGCGGCGTCGTGACAGGACGCCCCGAGCCACGCCAGGTCCGGCGGCCGGGCATCGAGCGCGCGCAGCCGGGAGGCGCCCAGGTGCACCCCATCGAATCCCAGGCGCGCGGCCTGGGCCGGGTCGCCGTTGAGCAGCACCCGGGCGCCCGACTCGCGCGCGAGGCGCAGCACCTGCGAGGCGAGCGACTCGAGCGCTTCGTCCGGCATTCCCGGCAGCCGCAGTTGCACCAGCCGCACGCCGTTCTCCAGGGCCCGCGCGAGGCGCGCGAGGAAGACCCGCGGGTCGCCGGGTTCCGGCGGCGTGATCAGGCAGGTACGCGGCAGCCGGACCGCGGCGATGATCGGCCGGTCCGCCCCGATCAGGCCCCGGGCCGGCAGCTCGTCCGTGCCGACCCACGCCAGCGGCTGGCCTTCCAGGCCGGCCGGCCGGCCCCGGAACGCCGCGACCTCCCAGACGTCCAGCAGCACCCTGCGGTCGGGGTAGTCGTGGCGGATCCGGATCAACCGCATCGCCCGCTCCACCCGCACCCCGAGCTCCTCGCGCAGCTCCCGCCGCAGTGCCGCCCGCACATCCTCTCCGGGTTCCACCCTGCCGCCCGGGAACTCCCAGCTCCCGGCCATGTGGCTGCCGGGAAGGCGCCGCGAGACGAGTACCTGGCCCCGCGGGTTGCGCAGCACCGCGACGGCCACATGGATCGGCTCGCTCACGTGCGGTATTCGGCGTTGATGGTCACGTAGCCGTGACTCAGGTCGCAGGTCCACAGGACGGTCGACTCGCGTCCCCGGCCGAGGCCGATCCGGACCGTGATCTCGTCGGCGTCCATGGCCCGCTGGCCGGCGTCCTCGGTATACGACGGATCCCGCCCCCCGTGGCTGACGATCACCACGTCGTTGAGCGCGATGCGCACGCCCGTGATCTCCAGGTCGTCGATCCCGGCGCGGCCCACCGCCGCCAGGATGCGTCCCCAGTTGGGGTCGCTCGCGTAAAAGGCCGTCTTCACCAGCGGCGAGTGCGCCACGGCGTCGGCCACCGCGCGTGCTTCCGCCGCGCCGGCCGCTTCCTCCACCCGGATGGTGATGAACTTGGTGGCCCCCTCGCCGTCGCGGACGATCGCCTGCGCCAGCTCCACGCAGACTTCCGTGAGCGACCGGCGGAGGCGCTCCCAGGCCCGGGACCCGGCGGCGACCGTAACGCCGGCGGCGCCGGTCGCCAGCACGCAGCAGGCGTCGTTGGTCGAGGTGTCGCCGTCCACCGAGATCCGGTTGAACGACTGTCCCACCGCCTCGTGCAGCAGCGCCTCCAGGTCCGCCGCCGGGACCGCGGCGTCGGTCGCCACGAACGCCAGCATCGTGGCCATGTCCGGCCGGATCATCCCGGCGCCCTTGGCGATGCCCGACACGGACACGGTCCGGCCTTCGATCTCGATGCGGCGGCTCGCCGCCTTGGGCACCGTGTCCGTGGTCATGATGCCGCCGGCCGCCTCGACCCAGCCTTCCCCGCGCAGGGCGCCGACCAGCCCGGGCAGCGCCGCGCGTATCGGTGCCAGCGGGAGCGGCTCGCCGATCACCCCGGTCGAGAACGGGAGCACCTCCTCCGGCCGGCAATCGAGCTCGGCGGCCAGGGCCTCGCAGCAGGCCCGCGCGTCGCGCCGCCCGGCCTCGCCCGTGCCGGCGTTGGCATAGCCGGTATTGATCAGCAGCGCGCGGGGTTTCGCGGTTTCCAGGTGCGCAAGCGCGACCTCGACCGGCGCGGCCCGGAAGCGGTTGCGGGTGAACACCGCCGCGCACTCCGTCCCGGGAGTGACCACGAGCAGGGCAAGATCATGCCGGTCCGGCTTGCGGATGCCCGCGGCCACCGATGCCAGGCGGACACCGGCGACCGCTGCGATGGAGGATGGTGGATTCAGTCCGACGGACAAGTCCGGATCTCCGGGTCAGCGCCACGCGGCGCGCGCGGCGCTCACTTGAGCATGCCGTGGCAATGCTTGTACTTCTTGCCCGACCCGCAGGGGCAGGGCTCGTTGCGCCCAACCTTGCGCGTCGGCCGCACGTAGGTCTCCGGGGTCGCCAGCGGCTCGCCGCCCCCGCCGGCACCGGCCGCCTCCAGCGCCAGCTCCGCGGGCGCCTCGGCCCCGGCTGCCTCCGGCAGCGCCTCGTGCCGGAACTCCATGGCGCTGGGGCGGCGGCGCTGCTGCTCCATGGCGGCGACGTCCTCTTCCTCGCGCACCTGGACCTTGTGCAGCATGGTCACCGTGTCGTACTTCAGGCGCTCGAGCAGCTCGCGGAACATCCCGAAGGCCTCACGCTTGTACTCCTGCTTGGGATCCACCTGGGCGTAGCCCCGCAGGTGGATGCCCTGGCGCAGGTGATCCATCGCGGCCAAGTGCTCCCGCCAAAGGTCATCCAGCACCTGCAGCATGATCGCCTTCTCCAGGTGACGCATCACGGCCTCGCCCACCAGCCGGACCTTCTCCTGGTACTGTTCGTTCAACTTGTCCGCGATGCGCTCGCGCAGGGCCTCCTCGTTGAGACGCTCTTCCTCGTCCAGCCAGCCGCGGATCGGCAGCTCCAGGAAGAACTCGCGCTTGAGCGCCTCCTCCAGGCCCGGGACGTCCCACTGCTCCTCCAGGCTCTGCGGCGGCACGTAGTTGCTGATCAGGTCCTGCAGCACGTCGTCCCGGATCATCGCCACGGTGTCCGACACGTCCTCACTCTCCAGCAGTTCGTTGCGCTGCTCGTAGATCACCTGGCGCTGGTCGTTGGCGACGTCGTCGTATTCCAGCAGCTGCTTGCGGATGTCGAAGTTGTGTGCCTCCACCTTGCGCTGGGCGTTCTCGATCGCCCGGGTCACCCAGTTGTGCTCGATCGCCTCACCCCGCTCCATGCCCAGGCGCTGCATCAGGTTGCCGATCTTGCCCGAGCCGAAGATCCGCAGCAGGCTGTCTTCCAGCGACAGGTAGAAGCGCGTCGAGCCGGGATCCCCCTGGCGCCCCGCGCGGCCGCGGAGCTGGTTGTCCACGCGCCGGGACTCGTGCCGCTCGGAGCCGACGATGTGCAGACCGCCGGCGTCCACCACCTGCTGGTGCCGCTCGGCCCAGCCGTCCCGGATCCGGCGCGCCTGCTCGGGGTCGGCGTCCTGCCCCAGCGCCTTGATCTCCTCGTCCGGATTGCCGCCGAGCACGATGTCGGTGCCACGGCCCGCCATGTTGGTGGCAATGGTGACCACGCCGGGGCGACCCGCCTGGGCGATGATCTGCGCCTCGCGCTGGTGCTGCTTGGCGTTGAGCACTTCGTGCTGGATGCCCCGCTGCTGCAGGAGTTTCGACAGCAGCTCGGAAACCTCGATCGAGGCGGTACCCACCAGCACCGGCCGGTTCGCCGCGCGCGCCTCGGTGACCGCCGCGGCGATCGCCTCGTACTTCTCCTCGGACGTCATGTAGACCTGGTCGGGAAGATCATCGCGGATCATCGGCTTGTTGGTGGGGACCACCACCACCTCCAGGCCGTAGATGGTCTGGAACTCGTAGGCCTCGGTATCGGCCGTGCCGGTCATCCCCGAGAGCTTGTCGTACATCCGGAAGTAGTTCTGGAAGGTGATCGACGCCAGTGTCTGGTTCTCGCTCTGGATCTTCACCCCTTCCTTGGCCTCGATCGCCTGGTGCAGGCCGTCCGACCACCGCCGCCCGGGCATGATGCGCCCGGTGAACTCGTCGACGATCACCACCTCGCCGTCGCGCACGATGTAGTCC
>DASQZM010000061.1:0-6539 GCA_035638695.1 Gammaproteobacteria bacterium | reverse complement strand
GATCGTGGTCGGCCCGACCCTGAAGCTGCACCAGTGCGGCCTGCCCAAGAAGATGGCGCTGGAGCTGTTCAAGCCGTTCATCTTCAGCAAGCTGCAGCGGCTCGGCCAGGCCACCACCATCAAGGCGGCCAAGAAGATGGTCGAGCGCGAGGAGGCGCAGGTCTGGGATATCCTCGAGGACGTGATCCGCGAGCACCCGGTGCTGCTCAATCGCGCCCCGACCCTGCACCGCCTGGGCATCCAGGCGTTCGAGCCGGTGCTGATCGAGGGCAAGGCCATCCAGCTGCATCCGCTGGTGTGCACCGCTTTCAACGCGGACTTCGACGGCGACCAGATGGCGGTGCACGTGCCGCTGTCGCTGGAAGCCCAGCTCGAGGCGCGGGCGCTGATGATGTCCACCAACAACATCCTCTCGCCGGCCAACGGTGAGCCCATCATCGTGCCCTCGCAGGATGTGGTCCTGGGCCTTTACTACATGACCCGCGAGCGCGTCAACGCCAGGGGCGAGGGCGGGCTGTTCACCGACGTGGCCGAAGTGCACCGGGCGTTCCACAGCGGTGCCGTGGACCTGCAGGCACGCATCCGCGTGCGCCTGACCGACCACCCGCAGGACGGCGAAGGCGAGCCCGCGGAGCGGACCGCAATTCGCCAGACCACGGTCGGCCGGGCGCTGCTCTCGGAGATCCTCCCGCAGGGCCTGCCCTTCGAGATGATCGACCAGGACATGGACAAGAAGGCCATCTCCTCGGCGCTCAACGCCTGTTATCGGCGCGTGGGGCTGAAGGAGACCGTGGTGTTCGCCGACCAGTTGATGTACACGGGCTTCTACTACGCCACCCAGGCCGGCATCTCCATCGGCGTCGACGACATGGTGGTGCCCGAGGAGAAGCCGCGGATCCTGTCCGAGGCCGAGGCCGAGGTGAAGGAGATCGAGGACCAGTACGCCTCGGGCCTGGTCACCAACGGCGAGCGCTACAACAAGGTGGTGGACATCTGGTCGCACACCAACGACCAGGTCGCGCGCGCCATGATGGACAAGCTTGGCACCGAGGAGGTGATCGACGCCGAGGGCAACAAGGCCGAGCAGACCTCGTTCAACTCGATCTTCATGATGGCCGACTCCGGGGCCCGCGGCTCCGCCGCACAGATCCGCCAGCTGGCGGGCATGCGCGGCCTGATGGCCAAGCCGGACGGTTCCATCATCGAAACGCCGATCACGGCCAACTTCCGCGAAGGCCTCAACGTCCTGCAGTACTTCATCTCCACCCACGGAGCGCGCAAGGGCCTCGCGGATACGGCGCTCAAGACCGCCAACTCCGGTTACCTGACCCGGCGACTGGTGGACGTCGCCCAGGACGTGGTGGTTACCGACCCGGACTGCGGCACCACCCGCGGCCTGGAGATGACGCCGATCGTCGAGGGCGGGGACGTGCTGGAGCCGCTGCGCGAGCGCGTGCTCGGTCGGGTCATCGCCGAGCCCATCTACCGCCCCGGCAGTGACGAGGTGGCCCTCGAGGCCGGCACGCTGCTGGACGAGCCGCTGGTCGAGGAGATGGAGCGCATGGGCGTGGACCGCGTGCTGGTGCGCTCGCCGATCACCTGCGAGTCCCGCTACGGGGTCTGCGCGCAATGCTACGGCCGCGACCTGGCCCGGGGCCACGGCGTCAACATGGGCGAGTCGGTCGGCGTGATCGCGGCCCAGTCCATCGGCGAGCCGGGCACGCAGCTGACCATGCGCACGTTCCACATCGGTGGTGCCGCCTCGCGCGCGGCCTCGGTGAACAACGTGCAGGTCAAGCAGGCCGGGATCGTGCGGCTGCACAACCTCAAGACGGTGCAGAACAAGGATGGCAACCTGGTCGCGGTGTCGCGCTCGGGCGAGCTGGCGATCATGGATGAGCATGGCCGCGAACGCGAGCGTTACAAGATCCCCTACGGCGCCATGCTGACCGCCGGCGACGACGCCCAGGTCGAGGGCGGCCAGATCATCGCCAACTGGGACCCGCACACGCACCCGGTGGTGACCGAAATCGCCGGCCGCATCCAGTTCATCGAGATGGAAGAGGGCGTCACCGTCCAGCGCGAGACGGACGAGATCACCGGCCTGTCCAGCGTCGTGGTGATGGATCCCAAGCAGCGCACCGCCGGCGGCAAGGACCTGCGGCCGATGGTCAAGCTGGTGGATGAGGAGGGCAACAACCTGACCTTCCCGGGGACCAGCATCGACGCGGCCTACTATCTGCCCTCCGGCGCCGTGGTCATCGTCGAGGACGGCACCGAAGTGTCGGTGGGCGACGTGCTGGCCCGGATACCGCAGGAGACCAGCAAGACCCGTGACATCACCGGCGGGCTGCCGCGGGTGGCCGACCTGTTCGAGGCACGCAAACCCAAGGAGCCGGCGATCCTGGCCGAGTACTCGGGCACGGTCTCGTTCGGCAAGGACACCAAGGGCAAGCAGCGCCTGGTGATTACCGACAGCGAGGGCGAGTCGCACGAGGAGCTGATCCCGAAGTGGCGCAACGTGACCGTGTTCGAGGGCGAGCATGTGGAACGCGGCGACACCATCGCCGACGGCGAGCCGAATCCGCACGACATCCTGCGCCTGCTGGGAGTCGAACGCCTGGCGGAGTACCTGGTCAAGGAGATCCAGGACGTCTACCGCCTGCAGGGCGTGAAGATCAACGACAAGCACATCGAGACCATCATCCGGCAGATGCTGCGCAAGGTCGAGGTGACCCACCCCGGCGACTCGCGCTTCCTCAAGGGTGAGCAGGTGGACTTCGTCCGGGTGCTCGAGGAGAACGAGCGGCTCGCCAGCGACCAGGCGAAGGCCGTCGCCGAGCCCGTTCTGCTCGGGATCACCAAGGCATCCCTGTCCACCGAGTCGTTCATCTCGGCGGCGTCCTTCCAGGAGACCACGCGGGTGCTCACCGAGGCCGCCGTGCGCGGCGCCCGGGACGACCTGCGCGGGCTCAAGGAGAACGTCATCGTGGGCCGCCTGATCCCGGCGGGAACCGGCCTGGCGTACCACGAGCAGCGCCGCCGCGAGCGCGAGCTGGGCTACACGCTGGGCATCCCCGGCGAGGCCCTGCCCGGCGGCGAGAGCGGCGAGGCCGGGGTGCAGCGCCCGGAAGACGTGTTCGAGGACTGAGCCGCGAACGTGCGCCGGCGTTTCCGGAGCCCGGAAACGCCGGCGTGACGCGGGATTCGGAGTCTCTCCGGCCTTGACAGCGGGGCCGGGGACCCGTAGAATTGCGCCTCTTCACCTGACAGGCAGGGTTTACCTGCCTGTCATTTATTTTGTGGCGCGACGACTTCGGCAAGGCATCGCAACCCATGGCAACGATCAACCAGCTGGTACGCAAACCACGCAAGCAGCGCCGGGACAAGAGCAGCGTCCCGGCCCTGGAAGGCTCGCCGCAGAAGCGGGGCGTGTGCACGCGGGTGTACACGACCACGCCGAAAAAGCCCAACTCCGCGCTGCGCAAGGTGGCCCGCGTGCGGCTGACGAACGGCTACGAAGTCACCAGCTACATCCCGGGCGAGGGCCACAACCTGCAGGAGCACTCGGTGGTCCTGATCCGGGGCGGACGCGTCAAGGACCTGCCGGGCGTGCGTTATCACACCATCCGCGGCACGCTCGACACCGCGGGTGTCAGCAGCCGCCGGCAGGGTCGCTCCAAGTACGGCGCCAAGCGGCCCAAGGGCTGATGCGGAGGCTTTGATCAGAGATGGCGAGAAGACGGGTAGCTTCCAGGCGGGCGATCCTTCCGGATCCCAAGTTCCACAGCGAGCTGCTGGCGAAGTTCATCAACATGCTGATGGTCGACGGCAAGAAGTCGGTCGCCGAGAACATCGTCTATGGCGCGCTGGACGAGGCGATGGAGAGGAAGGGCGGCGACCCCGTTGATTTGCTCAACCAGGCTCTGGATAATGTGCGCCCCGCCGTGGAGGTCAAGTCCCGGCGCGTGGGCGGCGCCACCTACCAGGTGCCGGTCGAGGTGCGGCCCGTGCGCCAGACGGCGCTGGCGATGCGCTGGATCATCGACGCCGCCCGCAAGCGCGGCGAGAAGTCCATGGCCCGCCGGGTCGCCGGCGAGCTGATGGAGGCCGCGGAGAACCGCGGCACCGCGGTCAAGAAGCGCGAGGACACGCACCGGATGGCCGAGGCCAATAAGGCCTTCTCGCACTTCCGCTGGTAAAGCTGGCGACAACGGCGGATTACGGATTTTCAGAGGTTTCGGATCGTGGCACGCACAACTCCCATAGAGCGCTACCGGAATATCGGCATCATGGCGCACATCGATGCCGGCAAGACGACGACCACCGAGCGCATCCTTTTCTATACCGGCGTGTCTCACAAGATCGGTGAGGTGCACGAGGGTGCCGCGGTGATGGACTGGATGGAACAGGAGCAGGAGCGCGGCATCACGATCACCTCGGCCGCCACCACCTGCTTCTGGCGCGGTATGACCCAGCAGTATCCGGAGCACCGGATCAACATCATCGACACCCCCGGCCACGTGGACTTCACCATCGAGGTGGAGCGTTCGCTGCGCGTGCTGGACGGGTCGATCGCGGTGTTCTGCGCGGTCGGCGGGGTCGAGCCGCAGTCCGAGACGGTCTGGCGCCAGGCGGACAAGTACGAAGTGCCGCGCATGGCCTTCGTCAACAAGATGGACCGCATGGGCGCCAACTTCCAGCGCGTGGTGCAGCAGATCCGCGACCGCCTGGGCGCGCACCCGGTGCCGGTGCAGCTGCCGATCGGTGCCGAGGACGACTTCGCCGGCGTGGTCGACCTGATCGGGATGCAGGCGATCTACTGGAACGAGGAAAATCTCGGGATGAGCTATGACGCCCGGGACATTCCCGAGGGCATGAAGGCCGACTGCGAGGCGGCCCGCGAGCAGATGCTCGAGGCGGCGGCCGAGGCCAACGAGGAGCTCATGGAGAAGTACCTGGAAGAGGGTACGCTCTCCGCCGAGGAGATCCGCAAGGGCCTGCGCATGCGCACCCTGTCCAACGAGATCGTGCCCACGCTGTGCGGCAGCGCGTTCAAGAACAAGGGCGTGCAGGCGCTGCTGGACGCGGTCATCGACTACATGCCGGCGCCGACCGACGTGGCCTCGATCCAGGGCCACCTCGACGACGCCGCCGGGACCATCGCCGAACGCCACCCGTCCGACGACGAGCCGTTTGCGGCGCTGGCGTTCAAGATCGCCACCGACCCGTTCGTCGGGACCCTGACCTTCTTCCGCGTCTACTCGGGCGTGGCGAAATCGGGCGAGACCGTGCTCAACCCGGTCAAGGGCAAGAAGGAGCGCTTCGGGCGCATCCTCCAGATGCACTCCAACGAGCGCAGGGAGATCAAGGAAGTCCACGCCGGGGATATCGCCGCGGCGGTGGGCCTCAAGGACGTCACTACCGGCGACACCCTGTGCGCCCAGAACAGCGTGATCACGCTGGAGCGCATGGAGTTCCCGGACCCGGTGATCTCGGTCGCGGTCGAACCCAAGACCAAGGCCGACCAGGAGAAGATGGGCCTGGCGCTGCAGAAGCTGGCGCAGGAGGACCCGTCCTTCCAGGTGCGGACCGACGAGGAGTCGGGCCAGACCATCATCTCCGGCATGGGCGAGCTGCACCTGGAGATCATCGTCGACCGGCTCAAGCGCGAGTTCAAGGTCGAGGCCAACGTGGGCAACCCGCAGGTCGCCTACCGCGAGACCATCCGCAAGCCGGTCGAGCAGGAGGGCAAGTTCATCCGCCAGACCGGCGGCCGCGGCCAGTACGGCCACGTCTACCTGCGCCTGGAGCCGCAGGAGCCCGGCACGGGCTACGAGTTCGTCAATTCCATCGTGGGCGGCGTGGTGCCGAGGGAGTACATCGGCTCGGTGGACAAGGGTGTGCAGGAGCAGATGGCGAACGGCGTGCTGGCCGGCTACCCGGTGGTGGACATCAAGGTGACCCTGTACGACGGCTCCTACCACGACGTCGACTCCTCCGAGATGGCGTTCAAGATCGCCGGCTCGATGGCCTTCCGCGAAGGTGCCCTGAAGGCCTCCCCGGCGCTGCTCGAGCCGATGATGTTCGTCGAGGTGGTCACGCCCGAGGAGTTCATGGGCGACGTGATGGGCGACCTCAACCGTCGCCGCGGTCTGGTCAAGGGCATGGAGGATGGTCCCAGCGGCAAGATCATCCGTGCCGAGGTGCCGCTTTCGGAGATGTTCGGCTACGCCACCGACCTGCGCTCCCAGACCCAGGGTCGCGCGACCTATTACATGGAGTTCGAGCGCTACGCCGAAGCCCCCAGCAGTGTGGCTGATGCAGTGATCCGCAAGGCGTCCTGACGGGGCGGCCGCCGGGTATCGGAAACCGTTCGATAAAGAGGGAAGAAGTCGTGTCCAAGGCGAAGTATGAGCGTACGAAGCCGCACGTAAACGTTGGGACGATTGGTCACGTGGACCATGGCAAGACGACGTTGACGGCGGCGATGACGAAGGTGTTGTCGTCGAAGTACGGTGGTGAGGCTCGTGCGTTTG
>DASQZM010000060.1:0-17986 GCA_035638695.1 Gammaproteobacteria bacterium | reverse complement strand
GTAGCAGCCGCGGCAGGTGAGGTTGCACAGGGTGCCGGTGTTGAACCAGAGCGTGTCCAGCGACCGCAGCGCCACCCGCGCGCGGGGCTCGCCGTCGGCGGTGCGCGCCGGGTCGCGGAACTTGCGCGGATCCAGGCGGGGCAGGGACTGCTCGGTTGCACTCATTGCACTCGCTCCTCCGGTTGGGTGAATGCCGGGCGATCCTTTTTACTCCGACGTATCCCGCTTCGAGATCTTACCGGGGCTCGTGACGGGCCCTGTCCGGCCGTCGCCGATGCCGGTGGCGCCGCCAGTCGCTCATCTTCCTGAGCGAGCGGGAGTCCCCCCACGGCCACGAGCGAGGCGACCACCCCGGGAGAGAGCAGATTGCCGGGAGCACCTACCTGTCCCAGCTCCGCACCGGCATCGGTTAACGGGGCCATCGGCGGATGGCGGGGACATCCCTGTCCCCGACCATAGCGACTGCGCGCCCCGTGAGTCGCGCGATCACGATGCGGCTTCTTTCTCGGACGCCTGCCACCGTTCACTCTCCAGCTCCCGGTTCAGCGGGGTACGCGCGATGTGGTTGGTGTAGTTGCTGAGGGTTTTCAGCGCCGTGGCGAGAACCACCTCCAGCACGTTCTGGCGCGTGTACCCGGCGTCGATGAAGCGCTGCAGCGTGTCCTGGCCGACCAATCCGCGCTTGCGCGCTACTGTCCGGGCGAACTCCGCCAGGGCGCCGAGAGGCGTATGGGCGGGGGTCTCGCCCCGGCGCAGGGCGGCCACGATTTCGGGGCCGACGCCGGCCGATTTCGCACCGGCGGAGTGGGCCGCGACACAGAACTCGCAGCCGTTCTCGACCGAGATCGCGAGCAGCGCGACCTGCTGGTCCTGGGCATTGAGTGAGCTGCGCCCGTAGATTTGCGAGAGCGTCAGATACCCTTCCAGCGCCGCCGGCGCCTCGGCCATCTTGCCGAAAAGGTTGGGTACGAAGCCCATGTTCTTCGCCACTTTCTCCAGGGCGGGGCGGGCCGCCGCGGGAGCGGAGCGCGCATCGTAGAGCGTGAAATCGACCATGGTGCAAACCTCCTGTGATCGTGTCACCCGGCCGCGAGGCTCAGCGTCCGGTCGGGTCGTTCCCGGCAGTCAGCTCCCGGAGGCCGGGGCGGGCGCCTGGCCGAGGAAACGGGTCCAGATCAGCCCCGGCCGGGCACCGCTACGCGCGATCACGTTGCCGATCGCCAGGCCGTACGCGGTATGCGCCAGCAGCACGGTGACCACGAACCCGGGATCGTAGTTGGCTCCGAAGTAGCCGGCGCCCATCACGCGCACGACGGGACTGGCCATGAAGATGGTGGCGATGACGTAGGCATACGGCATCGCCATCCAGGCACGGACGCGCCCGAAAACCAGCACGAAAATCGTCGCGAAACCGATGCCGTTGACGAAGTGATCGCCCCAGCCGATCAGGTTGGACCAAACGCTCGGGCCCTGCATGAAGTGGTTGGTCAGCAGCACCCCCATCAGCTCCGGCATCGAGCCGGGCATGGCATCGAAGAGGCGAAAGCCGATAATGCGCACGATCTCGAGCGAGATCGTACCCGCGATACCGGCCCAGAAACCGGCCCGCAGGCCGCGCCAGAGCCGCTCCCAGCCGGCCGCCCGGGCGGTGAGCGCGATCAGGCACCATACCGCCAGCGCGGGGATGAGCGCGTGCAGTCCGAGCGCGTGCATCGTGGAGTAGCCCGCCGCGGAGGCGACGAAGATCAACGGCGAGACCGAGGCCGCCGCCAGCACGAACAGTGTTGCCAGCAGCTCGGCAGGGTCGCGCAGAGTAAGATAGTTCATGGTGTTCCTCCGGGGCAGGTGCAGGCGTACGGCGGAGCGTACCCCTGCACCTGGCAGGCCGTTGTCAGCCGGTCGCGCCGTTCAGGATCATCTTGAATTTCTTGTCCATCATGTGACCCGGCTTGGCCAGGTGCGCATTGATGCCTTCAAGCAGATCGGACGGCTGGAAATAGCCCACGTAGGCGTGCCCGTCGTGCTCCCACACATACACGCGCAGGGGCA
This sequence comes from Gammaproteobacteria bacterium, assembly GCA_035638695.1. GTDB lineage: Bacteria > Pseudomonadota > Gammaproteobacteria > UBA5335 > SLRW01 > DASQZJ01. Next base: position 15,937 of record DASQZM010000060.1, on the reverse strand, counting down.
GCACCGCGCCGGCGGCGGGGTTCATCTTGAACAGCTTCTTGCCGACCTTGGGATTGCCGACCAGGAAGCTCTGCCCGCCCTTGAGGTGCAGGCCGGTCATGCTCAGGACCTTGGCCTGGTTGATATGGCCCATTACCATCATGCCGTTGCCGGAGATGGATTTCTTGAGCGCGGAGACGGTGCCGCTGAAGCTGTGCTGCGATTCCTGGTGGACGAACGTGGCACCGGCGGCGGCCAGCGCCGGGGCTGCCGAAACCGCCGTCAGCAGCGTGAGCCCGGCGGCGATGCTCGCGAAACGGTGAAATGCACTTCGGATTGTGGACATGGGGTCACTCCCTCCGTGTTTCAGTGTCCGGGACAAACGGCACGGGCGTGAATCCCGTGCTCATGGGCACTGACGGTCGGGAGAGGGAATTCTTACAGGCGGGGGGAATGCGGGGTCGGCGGGACGGTGGGTCAAGGGCGGCGGTCACGGTTCGCGGCGAGGATTTTCTGCACGAGGGAATCCACCTCGGGATCGGACCCGTCCCCGTGCTCATCCCGCTGGTGCAGCCGAAGCATGCTTCCCGTCAGCCGCAGTTGCGCCACGAAGCGCTGGCAGTTTTCGCAGATCTTCAGGTGCAGGCGAATTCGCCACCGGCTGAGCATCGGCAGCTCGCCGTCGAGATAGGCGCTGGCGTTTTGTACCACCTCGTTGCACTTGAGCATGACTTCAGGATCTCTGATGGGCGTCGACGATGGACCATAGCCTCGTGCGGGCCCGGTGAAGCAGAACGTACAGATTGGACGCACTGATATCCAGAATCTTACAGATCTGGTCGGAGGAAAGGTTCTCCGTCTCGCGCAACTGCAGTACGGTCCGCTGCAGCGGCGGCATGGTCTCCAGACCGGCGTCCAGGGCTTGGCGGAGTTGCTCGCTTGCGAGAAGTCCTTCCGGTGTGTCCTCGGACCAGGGGACCGGCGGCTCCCGCCAGCGGCCGTTGTCGCCGAAGCGTGCCGTCACGTCGGGTTCGAGCAGGTCCGTCTCGTTGATCAGGCGGCCGCGTGTGCGCAGGTGGCTGATGGCGCGGTTTCCCGTGATGCGCAGCAACCAAGTGCGGATGCTCGAACGACCCTCGAAGGCGGGCAATGCGCGGTAGGCGCTGATCCAGCTGTCCTGGACCACGTCACCGGCTGCATCCCGCCCAACCAGTGAGCGTGCCAGTGCCATCATGCTGGTCTGATAGGTCCGGACCAGCCGGGTGAACGCCGCCTTGTCCTGCCTGCGCAGGGCTCCCAGCCACTCCGGGTCCTGCTCCGGCGCATTTGCCACCGCGCGTCTCCTCGGTCCAGTGAGATTCGGATCATTGGCCCTATCGGGTCAGTATACGCACGGCGGCTCCTTGCGGGCGGCACCCAGAGCCGTTGTGGACGGTGTTGCTCGTCGGTCCTGTAGCGCCACCACACTCCCTCCTCGCGCCTTGCCACAACGGCTCAGGGTGCCGCTGAGACCTGACAATACCTTCTGGAAGATCGGTAAAAGACCTCTGCAGAGACGGCAACACTTGCAGGCGCGCGATAGCCCGGTGATTGATGCAGCCGTCGGCGCGAGCTGCGGAAGATCCGCGCAGTCAGCTGCAGGGTAAATGGCAGGGTTGCTGCTCTCTAGCCGCTCGTTCACCCGGTTTCCGCGGGGGCGCACGCCGGACTGTTCGATGCTCGAGGTGCTGTTCGACGGATGAATTTCCGGCTCCTCGGCCGACCTGCCGCCCAGCCTGCAGCAACACGCCAAGGTTTGACTCTTTCCCCGGGCGTAGCCGCACAATGGCACAAGGCGGTACTGAGTTCCGGGACCGGGAGGGTATATGGCCGAGGGCTGTTGCAGCAGCTGCGAAGTGCCTGTGGATGGGAAGCACGGTCTTCAGCGAAGGATTCTAATCGCCGTGCTTGTGATCAACGCGGTGATGTTTGCGTCCGAGCTTGGTGCCGGCCTGTGGGCGCACTCGAGCGCCCTGCAGGCCGACTCCATCGATATGCTGATCGATGCGATCGGCTTCGGCGCCAGCCTATTCGCGCTCAACCGGACTGCCCATGCCAGGGCCCGCGCCGGTTTTCTGAACGCCTCCCTGGAACTCGTCCTTGCTGGCGGAATCCTGGCCCAACTGGCCTACCAGATCATGGCGGGTGCCGAGCCCCTGGCTGTGGTCATGGTATCGGTGGGCGCGGTGGCGCTGGCGGCCAACATAACCTGCGCATTGCTTCTGATGCAATTCCGTGACCAGGACATCAATATGCGGGCCGTGTGGCTTTGTACCCGCAACGATGCGATCGGCAACGCGGCCACGCTGGTGGCCGGCGGAATCGTGTTCGGAACTGGTTTTGCATGGCCCGACTGGTTGGTCGGGGGGCTCATTGCGTTCCTGTTCATCCGGACGTCGATCCGGGTCATGCGCGAAGCCTGGGCACAGTTGCGTGTCCCGGAAGGCGGCGTTCGGATCGCGCGCTGACGAATGAGCCGCCAACCTGTCGGAGCTCTGAGGCTGGCTGTGTGCGCCAAGGGAGCCTTTGGCGTTCGCGGCGGGCCGGTCAGTGGCGGCGTGAATCCGCTCCGTGACCAAACCGAGGGCGTACCGCTGCTCGCCACAGGGAGATCCGGAGGGGGTTCCCTCCCTCCAGGGAGCCGGTTCTCGCGCCAGACGGGATATCGCTCGGGCCCGCGGATGTGTGCTGGCAAATAGCCCGCCGGCCAAGCAGTTCGACGTCGCTGGTGGCCCGCTCGGCAAGCTTTCGTCGCACGCGCAGGTCCTGGGGCTGGTTTCGGTCGAGAGCGGCGGCAAGGTGCCGGAGCACTACGTGCAGTACATCCCGCCACTGCACCAGTGGCTGGCTGGATACCGTGGCAAGCCCCGCCGCCCCGGACAAGGCGCTGCCCCTGCGCGCCTTTCTGAAGAGTGGCAAGCGCACGCTGACCGAGACCTGGAGCTACAAGCTGCCGGCCGACAATGGTATCCGTCATGTCGGTGACTGAAGGAAGCGATCGCGACCCGTTTCTTGGGAGCCGTGCAAAGAATGCAGCGGGGTCCAATATGGACTGGACATCTGAATCAGCTCCCGGAATCCCCTTGTTATCCATTCGGGCCGGGGATCTTTCGGAAACCGGACGGCGGGCGATTTCCCATGCGGAATTCACGCCTTCTCCATCCATCGACCGGGGCGATCGGCCCCGACGAGCTAGACGTCATGGAGTCAGCGGATGCAGCGAGGGCAACTTCCTGCCCGTAGTCGTACTCGGGAAGCAAGGGGAAATAGGTGAAAAACCCTGCCACGGCGAACGCGAACGGGAACCATGACCACAGGAACCGTCCGCAGGGTGCCGGTAACCCATCGTCCGTTGACGCACGTCAACGCGCCGCATCCCGATCGGGTCCAGTGTTGTGTCGGGATTCTCTCCCGAAAAGCAGGCGATGGCGTTTTCGCAGGGAGGCTGCGCTATGCCGATCTATATCGTATTGAGTCGGCTTTCTCCGAAGGCGTTTGACGACCCCTCGGAGTTCAGGAAGCTCGCCGGCAAGGTATCCGCCGAGATCAAGCGCCAGTGTCCCGGCGTGCGCTGGATGGACAGCTACGCGACATTGGGCCGATTCGACATCGTCGATCTCATCGAGGCCGGCGATGCCAAGCAGGCTCAACGGGCGGCAATGATCATTCGGGCCTACGGCCACGCTGCGACGGAGACGCTCCCGGCCACTCCGTGGGACGACTTCCTGGCGAGTCTGTGATCTTGTTCCATCGGCCCGCCGGGGGACGGGAGCGGATTCCCGGCCACGGGCCGCGCCCCTGCGATCCGGACCGGGCCGCCCGCGTGCCGACACGCACCGGGGGGCCGTGCCTGGAGATCGCCACCGAGGGTCGCTTCCGTCCGGTGTACTCGCCCGCGACGAGAGCCCCGCTGCAGGCCATGCAGGTCCGGTCACCAATGGGAGCATCGACGGCGACCGTGCTCACGAGTTTCTCGGCCGGAGCCGATTCACCCGCGCGGATCGCCTCGTCTTCCATGGAGCAAGGACCTCCCTCGGGTTCCGGACAGCCGAGCCGGCGCCTCCCCATGAATTGACGTGAGTCCCGCCCGACGTTATGCCGACGTTCGAGCCCTTCGGATTGCAGCACTTGGGTGCTGCCTGCGCGGCGGTCGCTCTCAGCCTGGTTCCGGCGGTGCTCGTTCGTCGTTACTGCACCCCGGCCGGCCGCGGTAGAGCCTGCAAGGCCATGGCGCTACTTCTGCTCGCGTACCTGGGAGTCAGCCTCGCCGTCAAGACCGTAGCCTATATTCTCCCCTTGCGCGACAATCTGCCGCTGCACATTTGCGGTGCCTCCATCGTGCTGGGGGCCATCATGTTGTGGCGCCGCAGCTATCAGCTGTTCGAGGTCGTCTACTTCTGGGGCATCGGCGGTACACTCGCGGCGTTGTTCACCCCCGATCTGCTGGAAGGCTTTCCACACCCCTTGTTCTTACTGTTCTTCGCCGGACATGGTTTCTCGCTATCCGCGGTTGCGTTCGGCGCCTTGGTATGTGACTTCAGGCCCAGGCCCGCGTCGGTGGCCATGGCGCTGGGGGTCACGGGTATCTATGCCGCCCTCATTTTTGCGGTGAACCTGCTGCTCGGGTCCAACTACCTGTACCTCATGCACAAGCCGGCGCAGCCCTCGATCGTCGACTTCCTCGGGCCCTGGCCCTGGTACATCATCGGACTTGCCGCCGTGACCGTTGTCGTGTGCCTGCTCTGCTATCTTCCCTATGCGGTTCGGGATTGGCTGATGGACATTCGCCGGAGGCGGTGACATAAGGGGATTTCCGCTCGTTCGGCTCCGGAGAATGAGCATGATCACGACGCAGCCACGAGGCTGCGCCCGCGTGCTTCCGGGCCCTTCAGGGACCAGAGGTACATGGACAGGGACCCCAGGGCATGGGCGGCCGCCATTACGCGGAGGTGAACGCTGCCAGCACTCCGCCGGAGGAGCCCTGGACGACGGTGGCCAGCCCCATATAGAGCATGGACGCTGCCGCCAGGGCACAGAACCCGGTGACGGCGCGCTTGCGTCCCAGCGTGTCGAGTCCCGCCGCGGCCAGCCCTCGTCCGATCAATGCCCGGAAATTATACGTGCAATGGGCCTGTTGGCCGCCGTGATGGAGAATGAGTCGAACCATCCCGGACACCGCCATCGTGCGCCCGGCCGGTCTGCGCCCGATGAAATCGCGAGCGATCGGCTCGCTAGCCTGCTGAGCCGTACTTATGCGTTTGGTCCGCAAGCAGCACGTGGACGCGATCCTTGAGCTTGTCGCTTGGCTTGAACTTGACGATCCGGCGCGGGCTGACCTGAAACGGCTCCCCGGTGCGGGGGTTGCGTCCGGGTCGCTCCCGTTTGTCCCGCAGTCCGAAGTGGCCGAAGCCGGAAAGCTTCACCTCCTCGCCGGACCCCAGCGCCGCTCGCAGGACGTCGAAGAACTCGTCGACGAGGTCCTTGGCCTCGCGCTTGTTCAGGCCGATCTCCGCCGACAGCACTTCAGCCATCTCGGCTTTGGTCAAGGTCATACACCCCCCTTGGCGTTTCTCCGGTCCCGCCGGGTAGGCCGATCATGCGAAGATGCGCTTGCCCACTCGACGGCCATTCGTCACGCGGCAACCGTCCGTCAGCGGCCCCGCGCACTTCCCGAGCCGCACCCCGGACGGCCCTGATGACCAAATCCACTCCGATTTGGTGCAGTCGGATCAGCGTCTGCCAAAACTGGGCAAACCCCGAAAGAATCCCAGGTTCGCCAGGATCCGCCCCGGCGGACGTCAGCGGCGCCCCTGCGGCTTGTCCGAGGCGTGCGCCGCGCCGAACGCGGCGTACGTCGGCAGCGGTGCCGCGTCCTCGCGGACCGTCCGGCGGGCGATCCGGTCGATGTGTTCGCTCCAGGGCGACCCGGCGGGCGAGCGCCAGGCATAGTGGTGCAGCCACGACAGGGCGTCGGGATCCCGTGCGAGCAACGTGCGTTCGGGGCCGGACAGGACCTCCCGGCCCGAGTACAGGCAGCGTTCCATCAGCACCGTGGCTTCCCCTGCGCGGGGGCCGCGCACGGGCCGCGCCAGTTGGCGGTGCAGCCGGTTGCGTGCCGGGTCCAGGACGGCGGCCTCGAACGCGGGCAGCGGCAGCGGCTCGAAGCTGCGAGCCCGCGGCCTCTCGAGCTCCTGCATCAGCCGGGGCCGGTTCTCGTCCTCCGGCATGTGAAAGTGGCCCCGGCGACGCAGGGCGACGCCGACACCGAGGCGGCTGAGCCACACCGTGAGCGGCGCCGACAGTACCAGTGGGACCGCCACCGGCAGCGACCAATAGAAGAAGGCCGGCTGCAGATACCAGGCGAAGCCCGCCCAGGCTGCCGCCAGCACGGTGATCACGGCGCTGGTGCGCACGGCCAGGCGCCAGGAGATCTCCTCGCCGCGGTTCTGGCCCGCCCAGCGCACGTCGAGGTTACACAGGGCCTCGCTAACGAAGCGCGTCTGCCAGACCATGCGGATCGGGGCGAAGACAGCGGACGCCAGGCTCTCCATCACGATCCCGGCCAGCAGCCGCCACAGGCCGCCGTAGGCGCGGCGCAGCCGCGGTCGGACAGCGGCATCGACGAGGGCCAGGACCTTGGGCATGAAGAGCAGGAAGGCGGTGGTCCCTGCGAGCTGGAGGGCCCAGCCCGGGTGCCATACCGGCCATAGGGGGAACAGTGTGTGGCCCTGCGGAAAGTAGTCGATCGGCCAAAGCGCGAAGCGGGCCACCTTGATCGTGGTGAGGACCAGGAACAGGAACCACAGCGGCGACGCCGCGTAGGAGAATACCCCGGTGACCAGGGCCAGCCGGTGGGGCAGGGAGATGTGACGGCCGGACAGCACCAGCCACAGGTGCTGCAGGTTGCCCCTGGACCAGCGCCGGTCGCGCGCGAGCTCGTCCAGCAGTGTCGGCGGCGATTCCTCGTAGCTGCCCCCGAGCCCAGGCTCGAGCCAGACCTCATAGCCGGCGCGGCCCATGTAGGCCGCCTCGACGAAGTCGTGGCTCATGATGGCCCCGCCGAACACCCCCGGTCCCCGCAGCCGGCGCAGGCCGCAGTGGCGCATGAACGGGTCCACGCGAATGATCGCGTTGTGTCCCCAGTAGACCGCGTCACCGAGCTGCACGCTGGCCAGGCCGGTGGTGAACAGGCTGCCGTAGACGCGATTGGCGAACTGCTGGATCAGGGCGAACGGGGAACGGGCACCGCAGATCCGCGGCGCACTCTGGAGAATCCCGACGCGGGGCTCGCGTTCCATCAGCTGCACCATGCGCACGATGGTCTGCCCTTCCATCAGGCTGTCCGCGTCCAGCACCAGCATATAGCGGAACCGCCGGCCCCAGCGGCGCAGGAAATCGGCGATGTTGCCGCTCTTGTAGCGCAGGTTCACCACCCGGCGGCGGTAATGGACGCGCTCGTGGTCGCCCAGCTCCTCGCACAGCTCGTGCCAGGCGGCCTGTTCGGCGAGCCAGATGTCGGGGTCGCGGCTGTCGGAAAGGATGAAGAACTCGAAGTGGTCCAGCTTGCCGGTTGCCGCGAGCGAGCGATGGACGGCGCGCAGTCCGCGCATGCAGCGATCCACCGGCTCATGGCAGATGGGCATCACCACCGCCGTGCGGACCAGCGGGGTGCGGCCGAGCGCAGCGGCTGGATGGCGGCGCAGCAGTGACCAGGGATCGCCGCCGAGGCAGCGCCAGGCGAAGCCGAACGCGGCCATCCAGAAGCCCACCGATACCCATGCGAACAGCACAGCGAACACCGCGATCAGGCTGATGCTCAGCACGTTGACCCGCTGATAGGGCAGTACGCCCAGCATGAACCAGGACGCGACCAGCGTCTGGGAAACCACCAGGAGCGTCATCAGGCTACGCCGGCGCAGCGCCGCCCAGCGCCAGGCATGGCGCTTTCGGGTGTAGGGTCCTGCGCACTGGCCGCGTCTTCCGGAGCGCCCCTGCGCGGTCGGGTAACCGATATGACCGCGCTCGATCGGCGGCGCGGCCGGTCGTGCCGCCGGGGTGGTCGGGCGTACGTGCCGCGTCAGCTCGTCCATGGTGCGGCCGATGACCCGCCCGCGCCCGCCTTCAACGGCACCCTGCACCGCGCTCAGGGCCCGCCGACACGGATCCGCGCCGCGCCGCGGTGTGGCCAGGCGCAGGTAACTGACCGCGCGCGTGAGAGCCGTGATGCATGTCTGCCCGTCCATGTCTACTTGCCCGCCTTGCGGATGCCGTTGTCGGGTGGGAGCTGGTAGCTCCAGGTCTCGGTAAGGGTGCGTTTGCCGGTCTTGAGAAAGGCGCGCAGCCGCAGCGCCTTGTCGGGGGCGCCGGGGCGCGCCACGATATCCAGCCGCCACTGGTGCAGCGGCGGGATGTACTGGACGTAGTGCTCCAGCACCTTGCCGCCGTTTTGCGCGGAGACGACGCCCATCACCTGGGCATTGGGCGACAGGCCCTTCAGGCGCCCGCCGGCGAAGTCGACATTGATGTGGTAGGCGCCCTTGGGCGGATTCGCCCGGTGAGTCTTGCTCACGATCCCGATGCGTGTCGATGCGGCGTGCCCCATCGGCTCGCCGGGGATGTCCGGCCGGCCGAAGGTCAGCGTGTAGCCGAAGCTCAGGCGCTGACCCTTACCGACGGGGGAGTCGGGGCCCCAGAAGGCGTCGATGTTGTCGTTGTTGTTGGAGTGGCTCGGGATCTCGACCAGGACCACGTGGCCCTTGCCCCACTTGCTGTCGGGCTGCACCCAGAGGCTCGGGCGCTCGTCGTAGCGTGCGGCCAGCGACTGGTACATGGAGAAGCGGGTCTCCCGCTGGAGCAGGCCGAATCCCTTCGGGTTGCGTGCGTCGAAGTAGTAGGTCTGCAGATGCTGGGGATTCAGCAGGGGACGCCACAGCCACTCGCCCGTGCCGTTGTGGACGAGCAGGCCGCCGGAGTCGTGTACCTGGACCCGCCAGTTGTCCGCCGGGCGCGGCGTGTTCGAACCGTACAGGAACATGCTGGTCAGCGGCGCGATCCCCAGCAGCTTGATCTTGTGGCGCGTGAACAGCACCGCTTTCACCCTGACCCTCGTAGGGCTTCCGGGATAGATGATGAAGCGGTAGGCCCCGGTCAGGCTGCGCCCCTGCATCAGGGCGTAGAGCTTCATGGCGCGGGCCTTGCGATCGGGTCGTACCAGCCAGTACTGGGTGAACCGGGGGAACTGCTCGCCGGACGGCAGGCTGGTATCGACGGCGATCCCGCGCGCCGATGCCCCGAAGACCTCGCCCCGGGAGAGCCCGCGGAAGTAGGTCGCCCCCAGAAACACCAGGAACGACTGGCGGTTCGCGCGACCCTTGCCGAACGGATAGCTGATCTGGAATCCGGCGTATCCGAGATCGGCCGGGATCTTGTGCCGGAGCTGCCTGCTGGGATAGCTGAACGCGTTCTTGTCGTAGGTCACGTCGTGCACGCCCGACCGGTCCACGACGTGGAGGCGCACCGTGTGGGCGTACAGGTAGCCGGGGGAGATCGGACCGACCTGGAAGCGTGAGCGGTTTCCGCTCCACAGCCATTGCTTTGGCTTGAGCTGAATCTTCTCGTAACGGGAGTAGCTCAGCTTTCCCAGAAAGCCGGGGACTTTTCCGGACTTGTGCCAGGGTCCGGAGGCCAGCTTCTGCGCCTTCGCCACGACGTCGGTGAAGGCGAACTGTTTGCCGGCGGCCATTGCGGGCGTTGCCGTCATGACGAGCAGCAAGCACAGGAGCCCGCCGAATACGGCCGGCTCTGGAATACCGGGGAGTTTTCTTGCGACCGGGGTAATAGCGGTCTGGTCAGAGCACATGGATCGTCTTTTCGCGTGTGCGGTGATTCGCGGGCCCGGCAATGAGCGCCCCCCGCGCGGCCGAGGGTGGAGCGTTGCCGGGTATCGTGTGCCTAGAGGCCGTCGTCGGCAATATTCGGCGACGGTACGCGCTTGGTGTCGAAGACGACACCGTTCGGACGGCACGGCGCACGGATGGATTCCCCATCCATGGCGACGAACCCCGGTGCGGCACGGCCAGTACGACTACGTCGTAGGCTGCCCGCTGGGCCTCCGGAGTTGGCGTGACACCGTATTCCTCGTGCCCCTCGTCGGGGTCCGCCCACGGATCCCAGGCATCCGCGCGCGCATGATAGTAGCCGAATCCCTCGATCAGGTGGCGCACCTGCGAGTTGCGAAGGTCCGGACAGTTTTCCTTGAAGGTCATGCCCATGATCAGGACCCGGACGCCCACGATCTGGATGCAGCGTTGCGCCATCAACCGTATGACAATCTCGACGACATAACGTCCCATGCTGTCGTTAATGCGCCGTCCGGCCAGGATCATTTCGGGGGAGTAGCCGATTTCCTGCGCCTTCCGGGTCAGGTAGTACGGATCGACGCCGAGGCAGTGGCCGCCCGCCAGGCCCGGCCGGAACGGCAGGAAGTTCCACTTGGTCGCCGCGGCATCGAAAACCTCGCGCGAGTTCAGGCCCAGCCGCCGGAACAGCATGGCGAACTCGTTTACCAGCGCGATGTTGACGTCACGCTGTGCATTCTCGATCCCCTTGGCGGCCTCCGCCGTGCGGATGTCGCTGACCGGGTGGGTACCAGCCGTGATGACCCGGCCGTAGAGCTCGTCCACGAAGCGGGCCGCATCGGGATTCGAGCCCGAGGTGATCTTGCGGATCCGTGCCAGGTCGTGCTCGCTGTCACCGGGATTGATCCGCCCGGGGCTGTAACCGACGTGGAAATCCTCGTTGCACCGGGGTGCGGAAGCATCCTCCAGGATCGGGATGCAGACCTCCTCGGTGGCGCCGGGGTAGACCGTCGACTCGAAGATTACCACGTTGCCCGGTGCCAGGGTCTCGCCGACGGTGCGGCTTGCCGCGCGCAGCTTCTCGAGCTCGCCGCTGAACCTGAGACGCCGTGCGCGGGCGAGATCGTCGCGTTCGATCTGCCGGGTGCGATCGCGCCCCTCCTTCAGATCACGGAGGCGCGCCTCGTCGATATCGAAGCCCACCACGCGCAGCTCGCGGCTGAATGCCACCGCGAGTGGCGAGCCGACGCAGCCGAGCCCCACGACCCCGATGGTCAGGTTCCGGGCCTTGGGCAGGGGCGCACGGCCCGGGGTCGGTCGGGTCGCCTCTCGTGCCTGCGTTGCGAGTGCCAGATCCATGACAGTCACCTCCGATTTCTGGTTGCCCTGCGACGCTTGCTGGTTGGCACAGGACCTGCCGGAGCCTGGAAGACAGTCGTTTCACCGGGCCGGGCACGGGCCAGCGCGAGATGTGCGCGCTGACTGGCGTTCCGGATTCGGGCTGCCACAGAGTGGACCCGGCCTGCGGGCCTGCCGGCTCGGCCGCCACCACCACCTGGGCCCTGGTTGCCCGGCTTGCCGGTCGCAGGCTGGAGCTGCTCCGGCGCCGCCTGCATCGATGGGTAGACCTTGCTGATGCGCATCGGCACGTGTGTGCCGTTCGGCAGCGTGGTGGGCAGCGTCTGCCTCTGGTGCAGCCGGTCGCTGGCGGCCCGCGGGAGGTACAGGTAGGTGCGCAGGGTTCCGCGCTGCACCAGCACCACCGCCTGCTGCCCGGCGCGCAAGGTTTCCCCGGGGGTAGCCGGGAGCTTGGCCGCGGCGCCGGCCGCCGGCGCTTTCAGCACCAGGTTGCTCATGCGCTGTTTCAGGCTTTGGCGGAGCTGCTTCAGGGCCTGCAGGCGGGCCTGCATCTCGCCCTTCGACTGGGCCGGGCCGAGCTGGTGAATGCGGCTACCGGGTGACCCTGGCGATCTGCAACCTGGCTCACAGTACGCTGGTGCGGGAAGCGGACCTGGCGCTGCTGACGCGTGCCAGGCCGGAGATCGGGGTGGCCTCGACTACCGGGACAGCCTGCGCGGGTTCGACCGGCTTTCCCCGGCGCAGGCCAGGCGCTTCGCCGACAAGGTGGCTCGGCGCGTTTGCGCCGACCCCGACGCGGACGGAATCCAGTTCGATATCGGTCCGGTCCATGCTGTACCGGTCGTAGCTCAGCCGGAATGCCAGCGCGGAGTTGATCCGGAACCGGGCTCCGGCACCGTAGAAGGGATCGGAACCATCCTTGCTCTCGGATGTGATGCCGTTGCTGTAGTCCTTGTGCCAGTAAGGCCGGCCGTACTCGCCGTAGATGGAGAAGCTGTCCGTCAGGGGCAGCGACAGCAGACCCGCGATGCCCTTGCCGTGCGAAAGTCCGCTACCCAATGGCTAAAGGCGAGTCCGGCGTGAAGCGTCTGCCCGGCGCGAGACACGCGATGCTGTATCGTGACCGCTTCCCCACACCGGTACGTATGGCTGAACCGAGGTCGCCCGGCACGGGAACGGCGATGCCGTCCCGGCGTCAAACCGGCAGGGTCGAGGGAACGGTCACGGGTGCAGCGTCGCGAGAAACCGCAGTGCGCGCCGGACCGGGCAACCCGTCGCGCGCGGTACCCGTGCAAAAGGAGGTTGCATCGCTCATGAGCGTCGATCTGAGCCGCCGGCGACTGCTGCAGGCCCTGGGGGCCACGGGGATCCTGTCGGCTACCTCGTGGCTGGACACCGCCTGTGCGAACCTGCACGCGCAGGAAAGCGGCCTCAGGCTGGGCCCGCCCCGCCCCTTCAGCTATTACCGGCTGCGCGAGCACGCCCGGGTGCTCGCGCGGCGGCCCTGTCATCCGACCCCGGCGCCCCATCCGAAGCGGCTGGACCGGATCACTTACGATGTCTACCAGAAGATCCGCTTCCGCAGCCGGGACGCGCTCTGGCGCGGCGGAAACCACCACTGGCCGGTGGAGTTGTTCCATCTGGGCAAGTACGCGCGCAAGCCCGTGGAGATCCACGCGGTGGCGGATGGACAGGCGCGCCGAATCCGCTACAGCCCGGATCTGTTCGATTACGGCGACACCGGGATGCGTGCAGGCGCACCGCCGGACCTGGGTTTTTCCGGTTTCCGTGCGATGCACACGGACGGTGCGAAGGGAGACTGGCTGGCGTTCCAGGGAGCCAGCTACTTCCGCAGCGCGGGGCCGCTGAACCAGTACGGGCTTTCCGCCCGCGGCATCGCCATCGATACCACCGCGCCGGGGCACAGGGAAGAGTTTCCGCGCTTCACCGCCCTGTACCTGGAAGAGCCCGCGGAGGACGCCGACACCCTGGTTGTCTATGCGCTGCTCGATGGAGTCAGTCTCACCGGCGCCTACCGAATCGCCTGCCACAAGCACCACGCAATCGTGATGGACATCCACGCCGACCTGTATCAGCGCCGGGACATTGCCCAACTGGGGATTGCTCCCCTGACCAGCATGTACTGGTACAGCGAGACCAACGAGCGGGTCGGCACCGACTGGCACCCGGAGATTCATGACAGCGACGGGCTGGCCATGTGGACCGGTGCCGGCGAACGCATCTGGGTGCCGCTCAACGACCCGCCGCACGTCCAGACCAACAGTTACACCGATCACGACCCGCGCGGCTTCGGATTGCTCCAGCGTGACCGCAACTTCGATCACTACCTCGATGACAGCGCCTACTACAACCGCCGCCCCAGCGTCTGGGTCGAGCCGCGCGGTGGCTGGGGGCACGGCGCCGTCGTCCTGACGGAGCTGCCCACCGACGACGAGACGCAGGACAATATCGTGGCGTTCTGGCAGCCGGCCCGGAAGGCCGCCTCCGGCGATCACTGGAGCCTCGACTACCGGCTGTACTGGGTGGCGACGGAACCCTTCCCCCCGGCCGTGGCGCACGTCGTCGACACCCGCCTCGGTCGCCCCGGGGTGCCCGGGCAGCACGGGAAGCGCGATCCCCACGGGCGCAAGTTCGTGATCGAGTTCACCGGCGGGCCGCTCGAGCACATGAAGCAGCGCTTCGACATCGAGCCGGTCGTCACCGTGTCTCGGGGCCAGGTGCACAACCGCCATGTGCTCAAGATCCTGGGCACCGATCGCTGGCGCGCCCAGTTCGATCTGCACGTGCTCGGCAGCGACCCGGTCAACCTGCGCTGCTACCTGCGGCTGAAGCACCGGACGCTCAGCGAGACCTGGCTGTACCAGTACTTGCCGGGCAACTACGGCTTTACCAACCCGGCCGCCAGGTGACGCCTCCTCTCGGAGGGCGCGTGAGCGGCGATGGCGGCGTTGCGCTCGCTCGTCCCGGCGCTGCCACGCTTTCGCCCCGCCGCCTGCACGTCACCACCCAGGCACCCTCCTGAAGGCGGCATTGCCTCTGACCGGCTTTGTACGCCGATGGACCGGAAGCACATTGTTCCGATGGCGGGCGCAGGCCTGACCTGCGGCGCGATGCCTTGCGGTGACCGGGGCCAAAAGCATCCCGAGGGGTCGGGCGCTCGGCCGGCTGCGGGGTTCGTCTTCGGCCGCGGCGCTTCCAGCGGGCACCCCGGGAATTCAGGGCAGGTCCGCGCCATGATGCCGCTCCAGCGTGCGTCCGTGGCCTTCCACGCGAAACGCGTAGGTGAAAAGCAGGCCGAGCAGGCTCACGCCGGCCATCAGCCCGAGCACCGCCGGGACACCCAGCGCTGATTTCAGCAGGGGCAGCAGAAACACCCCCAGAGTCGCGCCGACCTTCGCGCTGGCGGCCGCCAGCGCCGCAGCGGATGCGCGCACCTGGGTCGGGAACAACTCCGCCGGCGGGATGTAGGTGGTACCGTTGGGACCCATGTTCATGCTCAGGTTGAACAGCACGAAGCCCGCGGCCACCAGGAACCGGTGCCGGGGGGGCCGCCGGCAAGCGCGGTGCTGGCAAACAGCATGCCCATGCCGAGGGCCATGCCGCCGAAGCCGGCGAGCTGCATGCGGATGCGCCCGACGCGGGCGACCGCCCAGATGCCCAGCAGGAAGCCCAGCAGGAGGAACAGGTCGAGCTCGCCGGTGCCCGCGGCCAGAGCCTCCAGCCCGGTGGTGGGGTTGGCCGCCGCGCTTCCGGCGTGCAGGGCCGCGAGCAGTACCGGGGTGAACATGCCGACCCCGTAGGTGGCGATGTCCATCAGGAACACGGCCTTGCGCCCCAGGTGATCGGCGAGCCGTCCGCCGACCGACGCCCCCGCGACGGCACCCGCCACCAGGGCGGCTCCCAGCAGCGCGACCTGCCGCGCACCGAGAGCCATGTCGTGCGTGACCATCGGGATCGCGATCCCGAGCATGAATACGGACGCGCCGTCGAGCAGCGTACCCCCGCAGGACAGTGCCCACGCAAGGTAATGCGGCAGCCGCAGCGGGGACTCGTCGAGCATGCGCAGCAGCTGCCGGTGATCGGGATGGACGTCCCGGGAGCCGCCGGCGGAGGGATTGGCCACGGCTCGGCCCAGCTCAGGGCGAGATCATGCCGCTGTCGAGCAGGCTGTCGGCGTAGCGGAACACGACATCCGGGTCCGGGCGGATGAGGTCGTGGTCCTTGTCCGCGTAGTCCAGGTGCGTGAGCAGGTCCCGAATCAGGTTCAGCCGCGCCAGGCGCTTGCTGTTGGCGCGCACTACCGACCACGGCGCCGTCTGCGTGTGGGTGCGCGCGAACATCTCGTTGCGGGCGGTGCTGTATTCCTTCCAGTGCTTTTGCGCGGCGTCGTCGATCGGGCTCAGCTTCCACTGCGTGAGCGGGTCCTTGCGGCGTTGCCCGAGGCGCTTGCGCTGCTCATCGTGGCTGATGTCCAGGTAGTACTTGAACAGGCGGATCCCCGAGCGGACCAGCATCTGCTCGAACGCCGGCACGGTCTCCATGAACTCCTGGTACTCGGCGTCGCTGCAGAAGCCCATCACCCGTTCCACGCCGGCCCGGTTGTACCAGCTGCGGTTGAGCAGGACCATTTCCTGGGCCGCCGGAAGATGCGGTGCGTAGCGCTGGAAATACCAGCTCGTGCG
>DASQZM010000059.1:0-8398 GCA_035638695.1 Gammaproteobacteria bacterium | reverse complement strand
GGGGGTTCGGCCAATGCCCAATAGCCACCACAGCCGACGTCTGCGCGAGCTCAAGCTCAATCCGGTCGGCCGGGTCACCCGGCTGTTCATCGGCTCCAAGATCACCGTGCTGCTGATGCTGGCCGCGGCGCTGCTGGGCGTCATGGCACTGCTGTTCACTCCGCGGACTTACAACCCGCAGATCTCGGTCCCGGTCGCCAACGTGATCGTCCGCTTCCCCGGCGCCTCTGCGAAGGAGGTCGAGAACCAGGTGATCCGGCCGCTGGAGAGCCTGATGGCCTCAATCCAGGGCGTGGACCACACCTACGGCTACGCCTCCAGCGACATGGGCGTGGTAACCGTACGCTTCAAGGTCGGCCAGAATCAGGAGCAAAGCCTGGTCAAGCTCTACAACCAGATCGCGCGGAACATGAACCGCATCCCGCCGGGGGTTTCGCAGCCGCTGGTCCAGTCGATCAGCATCCACGACGTCCCCATCCTGACGGTCTCGCTGAGCTCCAACTCCCTCAACCAGACCCGGCTGCGCAAGGTTGCGCTGCGGGTGATGGACAGTCTGCGCAACGTCAAGGACGTCGGCAACACGCGGCTGTACGGGGCGTCACCCACCAGCATCAACGTCTGGCTCCAGCCGCAGAAGCTCGCCAACACCGGAATCGGAGTGGCCACGCTGGAGAGACGCCTCAAGGCGGCCAACGTATCCCTGCCGGCGTCGCACCTGGTCGACGCCAATGGCGAGACGCGCGTGCGCGTGGACGGCTCCCTGGGCACGCCGGCCCAGGTCGGCAGCCTGATCGTCGCTACCCATGCCGGCAAGCCGGTGTATCTGCGCGACGTGGCGCGCATCAAGGAGGGACCGAGCGAACCGCGCCGGTACTCCTACATCGGTTATGGCGCAGCCTCCCACCGCGCCGCCAGTCCCGACGCGGCGACCTCGGTGACCATTGCCATCGACAAGCGCGCCGGCAGCAACAACGTCAAGGTGGCGGACGCCCTGCGGAGTCGCCTCGACCAGATCCGCAAGGCGGCCCTGCCCGACAACGTGCACCTGACGGTGACGCGGGACTACGGCCGCAAGGCAAACGACGCGGTCGACACCCTGATCGAGCATCTGGGCATCGCGGTGGGCACCGTGGCACTGCTGCTATGGCTGTTCCTGGGCTGGCGCGAGGCGTCCATCGTGACCCTGTCGGTGCCGCTGGTTCTGGCGGTCGTGCTCGGCGTCGACTGGGTGCTGGGCCAGACCATAAACCGGATCACCCTGTTCGCGCTGATCCTGTCGCTGGGGCTGCTGGTCGATGACGCCATCGTGGTGATCGAGAACATCCACCGGCACATGCACCTGCCCGGGCGCAGGCGCTTCGACCAGCGTATCGTGCTGGCCGCCAACGAGGTCGGCCGGCCCACCAACATCGCCACCTTCGCGGTGATCCTGGCCCTGGTGCCGATGGCCTTCGTCACCGGCATGATGGGGCCCTTCATGGGGCCGATCCCGCTCAACGCGCCCACGGCGATGCTGGTGTCGCTGGGCGCCGCCTACATCGTGGTGCCATGGGTCTCGCTGCGCTGGCTGCGGGGCAAGGCGGCATCGGTGATACGGGCGGCGCGTGCCCCCACCCTCGAGGAGCGGGGCGGCGAGCGGCGCGACTGGCTGCGCCATATCTACCTGAAGCTGATGCGGCCGCTCGCGGACTCGCGCCGGGCACGCTACATCTTCGGCGGAATCGTCGTGCTGCTGTTGCTGCTGGCCATGCTGCAGCCGTTGTGGCAGTTCCTCCGGCCGGCCGGCCCGAACGGGCCGCTGAGCTCCCTCGGGGTCGGCGTCAAGATGCTCCCCGACGACAACACCAACACGGTGCTGCTGGAGGTAAAGACGCCCGAAGGAACCGCGCCGTCGGATACCGACGCGGTGGTGCGCGAGGTCTCGCAGGTGCTCTCGCGGAACCGCTACGTGACCAATTTCGAGGCCTTCCACGGCTACGCGGCGCCGCCCGACTTCGCCGCACTGGTACGGGGCGACAGCATGCGGCGCGGATCCAACTTCGCGCAGGTCCGGGTCAACCTGATGCCCAAAGGCGATCGTTCCATCGGCTCCCACGGCATCACCCAGGCGCTCTACACGCAGCTCGCACCGGTGCGCAAGGCGCATCCGCACACGCGCATCAAGCTGTACGAGACCCCCCCCGGGCCGCCGGTCCGCTCGCAGGTCCTGGCCGAGCTGTACGGGCCGGACTACGACCGCCTGCGGAAGCTGGCCGGCACCGTCGAGCAGCGCTTCGACGGCATCTGGGGGATGGACAACCGCGACGACTCGGTGACCGCCGACGCCCCGCGCTATCAACTCCGGGTGGACAAGCAGAAGGCCGCCATGCTGGGGCTGACACCGGCGCAGGTCGCGAGCACCGTGCACGACTACATGAGCGGCTACACCATCGGCATGCTGCACGCCCCCCGGGCACGCGCCCCGGTCAACATCACCGTACGGTTGCCGGAGTCCGGACGCACCCGGCTGCAGCAGCTGCTGGCGCTGCCGCTGCATACCCCGGCCGGGAAGATCGTACCGCTCGGCAACGTGGTCACGGTCACCCACGATCTGGCCGACAAGCCGATCTACACGCAGGACCAGCACCGCGTGGTCTACGTCTCCGGCGACATGCTGCACGGCAGCCCGGTGGATGCCGTAATCACCCTGCAGAAGGCGCTCAACGGCATGCAGCTGTCCAATGGCGACAAGCTCACGGCGGGCAACCTGGGTTTCATCGACAAGCGCCCGGACGACGTCAGTCACTACCGCCTGTTCTGGGGCGGCGAGATGCGCCTGACACTGGACGTCTTCCGCGACCTCGGCTCGGCCTTCATCGTCTCGCTGCTGCTGATCTACCTGCTGCTGGCGGCGTACTACCAATCCTTCATGATGCCCCTGGTGGTCATGGGCGCCATCCCGGTGACCCTGATCGGCGTGTTCCCCGGGCACTGGCTGCTGGGCGAGCCGTTCACCGCCACGTCCATGATCGGCGTGATCGCGCTGGCCGGCATCGTGGTCCGCAACTCGCTGCTGCTGATCGACTTCATCATCGATTACCGCCGGGAAGGCAACTCCGTGTACGACGCCGTGCTGGAGGCGGGTGCGGTACGTACCCGGCCGATCCTGCTGACGGCGCTGGCGATCGTGCTGGCCTCGATCGTGATGGTCGGCGACCCGGTGTTCGGCGGCCTGGCGATCTCGCTGATCTTCGGCGTGCTCGCCTCCACCGTGTTGACCCTGTTCGTGATCCCGCTGATGTACATGGCCTGGCAGCGACGTCTCGGCGAGGCCTAGTCGCTCCCGGACGGCGAAACCGCCGTCTCCCGCCCGGGCGGCAGCTGCGGTATGGTGTACAGACCACGCTCACAGCCACCACCGGAGCAGGCATGTCACAGCAGGATGGGCATCGGGAATTCGCATTCCGGGGCGCCGACGGCGCCGGCATCGCCGCCTACGCCTGGGGCACGGAGCAATCGCCCCGGGCCGTGATCCAGCTGGCCCACGGCATGGGCGAGCACGCGCGCCGCTACGCTCCCGCCGTGGCGCCTCTGGTGGCCGCCGGCTACCCGGTGTATGCCAATGATCATCGGGGTCACGGACGCACTGCGGCCTCGCCGGAGGATCTCGGCGACTTCGGCCCGGGCGGCTTCCCGGCGGTGGTCGAGGACATGCTCCGCTTGACCGGGATCATCCGCCGGAATCACCCCGGCCTGCCGGTGGTGCTGCTGGGTCACAGCATGGGTTCCTTCGCTGCGCAGCTCTACGCTATGGACCACCACGAGCGGATCGACGCCCTGGCCCTGTCGGGTTCGGCGGCGCTGGACGAGCTCGGCGCGGCGGCGGCAGAGGCCGGAGAACAGGGGCTGGAGGCGTTCAACGCCCCCTTCGAGCCGGCGCGCACGCCCTATGACTGGCTCAGCCGCGATTCGGCGGTGGTGGACGCCTACATCGCCGATCCCCTGTGCGGCTTCTCGGTGAACGAGGCCTCGACCCTGTCGATGTTCGAGGCGGCCGGACGCCTCGCCGATCCCGCCGAGCTCGGCGGGATCCGTTCCGACCTGCCACTGTACGTCTTTTCGGGCGAACAGGACCCGGTCGGGGGCAACCTGGCGTTCGTGCGGACGTTGCTGCGCCGATACCGCGACGCGGGGCTGACCCGGGTGGAGCAGGACTTCTATCCCGGCGGCCGTCACGAGATGCTCAACGAGACCAACCGCGACGAGGTGTGCCGGAACCTGTTGGCCTGGCTGCGCGACAACGTCCCCGCGCCGGCCGCTTGATCGGCCGGTAGCCGCCACCATCGCCGCTCACGCCCGGCATCCGCGTACGCTGGTGCCGGGCTATCGACGGGCTGCCCCCGGCTGGCCGGGCGAACCCTGCAGGCTTGTCTGCTCCCCCTGGTCGACGCTCGTCCGCGGGCGCGCTCCGGCAGTAGGGCATCCTCGCTTCGCCGCCGTCGGCAACGGCCCCGGCCAGCATGGCTTGGTGCGCCTCGATCCACCACCTCGCCGCGGCGGCAACCACCCGGCCCCAGGTCGCCGGCGAGCACCTCGTGACGGAAGCCCGGCGGCTGGGCCGCACCTGGAGCAGCCGCGCTAGAAAGCCTCCCGGTGGCCGCCGTGCAGGGCGTACACCGCGCCGGGCCCCGGCTCCGCCCGGCGTCCGCGCCGGCAGCTTGCCCCGTGAGAACATTCCCCGTTCGTGCCCATCGAGATCACCTCCGTCCCCGCCGGCCTGGAACGATTTCCCCCCGTGCACGGCTCGTGACATCATCCTGCGATGCTGGCAGTAAAGACGTGCCGGGCCAAAGCCCGCCGGCGCCCCTGCGTGAGGAGGAGTCCCGTGAGCGCTAATGCCCGCCGCGCCGATTCCACGCCGGAGTACGGCTTCAGCGACGAGGAGCGGCTCAAGCTCGACCATGCCGCGGGGCTGATCGCCCGGGCCGGAGGCTCGTCCGGCGTGCATACGCGCAGCATACGCAATCGGGAACCGGTCGCAGAGTTGATGGACCGCGTCAATTCCAACCACGATGCTCTGGGCACCCCGGTCAAGCACGCCGGAGGGCGGTTCCCGCAGGCCGCTCCCGACTACTCGGTCAAGCACCCGACCGCCGTGGTCGACGCCAACCTCAACGCTACCCGGCGGCCGATGCAGGCGGCCGCGCGGCGCTGGCTTGACGCCGGCCACCCGGGCTGCATCGTCAACATCATCGTGGCCGGAGGCCAGCCGTTCCGGGCGACCTCTGCCCCACCGGCCGCCCCGGCTACTCCCGGACCTGAACGCGGCCGTCGCGGCGGCGAGGAAGCCTGCTGATGCGTATCACGGTATCCCTGGGATATTTCCTGCTCGCCGGTCTGGCCGAAATCGGCGGCGGCTACCTTGTCTGGCTGTGGCTGCGCGAGGGCCGCGGCGCGCTGCTCGGAGCCGCGGGCTTCCTCGTCCTGGCGCTCTACGGCGTCATCCCGACGCTGCAGCCGGCCTCCTTCGGCCGCGTCTACGCCGCCTACGGCGGCATCTTCATCGTCCTCTCGCTGTTGTGGGGCTGGGGGCTGGGCGGGATCCGCCCGGACAGATGGGATCTTGTGGGCGCGTCCCTGAGCCTGGCGGGAGCGATGATCATGATGTACGCCCCGCGCTGACGCCGACAACAACGCGATGGCCGGTGACCGGTCAGGGCGCTGCAACTCCGCCAACCGACGCGCTCCGCTTCAGCTTGTAAGAACTCCCGCCTGCGTACGTCACTCACGTGCCGCACGATCAGGCTGCGGGGCGCGCGACGCCCCCGCTCCACAGAACCAACACGGGGCGCAACTAACCATGACCGGATTCCTCGCAGGGACCGCGGCCACCGTCGCGTTGGAGATCGTGCGCATCACCGGATTTCGCGCATTCGATTCCATGCCTGGATCCATGCCCGAACTGATGGGCCTGCCGCTCAGCAACCGCTTCATGCTGGGGCCGGACACGTGGTCGAAGGTCGTCGGCTGGGCTGACCATTTCGCCAACGGCGTGGGTTTCGCTACCATCTTCGTACTGGTTTTCGGGCGGCCGCGGGCGTGGACCGCGATCCCCTACGCCCTTGCCATCGCGGTAGTGTTCATGTCCAGCCCGGTGGGACGGGTGATGGGCGCGGGGTATTTTGCTGCCAACGACGACCCGGGGTTCGTGGTCACTGTACTGCTGGCCCACATCGCCTTCGCGCTGGCGCTCGGGAACGTCGTCGCACGCGGGTCGGCGCTGCGGGGACCGATCTGGCAAGATCACGTCGTGCCAGCGGAAAAAGGGGGCAGGGGCGTGGCGTGACCGCCCGCCCCGGACTCCGCTCGAACCGCGCGGTCCGGCAACTGGAGGAATCCATGTCAGCGCGTATTATCGTTTTCGACGTCAACGAGACCCTGCTCGACCTCGCCGCGATGGACGACGCGTTCGAGGAGGCCTTCGGCGACCGCCAGGCGCGCGGCCGCTGGTTTTCGCAGCTGCTCAGCCTGGCCATGACCAGCGCCATCGTCGGGCGTTATCGCAACTTCGCGGACCTCGGGCGTGCCGCGCTGCAGATGACCGCCGGGGCCGTCGGCGTCAGCGTCAGCGCCGAGCGGGAACGCCGGATCGTGGAAGGCATGGGACGGCTGCCGGCGCACCCGGACGTGGTGCCGGCGCTGACGCGGCTGCGCGCGGCCGGCCTGCGGCTCGCGGCGCTCACCAACTCGGCGCCGGCCGTGGCACAGGCGCAGATCCGCCACGCGGGGCTCACCGGTTACATCGAGCAGGTATTCTCGGTGGACGCCGCCGGCCGTTACAAGCCGGCGCCCGAGCCCTACCGGTACGCCGCGCACGCACTCGGCGTCGACACCGCGGATGTCCGGATGGTGGCAGCCCATGTCTGGGACATCGAGGGCGCCATGGCCGCGGGTTGTGCCGGCGCCTACGTGTGCCGTTCCGGGGTCCCGTTCAACCCGCTGGCGCCGCAGCCCGACGTGATCGCACCGGATCTCGAGAGCGCGGCCGAGCGCATCGTGGAGATCGAGAGCGCGGCCGGTGGATGACCACGGGAGCCCGGTCAGCCCGTCAGATCGGCGTCTCGCGGCGTGATGGCGGTGCCGTACGCCAGCCTCCGGTAATAGCTTTCGTGCGCCGGGGAGCCCGGCGGCCACTGATCCACGAAGCGCTCCAGCCAGGGGGCCCGGGGATAGGTCACGGGTACGGCGTCGCAGCGCACGCCGCCGATCTGCACGCCGTAAAGCGTATCCCGGGGCGGAGCAGGATCGGCCGAGAGCCGGCTGATCACGCCGAACGGGGCACCGCGGAAGTTGGGCATGCCGGCCGCGCCGTTGTTGAGTACCAGGCGAGGGGTACCGTCGACCTCGACCCGGCGGGCGCAGGGCAGGCAGGTGTGGCTGCAGGCGATCACGCGCGCCTCGCAGCCCCGGAAGAAGCCGGCGAGAGTCTCCGCCGTGGTCGGCGGCATCGAGTCGGCGCCGAGGCGCTCGCGCAGCGTCCGGTCCGGCGTCAGGGCTTCCAGCGCCAGTTGCCAGCCGGACAGCGAGACCGGGTCGCCGTGGACCACCGCCACACGCTCGCCCCCGACCTCGAGCATCGCGTGGCGGGGCAACGACCCGAGCGACCGACGGGCCCCGGGTACGCGGTCCGCGGTGGCCTGCAGGCGGGTCATGATGGCGTTGGATCGCGCCACGGTGGCGTCGTCGACATGCTCCGGGTAGCTGCACCCGCAGCCGGCGCCCCACCCGCGCGAGGCAAGCTCGGCCTCGACGTTGCCCCGGACAGCCTGCTCGCCCAGCACCCGGTGCTGCACATGGGCGAAGTCGGCAGGCGCGACGTCGAACCAGTGGAAGTCGCCGTTGAACAGGATGCCGACCTCGCGCCCGGTGCTGCGTTCGGCCTCGCACATGGTGAACACGGCTTCCAGCGCCTCGACGTTGCCGTACAGGCCGCCGACGACATAGACGGTAGCGAAGGCCCGGGGCGGATCGTCCCGGACGTCCTCAGGCCCGTAGCGGTAATCCAGCGGACAGGCTCGGCCCGGTTGCGTCATGCGAGCTCCCTGGTGGTGACACTCATTGTGCGCCGGCCCGGCCTGTCGTCAAGCTCGCGCCTGGCTCGCAGCCGGACGGTAGCCGGGAACGTGCCGGCGGACAACGGGTCAGGTCAGAAAGAGACGGACAGCCGGGAATCCCCGGCCGGGAGTATCGACGCATGAGCGCAACCGAGCCGACAACCCCCCGCCTGGATCCGCGCAAGTTCCGCGACCCGGCGCGCACCGCCGACGGCGAGCCCCGCGCGCGGGTGGCGCTGCGGTCGCTGGACACGCTCTGGTTCAACACCGGCACCCTGTGCAACCTCACCTGCCGCGGCTGCTAC
>DASQZM010000058.1:0-4029 GCA_035638695.1 Gammaproteobacteria bacterium | reverse complement strand
CGAGGCGATCCCGCCCTGTCCGATGATGGGGATGGCATGGGCGCGCGCCACCTGGAACACCTGGCTGACCTTGAGCAGGGCGATCGGCTTGATGGCGGGGCCGGACAGGCCGCCCTGCACGTTGCCGAGCACCGGGCGCCGCGTGTCCGGGTCCACGGCCATCCCCTGCACGGTGTTGATCGCGGAAAACGCGTCGGTGCCGGCCTCGATGCAGCGGCGCGCGTTTTCCTGGATGTCGGTCTGGTTGGGCGAGAGCTTGGTCACCAGCGGCTTGGTGGTGGCGCGGCGGCAGGCCGCCACCACGCGCGCCGACATGCCCGGATCGTTGCCGAAGGCGACCCCGCCCTCCCTCACGTTGGGGCAGGAGATGTTGATCTCGATCGCGTCCACGGGAGAGTCGTCGAAGATCCGCGTGACCGCCTCGTACTCTTCCACTGTCGAGCCGGAAACATTGGCGATGAAACGGGTCTCGGAGAAATCCAGCGTGGGCAGGATCTCGCGCACCACGCGTTCGGCGCCCGGGTTCTGCAGCCCGATGGCGTTGAGCATTCCGGCGGGCGTCTCCCAGACGCGGTGGGGAGGATTCCCCAGGCGCGGCTGGAGGGTGGTGCCCTTGAGGCAGATGGCGCCGGCGTCGCGGTTGGAAAAGCCCGCCACCCGCGTATACTCTTCGCCGAAGCCGACGCAGCCCGACAACAGAACCAGCGGACTGTCGAAGTGCAGGCCGCAGAAATCCAGCGCCAGCGGGTTGTGCTCGCTCTCAGTCATGACGGCCCGCCCGGCCCGTTCTCCGATTGATATGCTGCACGTGGTCCTGTTCCAGCCGGAGATCCCGCCCAACACCGGCAATGTCATCCGGCTGTGCGCCAACGCCGGCTGCCGGCTGCACCTTATCCACCCGCTGGGCTTCGAGCTCAGCGACGCGCGCATGCGCCGTGCCGGCCTCGATTACCACGAGCGGATGACCCTGCACGAGCACGACAGCCTCGACGCATTCCGCGCCGCAACCGCGCCCCCGCGGCTGTTCGCCTTCTCCACGCGCGCCAGCCGATTCTACCACGAGGTCTGCTGGCGGGACCGCGACGCGCTGCTGTTCGGGCCGGAGACCCGGGGCCTGCCGGACGAGGTGCTGCAGAGCATCGCCGCACCGCAGCGGCTGCGGATCCCGATGCGTCCGGGAATTCGCAGCATCAACCTGTCCAACAGCGTGGCGATCGCGGTGTACGAGGCCTGGCGCCAGAACGGCTTCAGCAACTGGCCGCACTGACGCGGTCGCCGCCTCCGGGGGGTCGCCGAAAACCATCCGTGGCCTTTTCCAGCGTCACCCTAGAGCTCCTGCTTCGGCTCCCCGGTGGTGAGCGATTCGACCGCCTCGCGCGGCGCCATGCCCTCGTACAGGACTCGATAGACGTGCTCGGTGATCGGCATTTCGACGCCCCGGCTCCGCGCCTTCTCCCACACCGCGCGCGCGGCGTGCACGCCCTCCACCAAGCCGATCCGCGCCCGCGCCTGGTCAGCGCCGCGGCCGGCGGCAAGGGCCAGGCCCATGCGCCGGTTGCGGGACTGGTCGTCGGTGCAGGTCAGCACCAGGTCGCCCAGCCCCGCGAGCCCCATGAAGGTCTTGAGTTCTCCTCCCAGCGCGGTGCCCAGGCGCATGATCTCGGCCAGCCCGCGCGTGATCAGGGCGGCGCGGGCATTGGCGCCGAAACGCAGGCCGTCCGAGATCCCGGCGGCGATCGCCATCACGTTCTTGACCGCACCGCCGACCTCGACCCCGGGCATGTCCTGCGATGTATAGGCGCGGAAGCGTCCGTCGTAAAGCCGCTGGGCCAAGTCGAAGGCGAACTCCCGGTCGGTTGCTGCGACCGTGATGGCGGCCGGCAGCCCGCGCGCGACCTCGCCGGCGAACGTGGGTCCGGAAAGCACCGCGACCGGGATGTCGCGCCCCAGCACCTCGCCGGCGACCTCGTGCGCCAGCAACCCGGAAGACAGCTCCAGTCCCTTGGTCCCCCAGGCCACGCGCGTGTCCGGGCGCAGTCCCCGGCGAACCCGGACCAGGGTCTCCCGGAAAGCGTCACTCGGGACGGCCACCAGGAGGTCGCGGCAGTCCCGGAGCAGGCCATCGAGGTCGCCCTCGGGGGTCAGCCCATCCGGGAACGGGCACCCCGGCAGGTAGCGGGCATTCTCCCGCTCGCCGGCCATGTGCGCGATCTGCCGCGGGTCGCGTCCCCACAGCAGCACCCGGCTGCCGCAGCGGGCCAGCTGGATCGCCAGGGCGGTGCCCCAGGATCCCGCCCCGATCACGCCGATTTGCCGCGCGCCGCTGCTCATTGACCCTTCCGGCTCAGTGCCGGGTTCCGCCGTCGCCCTGCTCCGCCTGCTGCCGCTGCAGATGGTCGGCGTACAGGGCGTCGAAGTTCACCGGCGCCAGCAGCAGCTGGGGGAAACCGCCCTTGGCCACCAGGTCGGCCACGGCCTCGCGGGCGAAGGGGAACAGGGCCGCGGGGCAATAGGCGCCCAGGGCATGACCGCGCTCGTCGTCGTCGAGCCCCT
Source organism: Gammaproteobacteria bacterium (assembly GCA_035638695.1). Lineage (GTDB taxonomy): Bacteria > Pseudomonadota > Gammaproteobacteria > UBA5335 > SLRW01 > DASQZJ01. The sequence goes on along the minus strand of DASQZM010000058.1, from coordinate 1,476 downwards.
CGACGGTGAACACCCCGGCCTGCTGGACCTCCGCGAGGAACGCGGTCTGGTCCTCCTGGCGTGCCGTCACCGTGACCTGCAGCAGCACCTGGTAGTTGGACTCGTCGAGGCCCTCGGCCTGGGTGCTGAGATCGACATCCACCCGCGGATTCCACTCCTGCGTGAACACCTGCGGCGCGGAAGGCGACTCGAAGGAAGCGTCCTTGAGATAGATCTTCTGCATCACCAGCTGGCGCTGGTCTTCCGCCTCTTCGCCGCCTGTCCCGGCCCGCTCTGCATCGTCCGTCATGGTCTCTCCCGGTCAGTTGTCCCCGCCGGCGGTCCGTGCCCCGGGCACGTCGACCAGCAGAGCATCCAGCTCCCCGTCCCGCTCGAGAGCCTGCAGCTCGTCGAAGCCACCCACGTGACGCTCGCCGATGAATATCTGGGGCACCGTATGGCGGCCGCTCACCCGTTCCATCTCCTGGCGTGCCCCGGCCTCCTTGTCCACGCGGATTTCCTCGTAATCCACGCCCTTGGTCTCCAGCAGTTGCCGGGCCATCATGCAGAAAGGGCAGGCTCCGGTGCTGTACATCACGATCTTCATGTGCGTCATTTGCCCTCCAGCGGCATGCCGGCGCTCTTCCACGCCTGGATGCCGCCCTTGAGGATATACACCCGTCCATTGCCGGCACGGGCCAGGCGCGCTGCGGCACGCTGCGCGTTGGCGCCGGTGTTGCAGTAGGCAATGACGGGGCGGTTGCCCTCCCGGCTGAGCCGGTCCGCCTCCTCGTCGAGTTTCTCCTGCGGCACGTTGCGGGCATTGATGATGTGCGACTTCTTGTATTCCGCCGCCTGCCGGACGTCCAACAGCAACGCGTCCTCGCGGTTGATCAGGCGAATGGCCTCCTGTGGCTCGATCCGCTTCTGGCCGCCGAACAGTCGCCACAGTTCGGTCGCGCCGAGCGCGATGAGCAGTACCACGAATGCGGCCACCAGCTCCCAGTGGCGCGTGATGAAGTCCGAAAGTCGTGCCGGGTCCAAGGCAGTACCTCGATAAGGGACGCGGGGCAAAGTGCCCCGGCGCGCGTCTAAACGCGACAGTATACTAACCCGGCCAGGGGTAAGGCCACGTCTCAGAGAGCGCGTGGGGGGTGAGGACCAGGCGCGGGAGCGAAGGCGTGGCAACGCCACGACGAGCGAGCGCAACGCGGTCATCGCCGCCCACGCGCTCTCCCGCAGGGCGCGCCTGTCGCCCCGTCTGAACGGCGTTGCTCGTCGGTCGTGTAGCACCCGACTACACTCCGCTCCTCGCGCCTTGCCAGACAGACCGACAGGAGCGCTGAGATGCGGCCTTACCCCTGGCCGGGTTAGGGTAACCCCGGCCAGGGGTAAGGCCACGTCTCAGAGAGCGCGTGGGGGGTGAGGACCAGGCGCGGGAGCGAAGGCGTGGCAACGCCACGACGAGCGAGCGCAACGCGGTCATCGCCGCCCACG
>DASQZM010000057.1:0-4630 GCA_035638695.1 Gammaproteobacteria bacterium | reverse complement strand
CGGGCTACGATCACATCACCTCCGGCATCGGCGCCGCGCAGATCGGCTGGTACGGCACCGCCATGCTCTGCTACGTGACGCCCAAGGAGCATCTCGGCCTGCCCAACCGGGACGACGTGCGCGAGGGCATCGTGACCTACCGGATCGCGGCCCACGCGGCCGATCTCGCCAAAGGGCACCCCGCTGCCCAGGTGCGCGACAACGCCCTGTCCAAGGCCCGGTTCGAGTTCCGCTGGGACGATCAGTTCAACCTCGGGCTGGACCCGGACAAGGCGCGCGAGTTCCACGACGAGACCCTGCCCAAGGAAGCGCACAAAGTCGCGCACTTCTGCTCCATGTGCGGACCCAACTTCTGCTCCATGAGGATCAGCCAGGACGTCCGCGAGTACGCCGAGGAGCACGGCTACAGCGACGACGAGGCCCTGCGCAAGGGCATGGAGGAGAAGGCCATCGAGTTCGTCCGGAGCGGGGGAGAGATCTACCGGAAGCGGTAAGCGGGAACCGGGGGCGCCGCCGGCGAAGCGGGCTGCTAGCGTTTCCGATTGCCGAAGGCGTTCAGCATTACGGTGGGCTCGTCGTCGTCCCAGGCCATGGCAAAGGCGCGCACGCCGGCCTCGATTGCCTCGTCGAGGGGAAGTGTTTCCCATTTCCGGATCAACCGCTTCTGCAGCATGACGGCGCGGGCTCCGGTTTCCGAAAGGGCCTCCAGGTACTCGCGGATGGTCGTGTCCAACTCTTCTGGTGGCACGAGACGATCGACGAAGCCCCAGTGACAGGCGGTATCCGCGTCGATGTTGCGGCCGAACAGCAGCAGCTCGCGAGTGTGGCCCCAGCCGATCAGCCCGGGCAGCAGGGCCGCCTCGACCACCGAGGGGATGCCGACCTTCACCTCCGGCATGCCGAAGACGGCGTCCGTGGAGGCGATGCGGATGTCGCAGGCGGCGGCGACTTCCATACCGGCGCCGAGCGCGTAGCCGTCGATTCGGGCGATCACCGGGACCGGCAGGTCGCGCAGGCACCGGCAGACGTCGTGCACCCGGCGTATGAACGCCTCGGCCTCTTGCGGGTCGCGTACCCCTGCCAGCTCCCCGATATCCGCGCCGCCGATGAATGCCCTGCCGCCGGCTCCCGTAAGGACCACGGCACGCAGGCCGGGCCGCTCGGCCAGCGAACCCAGCTGCTCGGCGACCCGGTCCATCAGGGCGCTGTCGAGAGCGTTGAGCCGTTTGCGGCGGTCGATCGTGAGCCACGCCGCTTCGCCGGCAGCCAGGGTTCTGGTATCAATGGTGACGGATTCGGGGTCGCTCTGCGCCATCGGGCTGCCTGCACGGGTTGGGATCGAGGAGCGATATTACCCCAATCACGCCCGACCGGTCCGCGATCACGATACCAGGCGCGGCAACGATGCAGGGCGGAAGGAGATCGCAGGAAGCCGCAGCTGCTGTTCCACAGCCACGCTGGTCTGGAGGCGCCGCTCGAGGCAGGCCGGAAACTCCCCGGGCCCCCGCGGCGTGCCCGAGATCATCGGCGGCGGTTTCCGCGGTCAGTGGAGGCTTGCATCACTTAATGGCATGAGTCTGGCGCGGCTCTGGTACGGTACCACCCGGGTTGCGGCACGTTCGACTTGGCAACGGGGGCGACGCGGATGAGTGACCGGATCGTGATCGTGGGTGGCGGCCAGGCGGCCGGGCAGGCAGCCGCCAGCCTGCGCAGCGCCGGCTTCGAGGGCGCGGTGACCCTGGTCGGGGCCGAGCCGGTGCCTCCCTACCAGCGGCCGCCGCTGTCGAAGAAATACCTGGCCGGCGAGCTGCCGTTCGAGCGCATCCTGATCAAGCCGGAGGCCTTCTACCGGCAGCACGACGTGGAGCTGCGCCTGGGCAGCCCGGTGGACAAGATCGAGCCCGCGGGCAGGCGGGTGACGCTGGGTGACGGCAGCTCGCTGGAGTACTCCGGGCTGCTGCTGGCGACCGGCAGCCGGGTACGGGGCCTGGACGTTCCCGGGGTGGATCTCGCAGGCGTGCACTACCTGCGTACCGTGGCCGACGTCGACGCGATCCGCGAGCAGTTCCGCCCGGGGGCCCGCCTGGTCATTGTCGGCGGCGGCTACATCGGCCTGGAGGTGGCCGCGGTGGCGGTCCGGGCCGGGCTGGCGGTGCGCGTGATCGAGGCCGAGGAGCGGGTGATGTCACGCGTGGTCGAGGCGAGCGTTTCGCGCTTCTACGAGCGGATACACGCCGAGGAGGGGGTTGCGATCCACAACTCCCTGCCGGTGGCGCGCCTGGAGGGACGGTCGGCGGTCGAGCGCGTGGTCTGCCGGGACGGCGAGGAGTTTCCGGCGGACCTGGTGCTGATCGGCGTCGGCATCCTGCCCGATACCGACCTGGCGGCGGATGCGGGGCTGGAAGTGAACAACGGCATCGTGGTCGACCAGCATACGCGCACCAGCGAGCCGGACATCTGCGCCGCGGGGGACTGCACGAACTTCCCCAGCGCCCTCTACGGGCGTCGCGTGCGTCTCGAGTGCGTGCAGAACGCCAACGAACAGGCCCGCGCTGCGGCGGCGACGCTGGCCGGCCAGGACCGGCCGTACAACCCCGTGCCCTGGTTCTGGTCCGAGCAGTACGACGTACGGCTGCAGATCGCGGGGCTCTCGCACGGCTTCGACCAGACGGTGGTCCGCGGAAACCCGGACGAGGGACGCTCCTTCGCGGTTTTCTACCTGCGCGAGGGGGTGGTGATCGCGGCCGATGCGGTCAACCGGACCCAGGAGTACATCGCCGGGCGCAAGCTGGTCGGTGCCCGGGCGCAGGTGGATCGGGCCACGCTGGCCGACGAATCGGTCGATCTCCGGGAGCTGGCATGACGGGCGGCATCCCGGTGCCGGATTTCCGGGCCGAAGATCCCGTTCGAGCCGTTTTTTCTGCTGGCGGCGGGTCGCGCCGCACAACACCGCAACATCTTCTGCAGCCACGGCTACGCGGGGCGTGTGGTGGCGCTGGCGAGCTACACCGGCACCCTGCTTACGTACCCGGCCAGTGGGCGGATCCGTCCGGAGCGGGCTTTTGGAAGCCCCGCTACCTGCCCGAGCCCTTCCGCCGGGTCACACGCCGGGAGACCACCGCGCGGCCCCGGGGGCGCCGGGATCGGACATTCGTGAAGCAATGAGGGGATAGACAAATGGGACCACTGCAGGGCCTCAGGATCGTGGAGTTGGCCGGCATCGGGCCCGGACCGTTCTGCGCCATGATGCTGGCCGACATGGGCGCGGAAGTGGTACGGGTGGACCGCAAGAGCGCGGCCGGCTCCGGCTCGGCCAACGACGTGATGAACCGCGGCCGGCGCTCCATCGCGCTGGACCTGAAAAAGCCCGAGGGCATCGGGGCGTGCCTGAAGCTGATCGATCAGGCCGACGCCCTGCTCGAGGGCTTTCGGCCGGGGGTCATGGAGCGCCTGGGGCTGGGCCCGGAGGTCTGCCTGGAGCGCAACCCCCGCTTGGTCTACGGACGCATGACCGGCTGGGGCCAGCACGGGCCGCTCGCGCACGCGGCGGGACATGACATCAACTACATTTCCCTGAGTGGCGCGCTGCACGCTATCGGCCTGCCGGACAAGCCGGTGCCGCCGCTGAACCTGGTGGGCGATTTCGGTGGCGGCGCGATGATGCTCGCGTTCGGGCTGGCCTGCGGGCTGGTCGAGGCGCAGCGTTCGGGCAAGGGCCAGGTGGTCGACGCGGCCATGACCGACGGCTCCGCCATGCTGATGGCGATTTTCTACGGCATGAAGGCGAGCGGCTTCTGGAGCAACGAGCGTGGCCGCAACATGCTCGACGGCGGCGCGCACTTCTACGATACGTACCAGTGCAAGGACGGCCGCTGGATCTCGATCGGCTCCATCGAGCCGAAGTTCTACGCCCTGCTGCGCGAGAAGTGCGGGCTCGACGACGATCCGGCGTTCGACGTGCAGATGGAGCCGCGGCAATGGCCCGAGCTGAAGGCGCGCCTGGCGGAGGTGATCGCGAGCAAGACGCGGGATGAATGGTGCGAGCTGATGGAGGGCTCGGACGTGTGCTTCGCCCCGGTGCTGGACCTGGACGAGGCACCGCGGCATCCGCACAACCGCGCCCGTCGGGCCTTCGTGGAGCTGGATGGCGTGACCCAGCCGGCCCCGGCGCCGCGCTTCAGCCGCACCCGCCCGGAGATCCAGGGCGGGCCACCGAAGGTGGGACAGCATACACGGGAAGTCCTGGGGGACTGGGGTTTCGACGGGTCGGCGATCGAACGACTGCAGCGAGCCGGCGCGATCTGAACCCGCCGCGCGACCGTGGGAGAAACCAATGGTGAGCGATACCGAGCTGGCGATCGCGTCGGCAGCATTCGTGGTGACGCACTTCGGGATGTCCAGCACGCCGCTGCGCGCGAGGCTGGTGCGCGGGTTCGGGGAACGGGCCTACCTGGTGCTCTACTCGCTGGTCTCGCTGGTCCTGGTCGCGTGGATGGTGGAGGCATACGCGGGACTGCCGCATGATCGCTTCCTGTGGCTTCCGGGAACCGGCTTGCGCATCGTGCCCTGGGTGGTGATGCCGTTCGCCACGATCCTGCTGGTCGCCGGCCTTGCCACGCCCAGCCCCACG
>DASQZM010000056.1:0-2951 GCA_035638695.1 Gammaproteobacteria bacterium | reverse complement strand
ACTCTGCCATCAGCGGTCCACCTCTCCGAACACGATGTCCTGGGTCCCGATCACCGCAACCAGGTCCGCCAGCATGTGGCCGCTGACCATCTCGTTGATCGAGGACAGGTGCACGAAGCCCGGCGGCCGGATCTTGACCCGATACGGCTTGTTGGCGCCGTCCGAGATCATGTAGATCCCGAACTCGCCCTTGGGCGCTTCCACCGCGGCGTAGACCTCGCCCTCCGGGGCGCTGTAACCCTCGGTGAAGAGCTTGAAGTGGTGGATCAGCGCCTCCATGTCGTGCTTCATCTCTTCCCGCCGCGGCGGCACGACCTTGTGGTCGTCGACCAACGTGGGACCGGGATTTTCCCGCAGCCACTTGACGCACTGCCGGACGATCTCGTTGGACTGGCGCATTTCTTCGACGCGGCACAGGTAGCGGTCATAGCAGTCGCCGTTGACGCCCACCGGGATGTCGAACTCCATCCGGTCGTAGACGTCGTAGGGCTGCGTCTTGCGCAGGTCCCATTCCACCCCCGAGCCACGCAGCATCGGGCCGGTGAAGCCCAGCTCGATCGCGCGCTCCGGAGATACCACGCCGATGCCGACGGTACGCTGCTTCCAGATCCGGTTCTCGGTGAGCAGGGTCTCGTACTCGTCGACCAGCCCCGGGAAACGCTCGGTGAAGTCCTCGATGAAGTCCAGCATCGTGCCCTGGCGGGCCTCGTTCATGCGTTCCAGCTCCCGCCGCCCGCGGTAGCGGTTGGGCTGGTACTGAGGCATGTAGTCCGGCAGGTCGCGCGCGACGCCGCCGGGCCGGTAATAGGTCGCGTGCATGCGCGCCCCGGAGACCGCCTCGTACACGTCCATCAGCTCCTCGCGCTCGCGGAAGCAGTACAGGAACACGGTCATGGCGCCGATGTCCAGTCCGTGCGCACCGAGCCACATCAGGTGATTGAGGATTCGGGTGATCTCGTCGAACATCACCCGGATGTACTGGGCCCGCAGCGGAGGCTCGATGCCCAGCAGTTTCTCCACCGCCATCACGTAGGCGTGCTCGTTGCACATCATGGACACATAGTCGAGACGGTCCATGTAGCCGATGCTCTGGTTGTACGGCTTGGTCTCGGCCAGCTTTTCGGTCGCGCGGTGCAGCAGGCCGATGTGCGCGTCAGCGTGCCGGATGGTCTCGCCGTCGAGCTCCAGCACCAGGCGCAGCACCCCGTGGGCGGCCGGGTGCTGGGGCCCAAAATTCATGGTGAAGTTGCGAATCTCAGGCATTGTCCTGCGACTCCTCGGCCTGCGCGTCCTGCGCCGTGTGCGGATAGCGCGACTGTCCCCGGATGACCTTGGGCACCAGCACGCGCGGCTCGATGCTCACGGGCTGGTATACCACGCGGCCGCGTTCGGGGTCGTAGCGCACCTCCACGTGGCCGCTCAGCGGGAAGTCCTTGCGGAACGGATGACCCACGAAGCCGTAGTCGGTCAGGATCCGGCGCAGGTCCGGATGGCCCTCGAAGTGGATCCCGTACAGGTCGAAGGCCTCCCGCTCGAACCAGTTGGCGGCCGCCCAGATGTCGGTGACCGAATCGATCACCGGGAACTCCGGGTCCGGCGCGTAAGCCCGCAGGCGCAGGCGGAAGTTCTTCTCCAGCGACAGCAGGTGGATCACCACCGCGAAGCGCCTGGGCGACTCCTGGTCGGGATCGCTGCCAGGGTCGTAGCGCCCGACCCCGCGGCTGAAGCCGGAGTCCGTGGCCTGCTCGGCCATCCACTCGGCGTCACCGTAGGCCAGGTAGTCGACCCCGCACAGGTCGATCAGCTGGCGGAAGCGGAACGGCTCCTCGTCCCGCAGGGCGACGGACGCCTCCCGCAGGCGCTCCGCCGGAACCTCCATGGTGACCTCGTCGGTCCATCCGCTGTAACGGACGTCGCCGTAGTCGAACTTTTCGGTCAGGGCAGAGGCGAGATTTTCGGTCTTCCGGCTCATTCCGTCCTCCCTCACCGCGCAATGGTGCTGGTGCGGCGGATCTTCCGCTGCAGCTGGATGATCCCGTACAGCAGCCCCTCCGCGGTGGGGGGACAGCCCGGCACGTAGATGTCGACCGGGACCACGCGGTCGCAGCCGCGCACCACCGAGTAGGAATAGTGGTAGTAGCCGCCGCCGTTGGCGCAGGACCCCATGGAGATGACCCAGCGCGGCTCCGACATCTGGTCGTACACCTTGCGCAGCGCCGGAGCCATCTTGTTGACCAGGGTGCCGGCGACGATCATCACGTCGGACTGGCGCGGGCTCGGGCGGAAGATCACGCCGAAACGGTCCATGTCATAGCGGGCGGCGCCGCAGTGCATCATCTCGATCGCGCAGCACGCCAGCCCGAAAGTCATGGGCCAGAGAGAGCCGGTACGGGCCCAGTTGATCAGCTTGTCGGCGGAGGTGGTGACCACACCTCTTTCCATTACGCCTTCTATTCCCATTCCAGAGCCCCCTTGTTCCACTCGTAGATGAAGCCGACCACGAGGATGGCGAGGAATACCGCCATGGCCACCAGACCGAACGCGCCGATCTTGTTCAGTGATACGGCCCAGGGGAAGAGGAAGGCGATCTCGAGGTCGAAAATGATGAACAGGATGGCGACGAGGTAGTAGCGGACGTCGAACTTCATACGGGCGTCCTCGAAGGCCTCGAAACCGCACTCGTAGGGCGCGTCCTTCTCCGCGTCCGGCTTGTGTGGTGCGAGGGCGAACGCCGCTCCGAGCGGCAAGACGCCAAACAGGATACTGATCACCAGCAGCATCAGTATTGGCAGGTAGTTCTCCAGCATCCGGCGTGGTCCTGTGTCTGAAGTGCCGCGGTTCGGACGGGCCCCGGAGCGCGTACGCGCCTTTGCGGATGCCTGCGCGGCGCGCAGGCTCCGGGTCGGGAAGGAACCGTTGGCTCATGTGGTGCCGATGGCCGGACTCGAACC
>DASQZM010000055.1:0-3102 GCA_035638695.1 Gammaproteobacteria bacterium | reverse complement strand
GCCCAAGGGTGGGCAATAGCGGGGCAGTTGCGGTAGAATACGCCCAGCCTGACGGGGCCGCCCGGCGACTTCCTCCCGGGCGGCGATACCCTGCCGATGTGGTGGAATTGGTAGACACGCTGTCTTGAGGGGGCAGTGGCGCAAGCCGTGCCGGTTCGAGTCCGGCCATCGGCACCACATGAGCCGACGGTTCCTTCCCGACCCGGAGCCTGCGCGCCGCGGGCCACCCGTTTGACGCGTGCATGCACGCCGGGCCCGTCCGAACCGCGACACTTCAGACACAGGACCACGCCGGATGCTGGAGAACTACCTGCCAATACTGATGCTGCTGGTGATCAGTATCCTGTTTGGCGTCTTGCCGCTGGGCGCGGCATTCGTCCTCGGGCCACGCCACCCGGACGCGGAAAAGGGCGCGCCCTACGAGTGCGGTTTCGAGGCCTTCGAGGACGCCCGCATGAAGTTCGACGTCCGCTACTACCTCGTCGCCATCCTGTTCATCATCTTCGACCTCGAGATCGCCTTCCTCTTCCCCTGGGCCGTATCACTGGACAAGATCGGCGCGTTCGGTCTGGTGGCCATGGCGGTGTTTCTCGCCATCCTCGTGGTCGGCTTCATCTACGAGTGGAACAAGGGGGCTCTGGAATGGGAATAGAAGGCGTAATGGAAAGAGGTGTGGTCACCACCTCCGCCGACAAGCTGATCAACTGGGCGCGCACGGGTTCCCTCTGGCCCATGACCTTCGGGCTGGCGTGCTGCGCGATCGAGATGATGCACTGCGGCGCCGCCCGCTACGACATGGACCGCTTCGGGGTCATCTTCCGCCCGAGCCCGCGCCAGTCCGACGTGATGATCGTCGCCGGGACCCTGGTCAACAAGATGGCGCCGGCGCTGCGCAAGGTCTACGACCAGATGTCGGAGCCGCGCTGGGTGATCTCCATGGGATCCTGCGCTAACGGCGGCGGCTACTACCACTATTCCTACTCGGTGGTGCGCGGCTGTGACCGCGTGGTCCCGGTCGACATCTACGTCCCGGGCTGCCCGCCGACCGCCGAGGCACTGCTGTACGGGATCATCCAGCTGCAGCGGAAGATCCGCCGCACCAGTACCATCGCAAGGTGAGGGAGGGCGGAATGAGCCAGAAGACCGAGAATCTCGCCTCCGCCCTGACCGAAAAGTTCGACTACGCCGAGGTCCGCTACAGCGAATGGACCGACGAGGTCACCATGGAGGTCCCGCCGGAGCGGCTGCGGGAGGCCTCCATCGCCCTGCGGGACGAGGAGCCGTTCCGCTTCCGCCAGCTGATCGACCTCTGCGGGGTGGACTATCTCGCCTACGGTGACGCGGAGTGGATGGCCGAGCAGGCCACCGACTCCGGCTTCAGCCGCGGCGTGAAGCGCTACGACCCCGACAGCGATCCCGACCGGGAATCCCCGAAGCGCTTCGCGGTGGTGATCCACCTGCTGTCGCTGGAGAAGAACTTCCGCGTCCGCCTGCGGACCTACGCGCCGGATCCGGAGTTTCCGGTGATCGACTCGGTCACCGACATCTGGGCGGCCGCCAACTGGTTCGAGCGGGAAGCCTTCGACCTGTACGGGATCCACTTCGAGGGCCATCCGGACCTGCGCCGGATCCTGACCGACTACGGCTTCGTGGGGCATCCGTTCCGCAAGGACTTCCCGCTGAGCGGCCACGTGGAGGTGCGCTACGATCCGGAACGCGGCCGGGTGGTGTACCAGCCCGTGTCCATCGAGCCGCGGGTGCTGGTGCCCAAGGTCATCCGGGGACAGTCGCGTTACCCGCACACGGCACAGGACTCGACGGCCGAGGAGTCGCAGGACAATGCCTGAGATTCGCAACTTCACCATGAATTTCGGGCCCCAGCACCCGGCCGCCCACGGGGTGCTGCGCCTGGTGCTGGAGCTCGACGGCGAGACCATCCGGCATGCCGACCCGCACATCGGCCTGCTGCACCGGGCGACCGAGAAGCTCGCCGAGAGCAAGCCGTACAACCAGAGCATCGGCTACATGGACCGCCTCGACTACGTGTCCATGATGTGCAGCGAGCATGCCTACGTGATGGCGGTGGAGAAACTGCTGGGCATCGAGCCGCCGCTGCGGGCCCAGTACATCCGGGTGATGTTCGACGAGATCACCCGGATCCTCAATCACCTGATGTGGCTCGGTGCGCACGGACTGGATATCGGCGCCATGACCGTGTTCCTGTACTGCTTCCGCGAGCGCGAGGCGCTGATGGACGTCTACGAGGCGGTTTCCGGGGCGCGCATGCACGCGACCTACTACCGCCCGGGCGGGGTGGCGCGCGACCTGCCGGACTACATGCCGCAGTACCAGCCCAACCGCTACCGCGGCCGCCGCGAGCTGGAGCGCATGAACGAGGCCCGCCAGGGAACGATGCTGGATTTCATCGAGGACTTTACCGAACGCTTCCCGGGGCTGGTCGACGAGTACGAGACCCTGCTCACCGAGAACCGCATCTGGAAACAGCGCACCGTCGGCATCGGCGTGGTCTCGCCCGAGCGCGCGATCGAGCTGGGCTTCACCGGCCCCATGCTGCGCGGCTCGGGCGTCGAGTGGGACCTGCGCAAGACCCAGCCCTACGACGTCTACGACCGGATGGAGTTCGATATCCCGGTGGGCGTCAACGGCGATTGCTATGACCGTTACCTGTGCCGCGTCGAGGAGATGCGCCAGTCCAACGAGATCATCCGGCAGTGCGTCAGGTGGCTCAGGGAGAACCCGGGTCCCACGCTGCTCGACGACCACAAGGTCGTGCCGCCGCGGCGCGAGGTGATGAAGCACGACATGGAGGCGCTGATTCACCACTTCAAGCTCTTCACCGAGGGTTACAGCGCCCCGGAGGGCGAGGTCTACGCCGCGGTGGAAGCGCCCAAGGGCGAGTTCGGCATCTACATGATCTCGGACGGTGCCAACAAGCCGTACCGGGTCAAGATCCGGCCGCCGGGCTTCGTGCACCTGTCCTCGATCAACGAGATGGTCAGCGGCCACATGCTGGCGGACCTGGTTGCGGTGATCGGGACCCAGGACATCGTGTTCGGAGAGGTGGACCGCTGATGGCAGAGT
>DASQZM010000054.1:0-35865 GCA_035638695.1 Gammaproteobacteria bacterium | reverse complement strand
CAAGGACTTCGACCGGCGGCGCGGCTTCCGCAAGTATTTCTGGAAAGCGATCCCCGATACCGGCGCGGCCTGACCGCGCGAGGAGACGAGCATGGCTACTGGCATCAAAGACAAGGTCGCGGTCCTGGGCATGGGCTGCTCGAAGTTCGGCGAGCGCTGGGAGAGCGGCGCCGAGGAGCTGATGGTGGAGGCCTACATCGAGGCCCTGCAGGACGCGGGCATCGAGACCGACCAGATCGAGGCCGCATGGTTCTCCACCCACGTCGACGAGCAGAGCGTGGGCAAGGGCGGCACGCCGCTTTCCACCACCCTGCGCCTGCCCAACATCCCGGTCACGCGCGTGGAGAACTTCTGCGCCTCCGGCTCGGACGCCTTCCGCGGCGCCGTGTACGCGGTCGCGGCCGGCGCCTGCGACATCGCGCTGGCGCTGGGCGTGGAGAAGCTCAAGGATACCGGCTACGGCGGCCTGCCGGCCGGCAGCCGCGGCACCCTGCAGCCCCAGATCGGCTTCAACGGCTCGGCCCCGGGCAACTTCGCCCAGCTGGCCTCGGCCTACCGCGCCAAGCACGGCGTCAACAAGGACGATCTCAAGCGGGCCATGGCGCACGTTTCGGTGAAGAGCCACGCCAACGGCTCGATCAACCCCAAGGCGCACCTGCGCAAGAAGATCACCGAGGACCAGGCAATCAACGCCCCCATCATCGCCGAGCCGCTGGGGCTGTTCGACTGCTGCGGGGTCTCCGACGGGGCCGCCGCGGCCATCGTGACCACCCCGGAGATCGCCCGCTCGCTGGGCAAGAGTGACTTGGTCACGGTCAAGGCCCTGCAGCTCTCGCTGTCCAACGGCCTGGAGGCCTCGCACAACTCCTGGGACGGCAGCTACTTCCACACCGCGCGCATCGCGGCCAAGAAGGCCTACGAGGAGGCAGGGGTCACGAAGCCGCGCGAGCGGATCTCCATGATGGAGGTGCACGACTGCTTCTCCATCACCGAACTGGTGACCATGGAGGACCTGTTCATCTCGCCCGAGGGCGGCGCGGTCACGGACGTCATGGACGGCTTCTACGACGCCGACGGCGGCGTGCCCTGCCAGATCGACGGCGGCCTCAAGTGCTTCGGGCACCCGATCGGGGCGTCGGGCCTGCGCATGCTCTACGAGATGTACCTGCAGCTGCAGGGCCGGGCCGGCGAGCGCCAGCTCTCCGATCCGAAGCTGGGTCTCACCCACAACCTGGGCGGGGCCCCCTTCTCCAACGTCTGCAGCGTCTGCATCGTGGGCGCCGAGGGCGCCTGAGCGAGGAGTCGGACCGCCGGGCGGCCGCACGGCCGCCCGGCGGTCCCCTTCAGCGTATCAGCGCCAGTAGGGCGTACCCCACCGCCGCGGCTGCGGCCAGCATCGGCAGGGACCAGCGATGGAACTCTCGCCACAGCCCGCGCTCGGCCGCCAGCCGCAGGGCGATCAGGTTTGCAAGCGATCCGACCACGAGGCCGTAGCCGCCGGCGTTCGCGCCCCAGGCCAGCGCGCGCCAGTCCGGCGTGAATCGCTGCACCAGGATTGCCGCCGGCACGTTCGACAGCAGCTGTGACGTCGCTGCCGCGGTGCCGAACACTCCCCCCGGAGACCGAATCCCGGCGCGAATCGCCTCCCCCACGGCCGGCACCTCCGCCAGCAGTCGCAGGTCCGCGAACATCAGCCCGATGATCGTGAGCAGAGCCCAGTCCAAGCCGGCCGGAATCACCGGGAAGGCCAGCAGGTAGAGCATCAGCACGAAGCCCGCGGCAGGGATCGCGTGACCACTGTCCGTGGCGACCACGAACAGTGGATAGAGCGCGAGCGAGGCGGCCAGCAGCCGCCGATCGAGTGACGGCGCGCCATCGTCCCTTGCCGCGGCCGGTGCCCCGGACGCAAACGCCGGCAGGACTGCCACCAGCACCAGCGCCAGCATCACGCCGCCGAACGGCAGCATCCACCGCGCGAATTCCCCGAAGCTCGCGCCGGACGCCTGCCACAGGAAGAGATTCTGGGGATTGCCGACGGGGCTGAGCGCCGAGCCGGCGTTCACCGCCAGCGCTTCGAAAACCACCAGCCGTCCTACCGGCAGATCGCCGCGGCCCCGCATCCCCAGCGTGAGTGGCACCACGATGAACAGCGCTACGTCGTTGGTGACCACCGCCGCGAGCGCGGCCGAAAGCAGCACCAGCAGGGCCGCTACGCGCCGCTGCCCGGGCACCCGCACAGTGATGGCGCGTCCCAGCAGCAACGGATAGCCGCTTCGTTCCAGGCCGCGGCTCAGCACGAACAGCCCGGCCAGGGCTGCCAGCGTGTGCCAGTCGACCAGCTGCGGCACCCGCAACGCGTTTTCGGGGCGCCATGCCAGGAGGCCGCCGAGCATGACCAGCAGGGCCGCGAGCAGCGGCTCGCGGTGCAGCCGGTGCAGGCCCTGCCGGATCACTCCCGGCCCCTTGGGACGACCCATCCGCCGCCGGGTGCGGCGACGTACCCTTGACCCGGATCAAGCGGAGGCCACGAACAGCGGGTTTCCTGGCAAATCGTTACAAAAATCACCCTTAGCGCCCGTCCGGCGGGCCTATAATTTCGCCAGACAACGGCCCGCCGGGGTCGTCTCCAGGAGCTATGGAGCCATGCATCACAAGGACATCGTGCCGGGCCACGATCGGCCGGGCGCCGGCCGAAGGGGGCGCATGCCAGTCATGCTGGCCGCGGCCCTGTTCGCCACTGTCACTCTGCTGGGCGGGAGCATCGTCACGGCACCCGGAAGCCAGGCCTGGGCCCAGCCTGCCCGCGACCACGACCAGCGGCAGAAGTCCCGCAAGCCCCGGCGCAAACCCGGAAATGCCCACCCGCCGGCGCGGAATGTCCGCCCGCCGGTCCGGCGCGACACCCGCTTCCGGTTCATTTACCCGTACCACGGCTCTCCGGTGCGCTATCACTCGCGCCCCGTGCCCCGCTACTGGCACCGTGGTCACTGGTACCAGGGCTGGTACGGGCCCTACTTCGGCTGGTGGTGGATCGTGGGAACCTCCTGGTACCTGTATCCGGCCCCCATCTACCCCTATCCGACCGTGGTGGTGGAACCGGCGCCGCCGGCAGCGATAGTCAACGAGCCCTCGGCCCCGCCGCCGCCGCAGTACTGGTACTACTGTCCGGGATCGCAGAGCTACTACCCCTATGTCAGCGAGTGCCCGGGCGGCTGGCAGAAGGTCCCCGCCAGCCCGTCCGGCGGCTCGCCCGAGAATGCCACGCCGCCGCCGCAGGGACAGCCGTGATGCGCCACCGCCGAATCCCATGGCTGTTGCTCCTGGGCCTGCCTGTCTTCACGGGCTGTGCCTCCGTGCCCACGGGCCCGAATATCGCCGTGATGCCGGCCCCCGGCAAGCCCTTCTCGGTCTTCGTCCGCGAGGATCGGGAGTGCCGCCAGTACGCCCTCGCCAGCATCGGAGAGGAGCCGTCCCAGGCGGCGGCCCGGAACGTCGCCGCCGGTGCCGCCGTGGGAGCGGCCGCCGGGGCTGCTGTCGGAGCGCTCAGCTCCGGACGGCACGACGCCACCGGCGCCGGAGCCGCGACCGGCATGGTCCTCGGCACCATGATCGGCGCCAGCAATGCCGACATCGCCGCAAGCTCGCTGCAGCGACGCTACGACATCGCTTACGCCCAGTGCATGTACGCCAAGGGGAACCTGGTTCCGGGCACGCGCTACTACGGGCCCACAGCATATCCGCCGCCGCCTCCGCCGCCCAAGTGACAAGCTACATGCACGGCGGCGGCCAGCCCTGTCTTGCGTCCGGCCTTTGTTACCCACGCAGAACCGGACCAGACGCTGGCCGGCCGCGAATCCCGCTGGTTGCGGGGCCATCCCGGACCGCCTCGGCCGGAAGCTCGGCGGGCCGTTGCGGAACCGGGAAGTCGGGGAGGCCACGGGACAGGTTGCTCACGCCGCGTTCCAGGACCTTGCCGGTGGTCACCGGGTAGATCGTTTCCCGCCCCCCGGAAGCTGGTTCTGCGGCTCGCGGGCCATGTACGACTCAGCGGTAGTTGGGGCTGCTGATCAGGATGAACGCGACGTTGCAGAGCCGGTCACCGCGATTGCGCCAGGCATGGCGCGTGGCCCGCTGGACCACCACGTCCCCAGCCTGCAGGTGCACTTCCCCGGCATCCACCTCCAGGTCGATCTCACCCGACAGGATGATGCCGTAGTCGATCGTGGGCGTGGTGTGCATGCCGGGATTGTCCTCCTCCATGGCGTCCCCGGTATCGAAGCGGGCACGGACGCGTTCGACCAGCTCCGGGGTGATCTCCGACATCTCTGCCTGTGGCGGGAACGTGAAGATCCGAACCGTCGAGCCGCCCACGGGCGGCATCAGGTGATGGCGATGGACGTCGACGGGATCACGCCGAGCGTCCGGGTCCGGTTGCGCCGGATCGTCCACCCAGATCTCGTCCGTCTGGAATACGCCGGCGTCGAGATGCCCCGGCGTCGGTCCGTCAAACACGAAATACGACTTGCCGCGGGCATCGTTGCCGGTGACCACTCGCCTGGTGGGCATGTCTCCTCCTTGCCTACGGGTCGGCGTTGACGTCCGGCACGCGCTGGACGGCCTACATCGTATCGCAGATCGCCCCGGTTCTGGGTCACCCGGTCGCCGGCACGCACGCTGCCTGCGCGGGTGCCGGGGCTAGCGGAAGGCGGCATTTTCGACGGTCACCCGGAGAAACTCTCCCTCGTGCTCGAAGCGCTCACTGCCCGGGTACCAGCCGACGCGCAGCCGCGAGGGAATTGTGTACCCGGAGAAGGTGCGCTCCTTCTCGGCCACGGCGCCGAAATCCAGGTAGCTGAAAGGCGAGTTGGCCGGCGCACCCCATCGCTGCATGTGCAGGCGTCTCAGCCTCCCATCGCGATCCACCTCCAGCTCTACCGCGCCCGGGTGACCGAGGACGGGAAACACGGCGCGGATCCGCCCGGGTCCGCGCGCCGACCAGACCACCTTCCGCGCGCACAGCGCCGAGGGCAGCCACACGTGCTCCGCCTGCATGCGTCCGGCCGCGGAGCGAGTGATGTCGGGTCCCCTGCGCCGGACCACGGGCAGCAGGCCGAGCAAGCGCCAGCACATCGCGCCTTCCGCGTCCAGGATGCTGTCGCAGCCGCCGAGGCCCAGGCCGGCCACCCGGGTGGCAGCGCACCACACCATGCCCCGGTCGCTGCAGATGACCTGCTCGGCGGTGAACGGGCGCCACCGACCCAGCCGGATCTCGCCGCGCATGCGCAGCCGGACCGCGGTGGCCAGGGGCGTTCCGTGCGCGATGCTGTGCTCCAGGTAGCGCCGCACGTCGGTCGGCTGCCAGGTCAGCTGCTCTGCCCCGAAGCGCAGATCACTGGCGGTAGGCGCCCTCCACAGGCGCTCGAGGTGCTGGCGCCCAGGCTTCATGCTCGCACCAGCTCGCGATCGCCCGACCGGCGCGGGTAGTCGGGCATCGAGACGACTTCCGGGGGGATGCGGGAGGCCGCCCGCTTCGCCTGCATCGACGGATCCGCCGCCGAACCCCCCAGCTGCTGAAACTCTGCCCGCATCGGCTCGTTCGCGCGATCCCGCTGCTTCGCCGGCGTCATGATTCCGGCACAACCACTCATCGACGGGCCCTGGATGCGGTTCCAGGCGTGCCTCCCGCCGTTGACCGTCAGGGACACGCGCGGATCGCGGCAGATGTCGGCCACGCCCTGCGCCTCGCGGAACATGCCGACGGCGATGTCGAGCCCGTCGTCGGCGTGTCCCGCCGTCGCGGCCCGCGGGTAGCCGTCCGGCGGCACGTTCATGGGGGCTCCGGTCTGCGCGAGCGTCCGGGCGAGTCCCAGCGGCTGCCTGTGCCGTCGTGGCAAGCCGCGAGGAGCGAGCGTGGTTGCGCCACACGACCGACGGGCAACACCGCTTACTGCGGTATAGGCGGCCGCCCGCAGAATGAACGCCTTGCCTGCCCCGACCATGTGCAACACCTCCCGTTCCTTCCGCTGTGAGGCTAGCCGCGCACGGGAATGACCTCCTTGACCGGGGACAACGATTCGGATGAGTCCGGACGCCGGGACAGATCGCGCCCGACCGGGACGCGAAAGTCCGGCGCCCGCATTGACCGCCCACCCCCGGAGCGGTATCAACAGCGGCACATTCGCTACGAAGGAGTCCCCGGCATGCCGGCACAAGTCTCATCCCCGCGTTCATTGCGCGGATCCATCGTCCTGGTCACGGGCGCCGCCAGCGGCATGGGCGCAGCCACGGCCCGCCTGTTCGCCGCCGAAGGCGCCGCCGTGGCGGTGTCAGACCGCAACGGTGACGGCGCGCGGCGGGTCGCCGACGAGCTGGCCGGGCGGGGCGGGAACACCCGTGCCTGGGCCCTGGACGTGGCCGACCCGGCGCAAATCGACTCGGTGGTCGCCGAAGCAGCGGAGCATTTCGGCGGTCTCGAGATCCTGGTGAACAACGCCGGCGTGTCCGGATTCACCGCGATCGATGATCCGGGTTACCAAGCTACCTGGGAACAGTGCCTCGCCATCCTGCTCTCGGCGCAGCAGCGAACCGTGCGTGCCGCGCTGCCCTGGCTACGTCGCTCCGCCGCGCCGCGGATCGTCAACGTCGCCTCCACCGAGGCGCTGGGAGCCACCGCCCGCAACAGCGCCTACGCGGCGGCGAAGGGCGGCGTGACCAGCCTGACGCGGGCGCTCGCGGTCGAACTCGGCAAAGAGGGCATTACCGTCAACTGCATCTGCCCGGGACCGATTCGCACCGGCATGACCTCGGCCATCCCCGAGCAACAGAAGGCGACCTACGCCCGCCGGCGAACGGCGCTGCGCCGCTACGGCGAGCCGGAAGAGGTGGCCCACATGACGCTGAGCCTGTGCCTGCCCGCGGCCTCGTTCGTCACCGGCGCGGTGATCCCGGTCGATGGCGGGCTCATGGCACGCAACGCCTGATCCGGCAAGAGGGAGCCCGGAGACATCGGCGGGTTGCTGCCCGGGCCATGCGTAATGCGACACCTCGGAACGGCGCAAGCGACAAGGCCTGCCACCCGCAGACCCTGCTGGGGTCTGCCCTGAACGGCCGCACCCCGGTCGTGGCCCACGGAACGCCAGTCCGACTGCACGCCGAGCATAGGCTGGGCTACAAGATGGCGAAGTACCTAATGCGCATCGAGCTGGCCAGGTCCCTGGACCACATCGGGCGCCGACGGGGCGGCTACCGGGAAGACCGGGGCTACGACTGGTACGCCGGCATCTGCCCGACCGGCCGCGGGGGTCTGCTCCAACCCCGGCGGCCGGCAGCAGCCGGCCAGGCTCCTGCGGACTCCGCTCAGCTCCCGAACATCCGCACGCCCGCTTCGCCGTCAGGCGAAACGGAACCCCACGCCTGGCGCTGCCGCCCCGCGCGGCCGAAATCAGCCGGAAGCCGGAAGCGCGTAGCTCACCGTGGCCTGCGCGACGGCCTCCCCGTCGCCCTCACAGTACATGTGCACCTCGCCCACGGCCAGTCGCCGGCCGAGGTGCAGCAGCGTGGTGCGTGCAATCACGTCCGCGGGGCGGGGCTTTCGCAGGAAATTGATATTAAGACTGGAGGTGACGGCGAGCGGTTGCTCGCCGATCACGGCCAAAACGGCCAGGTACATGCCGGTGTCGGCCAGGGCCATGAGAGACGGCCCCGATACCGTGCCCCCGGGCCGCAGGTGGGCGTCGTCGAACGGCATGCGCACGGTGACCCCCATGGGCGCCGCCTCCTCGACCACGAAACGCCCCTCCTGCATGTGCGGGAAATAGTCAGCCAGGAGCTGCTGCAGGCGCTCCGCGGACAGCTTCAGTTCACGTTTTCGGGGCATCGAGACCGCCTCCGCGCAGGTCGCTGGCCAAGAGCCCGCGGTGCGCGTCGCTCAGAGCATCAATTCCGCCACCAGGTGGCGGCGGTGGGCCGCGTCGCCGAAGCTGTGGCGGGTCCACTGGGCGCGGCGGACGAATAGCCGGGCGTGACAGCCGATGACCTTGCCGAACAGCTTGCGCGTCTTGACCTACTCCAGGGTCTGGCCGAATGCCCCGTTGCCGCCCTGCAGGTTGACCGCGAAGGCGCTCAGCCGGCGCATGTGTTCCGAGCCCATGAGCTTGTTCATCAGCATCGCTGCCAGCTCCCGGCCCCGGAGTCAGCCGCTTCTGCCTGTGAGCGCGGCGGCGGTTCTGCCGGATGGTCCGCTCCTCGACCATGCACTGCACCATGCGATCGCGCACGTATGGATCCTCGCGCACGGGGCGGCCATCGCGGCACGCCTTGCGGGCGGTGTCCAGCACGTCGCGCGTATCTGGCCGTTGCCCGGATCGGAGCCGTTCCTGGACTCGGCGAAGCCCTGGCACCAGATCTCCCCGGCGTTCAGGATATCCTTGATGTAACGCTTGCGCTGCTCCTCGCTGCCCAGCTTGAGTCCTCCTGGACGAATGGGCGGACGGGATCTCCCGAATATGGCGGGTCACCCGCGGGACCGCGGGCTGATCCCGGAATGGCGTGAGACGCTATCACTTAGGCTTCACTTCAGGCAAGATAATCAAGCAAGCGCTTGCTTAGCGCAACCGCCGTCTGCGGGAGTCGGCTAACCGGGATCCGGACCGCGGCGGCACCGGACGCACAAGCCTCTGATATATTGAAATTTCTTGGGCCCCCTTCGGCACGGCGGCGCGCCGGAGCGTAGCGGTCCGGAGCGCCCGCCCGTGCGCACCCGCCCGCTCGACAACCCGGGAGGCTGGACAGGTGAAATTCCAATCCGTGTTTCGCGCAGGGCTGTTCGACGGCCAGGTGATCCTGGTCACCGGCGGCGGATCGGGGATCGGCCGCTGCACCGCCCATGAGCTGGCCTCGCTGGGCGCGACCGTTGTGATCAGCGGACGCAATCCCGACAAGCTGGACAAGGTCAGCACGGAGATCGCCGCTGACGGCGGCAAGGCGGACTGGCTGCAGTTCGACATCCGCGAGGAGGAGCCGGTGCAATCCGGCATTGCCACGCTGCTGGAGCGCCACGGCCGCCTCGACGGCGTGGTCAACAACGCCGGCGGCCAGTTCCCCGCGCCGCTGGAACAGATCTCGCGCAGGGGCTTCGAGACCGTGGTGCGCAACAACCTGGTGGGCACGTTCCTGGTCTCCCGCGAGGCCGTGAATAAGTACATGAGCGAACACGGCGGCAGCATCGTGTGCATCCTCGCCGACATCACCAACGGCATGCCCACCATGGGCCACTCCGGCGCCGCCCGCGCCGGGGTCGAAAACCTGGTCAAGACCGCCGCGGTCGAGTGGGGGCGCTTCAACGTGCGCATGAACGCCATCCTGCCCGGGGTGATCGCCTCCAGCGGGCTGGAGACCTACGCTGTCTCGATGCGCGACCACATCCGGGGGGTACGCCATCAGGTGCCGCTGAAGCGCCTGGGCACGGAGAGCGAGATCAGCGCCGCGATCACCTTCCTGCTCTCGCCCGCCTCGGTCTACACCACCGGCGCCTCGCTCAAGGTCGACGGCGGCATCAGCCTGTATGCGCAGATGATGCCCTTGCCCGACCACCACCTGTCGCACCCGTTCAACGGCTTCCAGCGCGCCTATGTGCCCGAGTGGCTGCGCGAGGATCAGGGCGAGAGCTGAACCGGACGGCGCCGACACTCCCGGCGTCGCAGCAGCAAGGAGCGAAGCATGCCTGAGCAAGACCCGCGGAAGCTGATCATCGGCAACTGCAGCGGCTTCTACGGTGACCGCCTGGAGGCCGCGCGGGAGCTGATCGACGGCGGCCCCATCGACGTGCTCACGGGCGACTACCTGGCCGAGCTGACCATGGCCATCCTGTTCCGGAAGAAGTCCCAGAAGCCCAGCGAGGGTTACGTGGGCACCTTCCTGAAGCAGATGGAAGACGTCATGGGCGATTGTCTCGAGCGCGGCATCAAGGTGGTCAGCAACGCGGGCGGGCTCAACCCGGCGGGCATGGCCCGGGCGCTGCAGGGGATCGCGCAGCGCCTGGGCCTGTCGCCGAAGGTTGCCTGGATCGAGGGCGACGACCTGATGCCGCGCCTCGACAAGCTCAAGCAGGCGGGCGAAACCTTCGCCCACCTGGACCGGGGCACGCCGCTGGACCAGTCCGACCTGATGCCGGTCACTGCCAATGCCTACCTGGGCTGCTGGGGTATCAAGGAAGCGCTGGAGCGGGACGCTGACATCGTGGTTGCCCCACGCGTAACCGATGCGGCCGTGGCGATGGGCCCGGCTGCCTGGAAGTTCGGCTGGAAGCGCGACGACTACGACGCCCTTGCCGGCGCGCTGGCCGCCGGCCACATCATCGAGTGCGGCGCACAGGCCACGGGGGGCAACTACTCCTTCTTCCAGGAAGTGCCGAGCTACCACGGCGTGGGTTACCCGCTGGCCGAGATGCACCCCGACGGCGCCTTCGTAATCACCAAGCATCCGGGCACGGGCGGCCTCGTCTCGGTGGGCACGGTTACCGCCCAGCTGATGTACGAGATCGCCACGCCCGAGTATCTCAACCCGGACGTTACCGCCCATTTCGACACCATAAAAATCGCCCAGGAGGGCGAGGACCGGGTGGCGGTGAGCGGTGTGCGCGGGTCCAGCCCGCCGGTCGGCCACAAGGTGTCGATGAATACCCTGGGCGGACATCGCAATGACATGACCGTGATCCTGACCGGCCTGGACATCGAGGAGAAGGCGCGCGTGGTCGAGAACACGCTGTTCAACTCCCTGGGGGGCAAGGACCAGTTCCAGAAGGTCGCTGTGCAGCTGGTGCGCTCGGACAAGGCCGACCCGCCCTCCAACGAGGAGGCCTTCGCTCAGCTGCGCATCAGCGTGGTGGCGAAGGACAGCAACCTCGTCGGCCGGCGTTTTTCGGCCAAGCTGGTGGAGCTTGCGCTGGCCAACATCCCGGGCTTCACTCTGAGCGGCCCGCCTGGCGGCGGCAGCCCCTACCTGGCGTACTGGCCGGCCATCGTGGGGGCGGACAAGATCCGCGAGATCGTGCACGTGCGCGGCGAGACCGTCGAGGTCGAGCCCAGCGCGATCCTGGACCTGCCAAAAGTCGAGGTGCCGCGCATCGGTCCGCGGAAAGCGCAGCCGCCGGGGGGCGAGACGCTGCGCGTGCCCCTGGGGCGGATCTTCGCCACCCGCGCCGGGGACAAGGGCGGCAACGCCAACCTGGGCGTGTGGGGGCGCACGCCGGAGGCCTACGCCTTCCTGGAGAGCTTTCTCACGGAGAACAAGCTCGCGGAACTGCTGCGCGACCTGGCGCCGTACACCATCGAGCGCTACGAGTTCCCCAACCTCAACGGCGTCAACTTCTACATTCGCGGCCTGCTCGGCGAGGGCGTGTCCGCCTCGAGCCGTATGGACCCCCAGGCCAAGACGCTGGGTGAGTACCTGCGGGCGCGCGTGATCGAGGCACCGCGTAGCCTGGTCCCGCCCGAGTACCTCACCGCGTAAGCGGGAGATTGCGATGAACATGCGGGAAGTGGTCAAGCAGGTCGAGCACCCGTGGCGCAGGGCTGGCGTGCGCCCGGTTTGACCCGCGACCCTGGCGGAGACGAGGAGCAACGAGATGAGCAAGCATTCCGACAACGAGCGCCTGAGCCTGGACGGGCTGGTGTTTGAGGCGATCCGGGTCGATGTCAGCGACCACGTCATGACGTTGACGCTC
The DNA here is from genome assembly GCA_035638695.1 of Gammaproteobacteria bacterium. Classification (GTDB taxonomy): domain Bacteria; phylum Pseudomonadota; class Gammaproteobacteria; order UBA5335; family SLRW01; genus DASQZJ01. The sequence continues at coordinate 24,143 of DASQZM010000054.1, read as the reverse complement.
AACCGTCCGCGGCGCAAGAACGCCATCAACCCGGTGATGACCAACGAGCTGATCTACGCCTTCGACGTCGCCGGGCAGGATCCCGAGGTCCGCGTCGTGGTGATCCAGGCCGAGGGCGACGTCTTCTGTGCCGGCGCCGACCTGTCCACGATGGGCAAGAGCGAAGTGCCGAACACCACCAGCACGGTGCCGAAGCGCGGCGAGATCCACGCGCTGAGCATCCGCCTGCGGCGCATGTGCAAGCCCAGCATCTGCAAGGTCCAGGGTCCGGTGCTTGCCGGTGCGCTGCTACTGGTATGCAACGCCACGCATGTCATCGCCGCCGACCACGCCACCTTCAGCGCCCCGGAAATCAAGCGCGGCATCTGGCCACACATGGTGATGGCGGGCCTGTTCCGGGTAATGCCGCGGCGCACGGCGCTGGACTTCATCATGCGTGGCGTCAAGCTGGACGCGGCGGCAGCCACTGACTGCGGGCTGATCAACCGCGCCGTACCCGCCGCCGAGCTGGACGGCGCGGTGTTGGAGCTGGTCGATGAGCTGGCCGGTCTCGCCCCTGCGACCATGCGCCTGGGTCTGGAGGCGTTCTACGAGCAGGAGCTGATGCCCTTCGACGAGGCGGTCACCTACCTGATCGGCATGCTGGGGAAGACGCTCGAGACCGAGGATGCCCGGGAGGGCATCGCCGCCTTCATGGAAAAGCGCGAGCCTGTCTGGAAGGGGCGCTAAGGCGCTGCTGAAAAAGTCCGTCCATGGCCTTTTCCCGCGTCGCAACCGGCAAACGCGGGTTCCCGCTTGCCGCCGGTCGCTTCGGGGTGCTGCGGCACTTCGGCCGGTTGGTCCCCTGGCATGCCGGAGAGTCACTGGCCCGGGCCATGCGTGCGCCCTGCGTGCCTCGACGAACCGCCGTCCGGCCGGAGCAACTCGCTCCCGGACGGCGCCGGCTTCCCGCCTGGGCCGCTCTTGCGATACACGGCGCCGCGGCATCCAGCCGCTTCACGACACCAGCCGGTAGCGTCCGACCATCAGCCGATTCATCACAGCAGTCACAGGATCCGGGCCACGCTTGCCGCGCAGGCGACGCTGTGCTTCGAGATACACCGGCAGGTAGCGGAGCCTGCGCGGCAGGTGCGGCCAGCTTTGACGGAGCAGCCACAGCATCCGCTCATACCGACGGCGGTTGTCCGGGGTATCCGGCGGCAGCGCGAAGCCCTCGCGCAGCCGGGCCGGCATCAGCATGGCGGTGAACAGGCGGTAGCGTCGCAGCAACGGTGCAAGCAGCGGGTGCACCCGGAACAGGAAATCGCCCAGCTCCCGCCCGACCTCGCCCACTCCCAGCACCGGCGAATCCCACATGGCACGGTTGTAGGCGACGAACGCCGGCCAGTCTGCCGGCAGCGCCTCCCGCGGGATGCCGAACAGGCGCGCGAAACGCTTGGATTCCTGGTAATAGCGCTCCTTGAAAGTCTCGTCCAGGGGCCCAAGGATCAGCTCGTACAGCATTACCGAGGTTTCCCAGAGGGTCGCCTGGACCCAGACCATGGCATCGATCTGGTTCGCCTCGTAGCGTTCGCCCCGGGGGTGCGAGCCAGCCACCTCGACTAGCTCACCGCGCACGCGGGCATGGATCTCGTGCACCGACAGCGCGGCCTCCATCGCCTGATCCAGGGTGCCATAGGCCATGGTCAGGACGAAGCGGAAGGTCCCGCGGAAGCGCCCGAGCGGGTCGCTCCGCGTGCGCGAGTGCTGGTCGATGGCATTCGCCACCCAGGGGTGCGCCAGCTGCAGCAGCGCAGCCCGCGCCGCCCCCAGGAACGCGAGCGAATGCCTTCCCAGGGCCCAGAACGCGGAGTCCGGCCCATACAGGCCCACCTCCGGATCGAGCTCCTCGCCTTGCAGCGCTTCCAGTTCCCGCCACAGCTCGTCGCGGGTGACCAGGCGCGGGTCGGGGATGCTCATCGGTTTTGCTTCCGGACACGCATCACCAGGTATTGTAACGCGGCGCTCCCGTTTGCCGCGTGAACGCGCGATACCGTGCTATCTTTCCCTTGTGACGCGCCCTTCTGATGCAGACAGGGAGTGGGCAGGAACAGGGGGCTACAGGGGGTGCGCGCAATATCCACCCGCCATGCCCGCAAGCGCCTTCGGTGACCACCCGAATCCGGTCTTTGCCGCTGACGCGGCAGCGCGATACCCCGGATTCGGGAACGGGTGCCGCCAAGGGGCGAAGCAAGAGGGGATTCGGGGGCCACAAGGGCGCCGAAGGTACCTTCGATACGGGAGCCGCATCCCTTTGTGGAGGCGGAAGAACGACGCCACAGGGCGGTGCCGTCCAGGACCGTGAACGCGCCCTAGCCCTGCACTGCCCGGAAGGGTTAAATTGGGCGGCAGACACCCAGTATCAAGCCGCCCTGGGAGGGGCGCTGCATGACCCGGAAAACGCCCACCTTTCTTGAGCCCAGTGAGCTCGCTGCCCGCGTGGATGATCCGCAGTTGTGTGTGGTCGATCTCAGCAGCTGGGATAACTACCTGCAGGGTCACGTGCCCGAGGCCGTAAATCTGGACGTCGCGGCGCTGCAGACGTCGGAGCCTCCCGTCATGGGCCTGATGCCGGGCACCGACGCGCTTTGCCGCGTCCTGGCGGAGGTAGGCATTGCGCCGGACACTCACATTGTGGCCTACGACGACGCCAACGGGCCCAAGGCGGGGCGGTTGCTGTACACGCTCGCGGTGCTCGGTCACGAGCGGGTCTCCGTACTCGACGGTGGCCTGGTGGCCTGGCGCGAGGAGGGTAACCTGATCGAGCGACAGGCGGAAGTGCCGCGCGGCGCCAGCTACGCCGCCAAGGCCAGCAGCGATGTAGTGGCTACCCGCGGCTATATCCTTGACCACCTCAAGGACCCCGACGTGGTACTTCTGGACGTGCGTTCTCCCGACGAGTACGCGGGCCGTGACCTGCGTGCCTCCCGGGGCGGACACATCCCCGGCGCGATCAACGTCGAATGGAACCGGACGCTCGACTACAACCGGAACCTGCGCCTGCGCCCTGCCGCCGAGCTGCGCGCGATGTTCGAGGCGGCCGGGATCACCCCCGACCGCGAGATCGTGACCTATTGCCAGAGCCACATGCGTTCCTCGCATACGTTCGCGGTGCTCAGGGCACTGGGCTATACGCGCCTGCGCGGCTATCCGGGCAGCTGGTCCGACTGGGGGAACAACCCCGACACGCCCGTGGAATCCTGAGCACGAGGCGATGCCGGCCGGGGCAGGAACCTGCCGCGGCCGGCGACCCTCGTGCCCGATGGAACCTGCCCATGACAAACCACGATCCGGCCCGCGGGGCGCTGTCGGTGGTGCTTGCCGCCGCCTGTTTCGCCGCCATGGGCGCCACCATCAAGGTCGTCTCGACCGACCTGCCCGATACCATGGTGGTTTTCTTCCGCAACCTGTTCGGATTGCTCGCCCTGGTCCCGTGGCTGGTCCGGGTGCGCCCCGGCCTCGGGACGCGCCGCCTGCGCCTCCACGTCCTCCGGGTCGTGGTCGGGCTCTCGGCGATGTACTGCTTCTTCTGGGCGATCCCGCATCTGGCGCTGTCGGAGGCGGTGCTTCTGAACTACAGCGCGCCGCTGTTCATTCCCTTCATCGCCTACTTCTGGCTGGGGGAGACGGTGGCGCCGGCCGTACGCGTCGCCATCGTCCTCGGCTTCATCGGCATCATGCTGGTCCTCAAGCCAACCCCGGGGCTGTTCCAGCCGGCCGGGCTGGTGGCGCTGCTGGCCGGCATGCTGGGCGCTACCGCGATGACCAGTATCCGTCGACTGTCGGCGACCGAGCCCGCCGCGCGCATCGTGTTCTACTTTTCGCTGCTGGGCACGCTGCTTTCCGCCGTTCCGCTACTGTGGACGTGGCGTACACCCTCGGGCGTTGACGTACTGTTGCTGGGTCTGGTCGGACTCCTCGCCACCATCGGGCAGTTGCTGATGACCACCGGCTACTCGCTGGCACCGGCCGCGCAGGTCGGCCCGTTCATCTATACGTCAGTCGTGTTTGCGGGCATCTACGGCTGGTTCCTGTGGAGCGAGACGCCCGGTCCGGTGACCATTGCCGGAATGGTCCTGGTGGTGCTGGCCGGCGTGCTGGCGCTCCGTCGCCAGCCGCCCCGGGTGGAAACGCCCGCAGGCGCATCGCGAGCAGCGGAACCGTCGGAAGAGTGAACCCGCGGCCATGGTCATCGGCACGCTCAGAATAATGGCCATCAGCCGTGTATCCCCGCCGAGCTGCCGCACCAGGATGTAGCAAGAGGCGGAACCCGGAACCGCGCTGAACAGGGCCGCGACGGTGCTTGTCTGGCCACTCGGACCGGATCCAGGCACAGGCCTGCGGCGGCGAGCGGTACGCCCAGCAGGTTTGCCAGCCCGGTCACCACGCGAGCCGGGTCGCGGGCGGGCACAGCATCCGGGGTCGGTGGCGCACCGCCCGGAGGTTCCCGCCAGCCAAACGGCACGCGGCCGGATCCGCCTGAAATCGGTCTGCCGAAAGGCCAACAGAAGCACCGGGAGGAAACATGCCCTGATTCCGGACCCGCGCCATACCTGCTCAGAGCTGCCGTATCCCGCTCCCGGCGAAGACCTGCGGACGGTAGTACTGCAGTTCCCGGATCGAGTCCCGAATGTCATCCAGGGCCCGGTGGTTGCCCTGCTTGCGGAAGCCATCCGCGATTTCGGGGGCCCACCGCCGGGCGAGCTCCTTGAGTGTGCTGACGTCAAGGTTGCGGTAGTGGAAGTAGCGCTCCAGCTCCGGCATCAGCCGGTGCAGGAAGCGGCGGTCCTGGCAAATGCTGTTGCCGCACATCGGCGATGCGCCCGGCGGCACCCACTGGCGGAGGAACTCCAGCGTCTGGTCGGCGGCTTCGGCCTCCGTCACGTGGCTGGAACGGACCCGCTCGACCAGGCCCGAGCCGGTATGCTGACGCGTGTTCCATTCGTCCATTGCCGCCAGTACGGATTCGGGCTGATGGATGGCCAGCACGGGCCCCTCGGCGAGTATGTTGAGCTCCTTGTCCGTGACGATGGTGGCGATCTCGATGATCCGGTCCCGGTCGGTGTCCAGGCCGGTCATCTCCAGATCGATCCAGATCAGGTTGTCTGGGCTCAACGCCATGCCGGGCTCCTTGTGCGTGCGGGAGGACAAGCATGGTACTAGCCGGATCCACTGAATTGCCAGTTCCAGCTGCACCCTTGCAGGGACCGTCGATGGCAACGTTAAGATGAGGATCCTTGCCAGCGCACAATATCGGGAGGACCGCAATGAACGACCTGACAGGCAAGCACTGCAAGCCCTGCGAGGGCGGCACGCCGCCGCTGGAGGGCAGCGAGGTCGAACGGTACCTGCGCGAGGTGCATGACGACTGGACCCTTTGGGAGGACGGGCGCGGGATCAGCCGCGCGTTCAAGTTCCGCAACTACTACCACACCACTGCCTTCATTAACGCGGTGGCCTGGATCGCCCACCAGGAAGACCACCATCCAGACGTCACCTTCGGCTACAACAAGGCAGAGGTGAGCTACTCGACGCACGCCATCGGCGGTCTGTCGGAAAACGATTTCATCTGCGCGGCCAAGGTGGACGCACTGCTTGCCGAATGAAGGCCCTGCCGGGATGGCGCCGCGGCATGCTGCGGATCAGCCGGGGGGCCAGCGCAACCGGCGTCCGCCCAGCACGTGCAGATGGAGGTGGAACACGGTCTGGCCGGCCTCGTGGTTGCAGTTCATCACGGTACGGTAGCCACGCTCGGCAAGGCCTTCCTGGCGCGCGACGTCCCGCGCAGCCAGATAGAGGCGTCCGACCATGTCGGCGTCCTCGGCGGTGAGAGCGTTGATGTTATCCACATGCCGGCGCGGGATCACGAGGACGTGTACGGGCGCCTGCGGATTGATGTCGCGGAAGGCGACAATGTATTCGTTCTCATAGACGATGTCCGAAGGGACATCACCGCTCACGATATCGCAGAAGATACAGTCCGCCATGCGTTCCGCCTCCACGGCCTCCGCTGGGCGCGATCGGTGCATTACAGGGGACGCCGCCCCGAGAAGGCATGGGACAGCGTACCCCCGTCCACGTATTCCAGCTCACCGCCGACGGGCACGCCGTGCGCGATGCGCGTTGCCCTGACGCCGCGCTCCGCCGCCAGCTGTCCAATGTAGTGGGCAGTTGCCTCGCCCTCGACGGTCGGATTGGTGGCCAGGATCACCTCTTCAACCTCACCGGCCATGTGGCTGGCAAGCAGGTCCATCCCCAGCTCGTCCGGGCCGATGCCATCCAGAGGAGACAAGCGCCCCATCAGCACGAAGTATAGGCCCTGGTAGTCGGTGGCATTCTCGATCGCCAGCACGTCCGCCGGCGTTTCCACCACGCACAGCACGCTGCGATCGCGTCGGCCGGAGCGGCACACGTGGCACAGCTCGCCTTCGGTGAACATCCGGCAGCGGCTGCAGTGTCCGATCCCTTCCACCGCTGCCTGCAGGGCCGAGGCGAGGTCGCACGCACCCTCGCGATCCCGCTCGAGCAGGTGGAACGCCATGCGCTGGGCGGACTTCGGGCCCACGCCGGGCAGCACGCGCAGGCCTTCGATGAGCCGGCCGAGCAGCGGCGAGTACGCCATCGCCGACGCTTACAGGTTGAAGCCGGGCGGCAGGTTCATGCCGCCGGTCAGGCCGGAGAACTTTTCCTGGGTGGTCTCCTCGACCCGGTGTACGGCGTCATTGACTGCGGCCGCGATCAGGTCCTCGAGCATCTCGCGATCGTCCTCGAGCAGGGACGGGTCGATCTGGACGCGGCGCACCTCGTGCTTGCCGGTCATCACCACCTGTACCATGCCGCCGCCGGACTGCCCGGTCACCTCCATGGCGGCAAGCTCTTCCTGGGCCCGCTGCAGGTTCTCCTGCATGGCCTGGGCCTGCTTGAGCAGCTTACCCATTCCGCCCTTCATACTGACCTCCTGAACAGGTTGACCCGTGTGCCGCTGTACCGATGTCAGTCCACGGGCTTGATCGAATTGGTGAACAGCTTGGCCCCGAACCGGTCGCGCAGCGCCTTGACGTTGGGATCCGTCTCCACCGCCTGTACCGCCTCCTCCTGCCGGCGGGCACGGCGGTCCGCCTCCCGCTGCGCCGGAGTGTTCCCCGCAGTGGCGCCGATCTCGATACGCACCCGCAACTCCGGCTCGCCCAGGAAGCGCTGCACGGACTTCTGCAGACGCTGCGCCGCCGCGGGCGTGTGCATCTGGGAATGCGCGGGATCGAGCGCCAGCCGCAGCACGTTCCCTTCGCGCGACGCCACGGTGCAGTTGTGGGCGAGCTCCCGGGCGATGCCGCCCAGCTCCAGCCCGGCGGCCAGCGCCGACCAGTCCGGCAGCGGCTCGGCGCCCTTCCCCGTCGCGGAGCATCCCGCGGCTCGCCGCGGATCGGCGTCCCCTGTGTCGGCTGTCGCGCGTGTCGCTGGCGGACCGGCTTCTGCGCGCCCGGGCGCGGCCGGCGCCCGGCTACGTTGGCTGGCGCTCCCACGGGCCATGGTCACGGCCGACAGGCCCTGTTGGCCCGGCAAGCCGTCCCCGGGTGGCCGTGACGGTACCGTTGACGCCTCGGGGGCCGAGGCCGGCCCGTCCACCATCCCGGCCGGGCGGAACGCGAGCATGCGCAGCAGTGTCATCTCGAACCCCCCGCGGGGATCCGGTGCCAGCGGCAGGTTACGTTTTCCCAACAGTGCGATCTCGTAATACAGCTGGACATCCTCGGGCTCCAGCACCTCAGCCAGCTCGGCGACCAGCTCGGCGTCCAGGTCCACGTCACCGGTTGCCCCGGGAACGATCTGGGCCAGGGCGACACGCTGCAGGGTCGAGGCCAGGCCGTCCAGGGCGGCCGTGTAGTCCGGAGTCAGCTCCTCCAGGCGTGCCGCGGCCTTCATCAGCGCCTCGCCATCACCATCGGCAAGCGCCCGCAGCAGCACGCCGATGTGACCGCGATCGATCGCGCCCAACATGCTCGCCACATCCGTGCCGGTCACCGCCCCGCCACCGAAGGAGATCGCCTGGTCCAGCAGGCTCAGGGCATCGCGCATGCTGCCGTCGGCCGCCGACGCGATCTGGACCAGGCCGGCGGGCTCCGCGCTGATGCCCTCGCTGCCGGTGATGCGCTCGAGCTGCCCCTGGATCAAGGGTCGCGAGAGGCGCTTGAGGCTGAACTGCAGGCACCGCGACAGGATCGTCACGGGGACCTTCTGCGGATCGGTGGTTGCCAGCACGAACTTCACGTGCGGCGGCGGTTCCTCCAGGCTCTTGAGCAGCGCATTGAAAGAGTGGTTGGAGAGCATGTGCACCTCGTCGATGAGGTACACCTTGAAGCGGCCCCGGCTCGGAGCGTACTGGATGTTGTCCAGCATCTCCCGGGTATCATCAACTTTGGTGCGCGACGCGGCGTCCACCTCGATAAGGTCGACAAAGCGGCCCTCGTCGATCTCCCGGCAGGCGGAGCAGCTGCCGCAGGGCTCGGAGGAAACGCCCTGCTCGCAGTTCAGGCAGCGGGCCAGGATCCGGCCCAGGGTGGTCTTGCCCACGCCCCGGGTCCCGCTGAACAGGAAGGCGTGGTGCAGGCGATCCTGGTCCAGCGCGTTGACCAGCGCACGCAGCACGTGCTCCTGCCCCACCATCTCGGCAAACGTGTGGGGCCGCCACTTGCGTGCCAGGGCCATGTAGCTCATCGGGACGGACCGCCCGGTTCAAGGTGCATCAGCATGACGGGTGATTGTAACCCAGGCCTCCGGCCGGAGGCATCCGGCTTCGCGGATACCACTCTTCTCGAAGATATTGTCAGGTCCCAGAGCCGCCGTGGACGGTGTTGCTCGTCGGTCGTGTAGCGCCACTAGACTCCCTTCTCGCGCCTTGCCACGACGGCTCAGGGAGCCGCTGAGGCCTGACAATACCTTCGAGAAGATTGGCAAAGGGGGCAGCCCGGGCCAGCCTCACCCCGGCGCCCGAGTCCACTGCTACCGCTGCTCCCTTCCGGGCCTGACGGGGTTCACAGTTTATCGCCGCGGGGGGACCGACCCGGCCTGCCATTGACCGGATCGCCCGGCCACCGAAACGGTGCACCGGAGCCTTGCATGATGCCCGGCGAGACCCGTGTCTCCCGGGAAGACGGCGGAGAGGGAGGGATTCCTGAAATCCACCAAGATTTACATCTATATCAATTACTTAAAAATCGCCAAGATTTGACTGGTGTACCACAGTGGTGGTTCATGGGTAGGACCAGTATCGCGTTGTCCGCTCGACATCGTCAAGCGAGAGGTACCTTCGATCAAACCTCGCCGGAACCCGCCGGGTCGCAGCCTGACCAACCACTCAATAGCGCGTCGGAGTTTCTCTTGTCGACCCACAACGGTCTCCTAGCCCATTTCTGCGAAAGACCGCTAAGCGGCGCACAGCGGACTACAGGGTGCTCAACAGGATTGGCCCTGTCCCATCAAAATCACCTATTGCCCGCTCTGTCGCCAGCGGCGGCACTATCGGTCTCAATGTGCTCCCGGCTCGCTGATATCGGGATATGCGCGCGACCGTCGGCGCACTGAGATCCCCATAAGAACGATACCTAAGCTGATAAGGCTGATGGTAGGCGGTGCCGGTATTGTACGCTTAGCAGTAATTGTCCCGGTGAACTCGCCGTCACCAGTAAAGGTTACACCGACGATGAACGGAGCGTTAGGGAACAAGCTCGGGTCTGCGCCGAAGACCTTAAACTCGCTTACTCCGCCATCACCGAAGTTAAAGGTTGTGAGTGGAGCGAGCAGTCCCTCGTTAATCCATGCATTGTTCACGAGAGCTTGCAGATCATACGAATCTGCTTGAGCCGGAAGAATCACCGATGCAAAGTTCGGATTTCCGAGTCCAGTAGCAAAGTCGAATTCCGAAGCGGTCGGCGGATCAAGGTATTCCAAGACATTATGTTTAACATACAGTGCAAAGTCTTTTTGCGCGACTTTTTGCGCTGTTAGTCCTATAGCGACCTGACCCACCATAACCGACGCAGGTTCTGGATATAGTGACGCCGTAGTCGTTCCCCCCGCCGCAGCAGGCAGGACGCCGTTATCGCTAATTGGGGCTGAGTCCGGATTACAATCGGCGAAATTCTGGATGATGCACATGTGGTTTTGAAAAAATGTCAACGGATTGCCAGGAAAGTTATTTCCGTTGCTGTTCGCTAACGTGATTACCTTCCCTACTTGAGTATTCTTGCCCGGCAGCAATGACACGAGGTCGCCTTCCATTCTGTAATTTCTAATATTGCTGTTGATGTTGACGAGATTCATGATGCCTTGGGATAACATGTATGTTTTCGTCCCAGGCGCATTGAATGTCACGGTGTCAAGACCCGTCTGATTTCCTAGAATCTGCGCGATTGCACCACCCAATGAATGACCAGTGAGATGCACGGGAAGACCGAGCGTCCTGGCGTAGTTCCTGACTGTTTTGAGAAATGCACTTGCCTTTGAGTAATATTGATTTATCGCGGAAACACCTGGTCCCGTGCCGAGGAGCCCTAGATCAGCCATATCAAGTATGTTGCTTGATAATACCGTCCCTTCAAAGGAAACGACGATCCCAGCCGGCCCTCTGAATGCAATTGCGTGAATTCTATTTGGCCCGCCTATCTGCAAAGCTACGCCGCCTGGTGCAAAGACATGGTAACCGGGCGGAAGCGTATATTCCGCCGGAAGCGTTCCGCTAGTGTAGTGCGCCACAATTAACGGAACGAATAATCGCATTTTCTGTCTGCTGTGTAGAGCCCAAGACAGGAGGAAGGCGATGCGAGTTGCCCCGAGCATTGAGCTGACAGTGGAGCAAGAAAAACAGTTGACGAAGTTGTCGCGCTCGAACACAACGAGTGTTCGGCTGGCGCGGCGTGCCAAGATTGTGCTGATGGCGGCCGCGGGTCACGACAACACGCAGATCGCCGAGGAATTGGGGATTGGGCGTGTCCAAGTGGGACGGTGGCGGGCGCGTTATGCGCAGGAAGGCATGGCGGGCATTGCGCGCGACTTGCCGCGTGGTGGACGCCGGTCGAGGGTTGATGAACAGGAGATTGTCCGTCTGACGACACAAACCCTGCCGGAGCACGCCACGCACTGGAGCACGCGTACGCTCGCGGAGGTAGCGGGTGTGGGCGCCTCGACGGTACGGCGGGTGTGGCATGCGCACGGACTTAAACCGCACCGGGTCGAGACCTTCAAGGTGTCGCGGGATCCGCAGTTCGTCGAGAAGCTGGAGGATGTGGTGGGATTGTATTTGAGCCCACCGGAACATGCGCTGGTGCTGTGTTGCGACGAGAAAAGCCAAGTGCAGGCGCTCGATCGCACGCAGCCGGGACTGCCGATGAAGAAGGGGCGCGCCGCCACAATGACACACGACTATAAGCGAAATGGCACGACCACACTGTTTGCCGCGCTCAATGTACTGGACGGAAAGGTCATTGCGCAGTGCCAACAGCGCCATCGCCACACCGAGTGGTTGAAGTTTCTGCGCAAAATCGACCGTGAGACGCCCAAGGACAAGGCACTGCATCTGATCTGCGACAACTACGCCACCCATAAGCATCCCAAGGTTCGGCAGTGGCTGGAAAAACATCCGCGCTTTATAGTCCATTTCACGCCGACCTCGGCCTCGTGGCTGAACATGGTCGAGCGGTTCTTTCGCGATATCACCACTGAACGCTTGCGCCGGGGTGTATTCGCCAGTGTGCCGGATTTGGTCAGTGCCATTGACGGCTACGTTGATCATCATAATGAAAACCCAAAGCCATTTATCTGGACCGCCAAAGCCAATGACATTTTGCAGAAAGTCATCCGCGCCAATCGTCGGTTAAGTTCCAAACAGAATGGTGCACTACACTAGTGATAGCTTTTGTCGGTAGATACGCTAGGTTGCTTAACATCGCCGCCGTAGTGGCATCTAGTGGCGCAGCCATCGACTTAAGAGAAGGATATTGGCCAGCCGTTGCCGTCCAAACCGTAGGATCAAAACCAGTAGGCAGTGTTCCTGATTGTAGTTGGGAAGTAGTAAGGCCCTTACCGCCTGCACTTGTAGATTGCCCTGACGCCTGCGTATCCCAATACGAATTTTGAACGTAGGCCCCACTGGATCCAATGAGTCCGCCGACATTGCTGGTACCCGTTACTGCTCCAGCCGCATAGCTGGATGACACACTTCCACCGCCTATTCCCGCCAGTCCGCCGACGTCCGACGTCCCGGAAACCGGCCCAGCAGCATAGGTGTTTTGGATATTGAATACACCCTCTCCAACCAAACCACCAACGCCCGCCTCCCCTTGGACAGTTGCTGTTGAAAACGAGCTGGTGAGCGATGAGGCACCGTAATAGGAACCACCAGATCCCACGATTCCTCCGACATGACCCATGGTTATGCCTTTTACAGACCCGCTAACCGATACATTCGAAATGTGCCCCGTATCGCTGTAGCCTATAACGCCGCCGACTGAGCCCGAGCCATTCCCAACCACATTCTCATTGGTGAGTCGGACATTCTCCACCGTTCCGCCGCCGGTATAGCCGATTACATACCCGAATAGGCCAACATTGTCGGAAGACGGCGCGGTAATAGTCAGCCCATTGATGGTATGGCCGTTCCCATTGAAGGTTCCGGTAAACGCTGTTCCCCCTTGAAATGGATTGCTTCCTATCGGCGCGAAGGCGAAACCAGAGGCGTCGATGTTACTGCCTAGTATGTAGTCGCCAGATAGGTTGTTTTGAATGTTTTGCAATTCCTGTACGGTGTTGATCACTATGGGGCCGGCGAGCGCCGTGCCATTCGCGTAGCACCCGATGATGGCAACAAATGCGGTCGCAATTGGTCGGTGCCATACAGAGTATCGACTGGCGCTGCAAAAGGTGCGCACTGATGTAACCTGGTGACAAAATGTTTTTAGACGCTGAAGTAGAGTATTCATCAACGCTCCTCCCTCGGCCGAATATCGCATCATCGACGCAGCACAGACGCTGGCCATACCGCGACACTTCATAGGGGAACGCAACGCCCCAGAGCACGAAGATGCCCAACGGTTCCGGCGGCAACGGCTGACTGCCACCAACAAGAACTGACAAGGCGGCTGCCCGCCTTGAGACATGCCGATTGACGATTGGAAGAGCAAAAACAACGGAGGGGTACTGCGGGGCGAACAACCTGCCTCTCCCTGGACAGCGCTCTTCTTGTTGTCGTTCTTTACCCTCTGTTTACTTTAGACTTCTTTAAGGGCTTCAAAGAAAACTACTCCGCAAGCTCGCGGCCGTCAACCACTACCGGCCAATGGCGCTTGTGCTGCGTAGAAATGCTAAGAGACAGAGCGGCCGTTACAGAGGAAGGCAGCATTCGAAACTGCGTCGTATCTACCGCGCACTGACCCAGTGACTCTTCTATGCTCATCAACCGCCATGTGCCGCAGCAGCTCAACCGTCCGTTGTTGGCCGACATTGCCCGGTGGATGCACGCCAGGCGGTGTTCCCGGCACTGGTGGTCAGTGTTCGATCCATAGTGGTCCCTCATCCATGCGGGCGTTAGCGTCCACGCCGGCACGCAGCGACACGCCAACCACTTTGCCAACCGTATAGGTGCGGTTAGTGGCGATGCGGCGAGCCGATCGGCTAGGATTTCAGAGTCGAACGCCAGGGAGCCGGACCGAACACGATCCAGGCAGACGCCGTTACCACTGCCAGCGCGATCAGCATTCCGCTTAGGTTCGCGAGGAAGTCCGTAGCGGCCTGAAGGTCTGCCCCGACCGCGTAGCCGAGGCCGAGGTAGGCTGAGGTCCACAGCAAGCGGCCGGCGACGGTGAACGCGAAATAGGGAGGCAAAGCATAGCGGCTGACGCCGGCGAGTACGCTCGCAACCGAGCTAAGGTAGGATACGAAGGTGCGGGTGATCAGGACCGTCCATCCGCCCCAGCGTTTGAACAGGTACATGACTTGGGTTCCGCGCCCTGGCGTGTAGCCGACCCATCGGCCGGAACGCTCAAGCAGTCCTTGCCCTAGCAGGCGGCCAAGCAGATAGGCGATCGCGTCGCCAAGCACCGCGGCGAGCAGCACAACGAGAGCCGCCGCACCCCATTCCATCCGCCCCTGGGCGGCAAGCGACCCGGCCACGGCCGTGGCGAGCCCATCGGCCACCGGCAGGCCAATGGACCCCAACAGGACCGTCAGCCCGAGCGCGTAGTAGCCGTAGGTCAGCACCGCGGATAGCGCTTGGTCACCAAATGCACCGAGCTGTTCCGAGCCGTTGGTTCCGGTACCCGTGGACACCCGCGGTGTGGCGCGTGCGATAGCCCTCTGCACGCCGCGCACGTAGGCGAGCGGCGAGTCGCCTTGGCGCTCGGCCAGGCTACGCAGGGTCGTATTCGGATTCGTGGCGGGCGGCAGCGCGAGACCGCGCAGCAGGTCCGATTCGGGAACGTGGAAACTCGCCGATACGTAACCGAGCGTCATCCAAGGGCGGATACTGCTTGTCGCCGGCGCGCCCGCCATCTGCGCGGAGCGCAGGAACAGGTAGGCCCGGTAGGCACGCATCCCGAACCAGGCGCTCGCGAGCATGGCCGCCACGAAAATTACCCCGGCGACGCGGCGTGCCCCGTGTGATTGAAGATCCACGCGCGTTCAGTCCTCGCCCGGGGGCTTTCGCGTCGGCTGATCTTCGCCTTCACGCGACTTGGCGAGAAAGCTGGAAAAAAGGCCAAAGGGCCCCGCGCCTGGACGCATGGGCATGTCCGGACCGGAGTGGGTCTTCGGGCCGCGCACGAGGCGCACCACAGCGGCAATCAGGGCTACGGCGATGACCAAAAGCAACGGCCACGGCACCCGCGTGAGTACGGATGCCCATTGTGAGGGGGCGCGGACATTGATCGCGACGTGCTCCTTGCGCAGCTCCGGAATAAGCCCCGGATCGCCGAAGTCCGGCACCCGCGTGTGGTAGCTGTCGCGCTGCGCCGTGCCGCCGGCGAGTCCGCTTTCCAATGGGTGCTTGAAGCGCCCGTCGATTTCCGTCCCGTAGAATGTCGCGCTAGCGACGTTTCCGGCGTCCACCTGGTTGAGAAACGCCCCGTACGGCATCGGCGCCGGCGGACTGGTCTGCGTTGCAACCCAATAGGCGAGTGCCCCCATCAGAACGAGCGCGAGGAACCACACAGGCGGCCGTTTCCACCATGGCCGCTGGCATCGTCGGGCTGCGTCCGCCATGTCTGTCCCCTTCCGTCGAGAAACTGAAGCTGAAGCTTCCTCTCCAGGCCAATTCTAGCTCGCGCCTGGCCGGGTTTGGGGGGAAGCAAGCTTGCAACGACGTAGCATTCCGTCTGGGCCACGACTTCCGGAGGTAGTGCCGCGACACCAGGGCTACGTTCTGCCTTGAGCCCGGTGAGTTAGTTCGCTGGCGATCCGGACCGGTCATTGGGACCACGCTGCTCGGGAGTCGGCCCACAGACCGTCACCGGACACCGAAGAAGGTGCCCGGCGAGTGGATTACCTAGGCGCGGCGCACTACCGTCGTCCAAAAACTGCTGGCGCTCCCTGTCACCTCGCCGAAGACGGCTTCCAGTGCGCTTCGGAGTTGGCAAATCGACGCTTTGGTCTGCCCCATGCAATATAACGACCGATACCCGTCTGGGGCGGCCAATGACATAGCCGAACCGATGCTCGCCATGGGCGCGGCCATGTGCCTCGTGCGTGCATGCCGTCTTGCCAGAATGGTCCTAGATGCGGCCGTCTCAGGATTTGTGGGGTTGACGTTGCGGACGGTGGTCAATTAGCCGCACCACTGCATCGGCCATCACCAGGCATAGCGCATGAATTAGCCGTCCAATGACTTGCCGTCTGTGGAGCCATGGGCGACTTCGCCGGGATCTGATCCAGATCATGGCACCGCTTTCACTATCGTCTAACCTTCCTCGCATAGGCTCGTCGACAGGACGCCGTTAGGACTCCGGGCGGCTAGCCCCGCGCCGGAGGCGCCATGAGTATCATTCACGCCCAAGACGTGACGAAGGCCTACCAGGCCGGTGAGGTCACCGTGCAAGCGCTGCGCGGCGTCACCTTCGATATCGAACGGGGTTCCTTTGTTTCGTTCGTTGGTGCGTCGGGGAGCGGCAAGACCACACTGCTCAATCTGATCGGCTGCCTCGATCGCCCCACGAGCGGGCAGCTGACCGTCCTTGGTACCGATGTGACGACCCTCGACCGTAAGGAAAGCGCCCTGTTCCGCGGTCAGAACATCGGCTTCATCTTCCAGGATTTCAACCTGTTACCCGTTCTATCCGTGTACGAAAACGTCGAGTATCCCTTGATCATGGTCCAGTCGTGGCCCGAACACCGCCGTCGCGAGCGCGTGATGGAACTGCTCGGCGCCGTCGGCATGGCAGACCAGGCGCAAAAGCGTCCGGACCAGATCTCCGGTGGGCAGAAACAGCGGGTTGCGGTGGCCCGGGCACTCGCACCGGACACCAAGGTCGTCCTGGCCGACGAACCCACCGCCAACCTCGATTCCCAGACCGCACACAGGGTTATCGGCCTCATGCACCAGCTCAAGGCGGAGCTGGGGGTCACCTTTGCCTTCTCGACCCATGATCCGAAGATCATGGCCGCGGCCGAAATCATCTACCACCTGGAGGACGGCCGAGTAACGAACATCGAGAGGACGCGGGAGGTCGCACATGGGTAATCTGCTCAAGATCGCCATACGCAACCTCATCCGGAACTGGCGCCGGACGTTCCTGACCGCGGGCCTCATCACCGTTGGCGTTGTTGCCGTACTGCTGTTCACCGCGCTCGCCGGTTCGTTCAAGGAACTGATGATCGGCCAATTCACTGACTCGGTCGTCGGCGATCTTGAGATTCACGCCAAAGGCTATGTCGCATCGATCGACAACCTGCCGCTCACGCTGGACATGAGCCCTCGCATGACAGAGCGCGCCGAGGCCGTTCTAAAATCCACGCCCGACGTCGTCGCCTATTCCCCGCGCGTCAAGTTCGCCGCAATGCTCAGCAACTTCGCTGAAACCACCGGCGTACGCGTCAATGGGATCGATCCGCAAAAAGAGGACGTCACGCTCCCGTTGCTCAGAAGCCGAATCGTCGCCGGAGACCGAAACGCGTTGCTGAAACCGGGTCAAATTCTGATCCCGGACCTGCTCGCCAATGGGATGCATGTAAAGGTCGGCAGTACCGTGGTGCTGATCGCCACCAACCGGGACGGCTCGGTCAATGGCCAGACCTTTGTCGTGCACGGCATTCTCTCGGGCCTGAACGGCCCGGGTGGCAAAGACAGCTATATCGATATCAGTGACGCCCGCCACATCCTGCGCATGCCCGACGGAGAGACCAACGAAATCGTCGTCCGACTCAAGAAGATCGGCGAAGTACCACAGGTCGTGACACAGCTGCGAACGGCGCTCGCCCAGGACCAGAAGGCCAACGGAAAGCCGCAGTTTGAGGTTCACAGTTGGGATCAACTCACACCCTTTTCCACGGTTGCGCGCATGATCGATCTGCTCACGCTCTTCATCAAGGTCATTCTCGTGTCCATTGTGCTGATCAGCGTGTTGAATGTGATGGTGATGGCGGTCTATGAGCGCATCCGTGAAATCGGCACCATCGCGGCGATCGGGACCCAGCCACGGCGCATCATGGGTCTGTTTCTGGCCGAAGGGCTTCTTCTGGGGGTGTTTGGGACGTTAACGGGCGTCGCCCTAAGCTTGGGGGCCATCTTCCTCCTCAATATTCACAAAGTCACCTTCGCCTTCGGCCAACAAAGCCACATCGTGCTCGCACCGACGATCAGTGCCTGGGATGTCGTTGCAGCCTGCGTGGTCGTTATCGTCGTGGCGTCCATTGCGAGCGTTCAGCCGGCGTGGCGGGCGGCGCGCTTGGACCCGATTGCGGCGCTCCGCCACATCTGAGGCAAGGAGAAGCCCAAATGCAAAAGGCACTGTTCGTGGCGCTGTTCTGCCTGATGGCCGCCGCCCCGGCTTTTGCGTTGGACGGTACCGAAATTCTCGCGCAGGTTGATCGTCATCTCGAGCCACCCTCCTACGAGTCCTACCGAAAGCTCATCAATATCGAACCGAACGGTAGCGAGAAGGACTATGTGCTGTTTACCGCAAAGAAAGGTCGCGACAAAATGCTGGCGGTATTTCTGTCCCCGGCAAGCGAAAAGGGGCGCAGTACCCTACGACTCGGAGATAACATGTGGCTGTACGTGCCTGAGGTCGGCAAGCCGATTCGTGTCAACAGCCTGCAATCGGTCGTCGGCGGAATATTTAACAACGCGGACATCCTGCGCCTCGACTACAGCGTCGAGTATCACGTCGCCAACGTCGCCGAAGCGCCTGACAACCAGTATCTGCTGTCACTCAAGGCCGTCAACGGCGCGGTTGCCTACGACCAATTGAAGATGTGGGTGGATAAGACGAAGTTGTTACCGACGAAAATCGAGTGCTATACGGCCACGGGCCTGCTCATCAAGACGCTTCACTTCAGCGATATCAAGGATTTTGGGGACGGCATCGTACGGCCTGCCATGGTCACCACCGACAGCCCGCTCTACAAGGGTTACAAGTCCGTGATGCTCTACGCCGGGGTCAAGGCGAGAACTTTCCCGGATGAGGTATTCACCTTGGATTTCATGCCCCGCACCGACACCCTACTGCCCCATTGATCGCTCAGCGATGCGCCCGCCGATCCCCATCAGTCTGGCCGTGATGCTGGCGGGTGCCGGCAGCGCTTACGGTCAACCGAGCTATACATTCTCACCATCGGAATACCAAAGAAGCGCCTTCGAAATCGGTGGGTATGCCGAGGGACGGCTTCAGGCGTTCCAGCTCGACCCGAACAGCGCCTTCTACGAGCTGAACAAACCTTCCGGCGATCGGCCTGGCAGCAATGGACGGGCGACCGGAACCCTGGAATTGACGGGCCAATACCACAAGAGCATCAGCACTCTGAATTTCACGGTACACGGCGATGGCACGCACGATGCCCTGTTTGGTAACAGCCATCAGACAAAACTCTACGAGGGCGGGTTGAATGTTCAGCCGGCCGTCGGCCTGTCATTCTATCTGGGCAAGAGAACACTACTATGGGGCAAAGGGTACGCCTGGAACCCAGTCGGGTTCGTCCAGCGCCCCAAGGACCCCACAGATCCCAACCTGGCCCGGGAGGGGTTCTGGATGGCGACAATCGATTATACCCGTAGCATTCATCAGGGTCCGATCCGGACCATCGGTCTGACATCCGTCCTCATTCCAAGTACGCCTGCCCTTAACAACGATTTCGGGCCCAGACCCGGTACCAGCGTGGCGGGCAAGTTGTACTTTCTGGTGGGTAATACCGATATCGATCTGATGGCGCTGAGCGGCGGCGCCAAGAGCGCCCGTTATGGTGCGGATTTCTCCACGGCCGTCACGCCAGCGCTGGAAGTCCACGGCGAACTTGCACATATCACCATGACTACCCGGCTTGTGCTCAACCAGAACGGACAGCCCAGCCCGATCCGCAGCAGCGCTACGAGTTACTTGTTGGGTCTGAACTATCTCACGCAGTCGAACACGACATTTCTTCTGGAGTACTACCACAATGGAGAAGGCTTCCAGGCGTCCGAAGCGGATGCTTTCTACACGCTTGCGCACGATGCTTTTGCACAGTTCCGCTCGAGCGGAACAACGTCTTTGCTGCAAAGAGCGGACTCGATGAGCAGTATGTATATGCGCCCGAACCCCATGCGGGACTACCTCAATTTCAGGGTGAGCCAAAAAGAGCCCTTCGATATCCTCTATTTCACGCCTTCGCTCATGGTTCAGGCCAACCTGACGGACCACAGCGCTCTCGTATTACCGGAGCTAGTTTACACTGGATTTCACAACGTTGAGCTGAGGCTACGCGGCCTGGTCAATGTAGGGCCCTCGCTTACCGAATTTGGAGAGAAACAGGCGGCTAGTCGGATCGAGTTTCGTGTCCGCTATTATTTTTGACGCGCCGGGCCACTTATACCTGGGTCGAAGAACCGCGTGGAGATGACGCCCTGGAAGCCGCAATGGGAAGGCAACGTAGCTACGATGATGGCGAGGTCCGCAGTCCGATACGGAGCCGCCGCTGACGTCGCGCAGCCAAGAGACCGCTCTTGGCCGACAGCGCTACTCGAATATCCGTATCCGTCCGTTGAACCACGCCAGCGGTTCGTAGACCTCTCGCGGCAGGGGTACATCGGTGCCGTGGGTCTTGTGCCACACCCTGCTCGCACGCAGCAGCGCATGGGATGCCTGATTGCGAACCCCGCCGAACATGGGGCGCTGCCGCAGCCGCCGCACGGCGGCGAGCAAGTCGTCCGTGCGCTCGCGCCGCTGCCCGTGCCCCGCAGCGAGCGCAACGAGTTCGCGCTCAACGGCCTGCTGAACTTTCCGGGTCATGAACCATGTCCAGGCTCGCCCTCCGCCCTGCTCCCGAGGACGCTGGCGGGGCCGCAGCATGTACTCATCACGAAACCGCAGCCGCCCGTCCGTTCGCTCCGCATCCTGCACCGCCTCGCGATGTGCATTTGTCAGCGCCCGCACACGCGCTTCCGGTCCTGCGAACAGCAACCACCAGCACCAGCCCCCATCCCAGTCGCGGTACACAACGAGCCGCGCCGTCGGGTACCCTGAGGCGCGCCGTTTACGTTGTCCCGATGGTGACAGCAGCACGCCGTAGCGTACATGCATTTTGTCCACGAAGCCGGGCACCTTGCGGACATCGTGGATCACGCCGCTGGTGTGAAACCGGTGTCCGCGGGAGGCGAGGTTCAGGAGATGCCAAAGGCAGGCACTTCTATTGCGCGGGGCGCGCAACCGGGGGTGGGGCAGATGCAGGAAAACGGTCGGGTCCATGACCTGTATAGAACCAAACCAGGGAGATCGGTCCGGCTCCGGCGAGAAAGCGCTAACGTCTTGATTGCAAAACAGGCGCGCACCGTCCGGTGCGCTCACCATATGAAGATCCATAGGGGCGCCTCATTCTCGGCCAAAGTCGCTACACCGGATAAGGCATTCAAATCGAAACGGCACGCGGACTTCGTCCGCGCACGATCGCGCGGGTGGGTGGCCCCAAGGGCCCCGGCTAGGGGCCCTTGGGGCCACCCACCCCGCCATCCAATGCCACACATCACGGCGTGATGCCGTGCCAGGTTCCCGCCTGGGTACGTGCCCCCATCGCCAATGGGGGAAGCTGCACGTAGCGCCCGCCGCCTGTAATCCAGGCTCACCGGGTGCGACAGGGGCTCAGCGGACTAATCCCGCATTTGCGGAGTAACCCCGCTGTTCTATCTGATCCATGGGTTGCCTCGGGCAACCCGCCAAGATGGGCGACGCGGACACGGGAACCGTGGTAACACGGTCCACCCTGCCCATTGCGAAGAGGTGCAAATCCTCGCTCGGGGCGGCCGGCAACGGTCGAACCGAGTCCTGGCAGCTGGGTTCAGGCTGACTGAAAGGTCAGCGTCGGCGCGATGCATCAAGCGATGCGGGCGAGCCGGGGCACCGTGGGGGGCAACCCCGACGGGTCGGTGATAGCTCAAGGCTGTAACGGCATCCCTCGCGGATGCTGCCGGGTAAGTTAGTACAAGCCGTCTAGGGGACTTCAGTTCCCTGCGATGCCGTTGGAAGCACTGTCGTTATCGGTAGGCGAGCCGCTTCGGATCTTCGGGCCGCTGAAACCGCCAGTTGGCGGAAATATGGATGACAGGTGAGACGCGCGGCGTGTGCTAGCGACGCAATCCTCGCGCGAGCGAGGCGTTCGGGGGGAACACCGAACGGGGATAACGCGGGAAGCACTCGGATTTCGCCGGCTGGAAACCGGCGGCAGCGGCGTTGCGAGCCGTGGTCAATTCGAGTGTGGGAGCGTGGCTGAGTAGGCAAGAAAGCCGGGGGCCGAAAGCCCTCAGCGAGGCATGGACTGCCACATTCGGTTTGGCGACCGGATGGCCGAAAGGTTCGACGTGCAGCGATGTGGTAGGGGGAGGTGGCACTCCCTCTATGGATGGCGTACCCGCCACTGGGTGGCACCGGTGGAGCGGGCAAGCGACGGACGGGTGGCACCGTCTGCGACATCATGAAGTCAACCTATGTGAGAGGTCATAACTCGATGATTCAACCGGCCCCCTTCGGGGGGCCACCTGAATCGTCCGCCGTATTGTGGAATCGAAAACACCCCTTCAGTCGCCATCGGCGATCAGCACCGGTACCGTCACGCCCGGGTAGCGGATTTTGCCGATGGCCTCGTGCAGCAACCAGAGCGGCACGTTGCTGCCGTAGGATCGGCCCGTGCGGTCGCCGTCGCTGTGCCCCATCAGCGCATCGGCGATCTCTTCGTCGATGCGGGCCGCGCGACAGGCGTCGCGAAACGTATGGCGAAAGCTGTGGAACACCTTGCGGGGATCGGTAATGCCCAGCGTCCGGCGCAGGTACGTCATGAACGCCTTGGAAAAGGCTGACGAGTGCTTGCCGAACCGGTCGGGTTCCAGAGCCGGGAACACCCGGGTTTTGCCCGCATCGCGCAGGCGCTGCACATAGCGCAGAAAGCCCGCCTCGACGACCTTGGGATGTAACGGCAGCTCGCGGCGCGAGTCGGCGTTCTTGAGCCGTTTGCGCTCCCCGTGGGTGCCCGGCATGTCGTCGATGGAAAGACACCAGATACCGTCGATCTTCTGCACATCTTCAATGAGCAGTTGGGCGAGTTCCTCAACGCGACAGCCGTGGTACAGCGCCAGCAGGGGAATCCACGCGCTGGCCTCCCCGACCCGACGGCCGAAGTGCTTGCCGTGGGTGTACACCGGCGAGCCGAAGATCCGCTTGAGGTCGTCCCGGCTGAACGGCTTGCGCCGCCGGCTGTCGCTCTTGGGGATGGGTACCCGCTGGGCCGGGTTGACCGTGAGCCGGCCGTTATTGATGCCGACGTTGAACAAGGCGCACAGGAAAGCGATCTTCTTGTTGACGGTCTTTGAGCGCAAACCGCGGCCGATGAGGTCGTCGCGGTACCGGATAACGTCTTGTCGGTCGATTGATCGGGCGTCTTTTCTGCCAACAAGGTGTTGGAACCCGTCGACGACTCCACGCACATCGGTCACGGTACGCTGAGGCCGACGCGGATCGAAGCGCCGCCAATCCTCGAATAACCCGTCGAGTGTCAGCGTCTCCTGCGCGCCGGGCTGGATGGCGGTGGCGGGCGCTTGCGGCGTCCACACCACCTCGCCGGCATCCCGCGCGAGCTGCTGATCGTGCACTTCGGTGGCGGTTTGCAGGAAGCGGTAGAGCAAACTGCGGTAACGATGCGCGTCACCTCGCAGTTCCACGCCCAGCAGGTGCAGAAACGTCTGCAAGGCCGGTTCTATACGCTCCAGGCGGCTGTGTTGCAGCGTATCGCGAAGCGCCTCACGGGTGGCTCTGCGCTCTTCAGTACGCTCGTCGAGTTCGTCGCTGAACCAGCCTTCCTGGCGGCTGTACTCGTCGCACGCCAAGGCGTGATGGCGCCACAAGGCGCAGATCTCCTGGATCAGTGCGTCGTCGATAACGCGAGGCGTGACGCCTCCCTGTCGGGTGCGCAGCTCTGCACGCAGGCGCTCGCAACGGCGGTCGAAATCGGCCGACGCTTGACGCACCAGACGCTTGGCCTCTTGGTGGTCCTTGGTCTTGAGAGAGAACTTTTCTTCGCGTTTGCCAAGGTACCGTTGCAGATCAATCGGCACCTTGGCCCGGAAGTAATAGCAGGAATTACGTTTGAAAAGATGGGTTTGTTGGCTCATATCTGACATCCGGGTGTACCCCCGTGGTGTACCAGTCAGATATGTGTAGGTACCGATGCGCCAATTGGTTACTTACGCTTCAGCACCCTGGAGAAATATTGGCGGAGAGGGAGGGATTACTCGGCCCCCACGGGCCTCGCCCCTCCGGGGCCGGCTCCGCTGCGCTCCGCCGTTCCGGATCGCTCCCGCGATCCGGTCGAACCCTGAATATCTACACCGAGGGCTCGAATCCGACCTTCATGATCTTCCCCAAAGGGGGCCTATGACCCCCCTT
>DASQZM010000053.1:0-62803 GCA_035638695.1 Gammaproteobacteria bacterium | reverse complement strand
AGCAGGCCGACGTGGGCATCGCCGTCAGCGGCGCCACCGACGCCGCGCGCGCCGCCGCGGACCTGGTGCTGACCGCGCCCGGGCTGTCGGTGATCGTGCGCGCGATCGAGGAGGCCCGGCGGATCTTCGAGCGCATGGACTCGTACGCCATCTACCGCATCACCGAGACCATCCGGATCATGGTGTTCATGGTGCTGGCGATGCTGGTGTACGACTTCTATCCGATCACCGCGATCATGATCATCCTGCTGGCGCTGCTCAATGACCTGCCGATCATCGCGATCGCCTACGATCATACACGGGTGGACCCCAAGCCGGTCCGCTGGGAAATGCACCGCGTGCTTGCAGTCGCGTCCGTCCTGGGCATCGTGGGGGTCATTGAAACCTTCATCCTCCTGGTCATCGCCCGCTCCTGGCTCGGCATCGAGGCGAGCCAGCTGCAATCCGTGATCTTCCTCAAGCTCGCGGTCGCCGGCCATCTCACCCTGTTCGTGGCCCGCAGCCGGGAACCCTTCTTTCGGCGTCCCTTCCCGGCCCCCATCCTGCTCGCGGCCATCCTGACCACACAGGTGGTGGCCGCGCTGATCGTCGGCCTGGGCATCTTCGTACCGCCGATCCCCTGGCCGTGGATCGGGATGATCTGGGGGTACGCCCTGGCATGGATCTTCATCGAGGACTGGGCAAAGCTCCGCGTCTACCGCCACCTCGCGCGTGGCGGCCCGACCCATATCCGGTTCCTGGAAACGATTCAGGCGCCGCTCCACCCCCGGGGCACGCATGCCGCGCGGACACCCGGCACCCGACGACAGTGAGCCGGCGATGTCACAACGGCGAGGGCGATCCGGGCGAATCGGCAGCGGTATCGCAATCCCCTCCATCTCCCGCGGTAACGGACCGGCCCGTAACAGCCGTTGGCCGGTCATGCGTGGGCGGCCCCGAGGTGGTGGCGGAACCCGTCACTCCTCCCGCAGCGCCCGCGCCACGCGGATCCGCCCCAGCCGCCAGGCCGGATACGCTCCCGCCACCACGGCCGCCGCGAGGGCGGCCGCCAGCGCCTGCCAGAGCACACCCGGCAGCAGCCGGAACTGCATCGTCCAGCCGAAGGCGCGGCGGTTCACCACCGAGACCAGGACCTCGGCCAGCACCAGCCCGGCCGGCAGCGACAGCACGCCGGCCAGCAGGCCCATGAAGCCGGTCTGCCCGACCACCACCGCGCGTGTCTCCCACGGCGTCATGCCGAGTGCCCGGAACACCCCGAACTCCCGGGCACGCTCCAGCTGGAGCGCCATCAGCGCGCTGATCACGCCGACGATGCTGATGGTCATCGCCAGCAGCCGGAGCACCGCGGTGATGGCGAAGGTCTGATCGAACACGCGCAGGGTGTAGCGACGGATCTGCCGGTTGGAACGGACCGCAATCGGCGCCGACGGAGGGAGCATCCGCCGCACCGCGTGGGATACCTTCAGCGCGGACGCCCCGGGAGCCAGGTGGACGGCCAGCCCGGTGACGCTCGCGTCGTGCCAGTATCGCAGGTAGGTCCGCCTGGCCATGGCGACCCGGCCCCGGCTGGAACCGTAGTTGCGATACACGCCCACGACCTCGAACGATTTGCGCCCGCCGGGGGTGTGGAGGCGAACGTACGAGCCCACCTGCAGCCGATGGTGGTAGGCCAGTGGCTGGCTCACGAGCACCGCCGGCGGGTTGCGCCCGGGATCGCTGAAGGCCTTCCAGGCCCGTCGCCGCCTGCCGGCGAGAAGCTCGAAATGCGCAAAGTCCTCCCGGCCCATCTGGAACGCCGTGACCGTCACGGGTCCAAAGCTCGAGTCGATCGTCAGCCGGCGCATGCGGCTCACCCGTGCCACCCCGGGCAGAGTTCCGATCCGGTGGGCCAGGTCCTGCGCCGGTGCCAGCGTCGTCCCCGCCGGCGCCTGCGGCCCGGGTCCGACGAACAGGTCGGCGGTGAGCGAATGGTCCAGCCAGTCGACCACGCTGGCGCGGAAGCTGCCGATCATCGTGCCCACGCCCACCGTGGTGGCCAGCGCGATCGCCAGCGCCGCAATCGCCACCGAGGTCCGGCTGAGCCCGGCCGACACGCCCCGCAGGGACAGCCTTGCCAGGATCGCCCGCCCGCAGGGCAGCAGCGCCGTCGCGGCGCGCACCGCCAGGACCGTCAGCCCCGGTATCCACAGGCTGAACGCAATGATCAGGCACAGCAGCGCGCCGTAGGCGGGTGCCAGTCCCCGCAGCGGCAGCGCCAGCAGCGCCCCGCCGAGGGCCGCGAACGCGATCCCGCCAAGCGCCAGCCACGGCAGCAGCGCCCGGCTGCGGCGCTCCAGATCCGAGCGGGTCAGGGCGGCCCGGGGGCTCACCCGCGCCGCCTCCAGCGCCGGCAGCAGCGCCGCCGCCACGGTCGCGCCGACCCCCAGCCCGACCCCCTGCAGCAGCGCCGACGGCCCCAGCGCCAGCGAACGCACCTGCAAGGCGAAATACAGGTCGTTGATGGTGCGTGTCACCAGGTGCACCAGGTACTCCGCCAGGCCGGTACCGAGGCCGATCCCGATGGCGGTGCCCGCCAGCCCCACCAGCGCCGCTTCGACGGTCACCGCCAGGAACAGCTGGCCGCGACCCACGCCCAGGCTGCGCAGGGTGCCGAACAGCTCGCGCCGCTGGACCACGCTGAAGGTCATGGCGTTGTAGATCAGGAACATGCCCACGATCAGGGCGAGCAGGCTCAGCGCGGTCAGGTTGATGCGAAAGGCACGCGTCATCTCCTCCATGGTCCGCGTGCGCGTGCCCACCGGTCGCACCGACACGCCGGCCGGCAACGCGGCCGCGAGGCGTTTCCGTTCGCGCTCGCCGGCCGCCCCCGGCGGGAGGATGAGATCGATCCGGGAGATGCGGTGGGGCCCGCCCAGCAGGGTCTGTGCGGTGGCGATGTCGGTGATGATCACGCCGGACGCCCGGCCCCGGGGGAGCGTCCCGGCGACCTGGACCCTGGCCCTGCCCCGCGGCAGGGTCAGGCGCAGCGAGTCACCCGGTGTCACGCCCAGCGCCCCGGCGTCCGGCGCCGTAAGCAGCACCGTGCGCGGCCGGGTGATCAGTTCCACCGCGAGATCCTGCTCGCCGCCGGCGGCGGACCCCAGCCGGGGCCGGAACGGCGCCGCCGAGATCGGGTCGATTCCCACCAGGCGCACCTTCTCACCGTCCGGCAGGCTGGCGGCGCCCTCGACCACCGGCGTCGCGTGGCGGGGCAGCCGGCCGCTCAACGCCAGGCGGCGGTAGAGGCTGTCGGGGATGCCCTGCCGACCCGCGACCACCTGGTCGGTGGCGCGCCCCGCCACGGTCTCGACGGTGAGATGGAACGCCCGCTCGGCGCTGGCATTGGCCAGATCGACTGCCACCACCACGGCGACGCCGAGCGCCACCCCGAGCACCGACAGGGCGGCGAGGGTGCGGTGACGCAGCAGGTGGCGCAGGCCGGCACGCAACACCTCCCGCATGCGCTTCAGCCCTGTGACCACGCGGCCACCGCCAGCCGCCCATCGTGCAGTGTCGGCACGCGGTCCGCGCGCGCAGCGACCTCGCGGCTGTGGGTGGCCATCAGCAGCGTCGTTCCCTGCTCCCGCATCAGCGATCCGAGAAGGTCCAGCACACGTCCACCGGTTTCCTCGTCCAGGTTGCCGGTGGGCTCATCCGCCAGCACCAGCGCCGGCCGATGCACTACCGCGCGGGCCAGCGCCACGCGCTGCTGCTCACCTCCGGAGAGTATGTCGGGGAAGCTCGGTGCACGATCACCAAGACCCACGTACGCACGCCCCTCATGTCGGCCTCCCCTGTTCCGAACCCCGCCGGACTGCGCGCCGCGACCGGAGTCCCCTGATACAATCGCGCCCATGGCTAGCGTACCGGACAATCGTCCGTCCGCTCCGGCATTCGAGGTGAAGCCCCGTGATGCGGGCGCCACCGTTGTCCTGAGCGGCAGCTGGACCCTGCAGGACCTGGGTCCGCGGCTGCGCTCCCTGCGCAAGGCCCTGGTCGCACTGGCAAAGCGCCAGGGCCTGCATTGGGACCTGCGCGCCGTGGACCGCCTGGACTCCGCCGCTGCCGTCGTATTGTGGCAGATATGGCGCGGCCGGCGTCCGCAATCGCTGTCGCTGCGGCCGGAGCACGACCGCATGCTGCAGCGGGTGGCTGCGGAGCCGGCGCGGGCGGCGCGCCCGCGCCGACACCCCGTGACCGCCCTGGTCGACGTGCTTGCCTGGCTCGGCAGCGGAATTCACGAACACCTGCGCGGCGCGCTCAGCCTGCCCGGCGAGATTACCCTGGACCTCCTGTACATCCTGCGCCACCCCGGCGAGATCCCGTGGCGCGAGATCTCCGCGAGCATCCATTCCGCGGGCTTTCGCGCCCTGATGATCACGGGCTTCGTGGGGATACTGATCGGCGTGGTGGTGAGTTATCTCTCGGCGATCGAGCTGCAGCTCTACGGTGCCGACACCTATATCGTCGACATCCTCGGCATCAGCGTCGTGCGCGAGCTGGGTCCGTTGCTGGCCGCGATCCTGGTGGCCGGGCGCTCGGGATCCTCGATGACGGCACACCTGGGCGTGATGCGCATGGACCAGGAGCTGGACGCCATGGCGGCGATCGGCATTTCGCCCACGCGACGCCTGGTGCTGCCGCGGGTGGTGGGCCTCGCCGTGGCGATGCCGCTGATCGTGCTGTGGACCAGTGCCGCCGCGCTGCTGGGCGGCATGATCTCCGCCAACCACGAGCTCGGGATCAGCTTCGGCCAGTTCGTGGCCGCCCTGCCCGACGCCCTGCCCATGGCCAACTACTGGATCGCCGTGGGCAAGGGCGTCCTGTTCGGCATACTGATCGCGCTGACCGCCTGCTACTTCGGCCTGCGCATCCGTCCCAACAGCGAGAGCCTCGGGCGCGAGACCACCAACTCGGTGGTGGCCGGCATTACCGTCACTCTGATCGCCGACGCGGTGCTCGCCATCGTGCTGCAGGGAGTGGGCTACCCGTGAGCCGGGACTGGGTCCTGGCGCTCGACCACGTCTACACGCGCTACGGCGGGGAAGTAGTGCACGAGGACATCACGCTTCACGTCTGGCGCAACGAGGTGCTCGGTCTCGTGGGCGGCTCGGGCAGCGGCAAGACCACGCTGCTGCGCCAGATGATCGGACTGGAGCACCCGCACTCCGGCAGCGTGTCGCTGTTCGGCATCCCGCTGGACCGGGTCGGGCCGCGCCGGGAACGCAACCTGCGTGACCGCTGCGGCGTACTGTTCCAGGGTGGTGCCCTGTTCAGCTCGCTCACGGTGTTCGACAATATCGCCCTGCCCCTACGCGAGAAGCGCCTGCTCGACGAGGCGGCAATCGCGCGCCTTGTGTCGCTGAAACTGGACATGGTGGGCCTGTCATGGCGGGATGAGTCGCGCATGCCGGCCGAGCTGTCGGGCGGCATGATCAAGCGCGTCGCGCTGGCGCGGGCGCTGGCCCTGGAGCCCGAGCTGCTGCTGCTGGACGAGCCCACGTCCGGCCTCGACCCCATGTCCGGGGAGGGGTTCGTCTCCCTGATCGAGTCCCTGCGCGAGAGCCTCGAGCTGACCGTCGTGCTGATCAGCCACGACGTCGATACGCTGGTAGACTTGTGCGACCGCATCGCCGTCCTGGCGGACCATCGCATCGTCGCCATCGGGCCGCTGGCCGAGGTGCTCGCGAGCGAGCACCCATTCGCCCATGGCTTCTTCCACGGCCGCCACGCCCAGGGCGCGCTGCGCGGACGCTACCGGAGCTGACATGGAACGGCGTTCCTATGCCCTCATAACCGGGCTGTTTCTGGTCGTGCTGATTGGCGCCGGCGCCGCCGCGGGCGTCTGGCTGAGCCGGAGCACCACCGAACAGGTGCCGTACCTGGTGGTCTCGCAGTACCCCGTGTCGGGTCTCCAGGCCCAGGCGGGGGTCACCTACCGAGGTGTCGCCGTGGGCAGCGTGGAATCGATCCGCTTCGACCGCCAGCACCCGGACCGTGTCCTGATCCGCATCAAGCTCCAGCCGGACGTGCCGATCACGCGGTCCACCTACGCGAAGCTGCGTGAGCGCGGAGTCACGGGCCTGTCCGAGATCGAGCTCTCCAGTAGCGGAAAGGGTCCGGGACAGCCCCTTCCCACCAGCGAGGCGCACCCGGGACGCATCCCGATGCACCCGTCGCTGCTGTCGGAGGTGAGCTCGCGCGGGGAGAAACTCCTGGACAAGCTCAACACCCTGACCGACCACCTCAACCGGATCCTGTCGCGGGACAACCAGCAGCGCATCAACAGGATCCTGCAGAACCTGCAGACCGCCACCGGGGACCTGCACCAGGTCCTGTCGCGGAAGAACCAGCAGCGCATCGACAGCGTCCTGCAGAACCTGCAGACCGCGACCGGGGACCTCGTCCGCCTGCAACAGAAGGCCGCGCCCGCCGTGGAACGGCTGCCGGGCCTGGAGAGCCACGCCAATCGCACGCTGAGCAACCTGGACAATCTCCTGCAGGGCAAGCTGGAGCAGCAGACCCTGCCCCGGCTGGACACCACCCTGGATCAGCTGTCACGCTCGGCGCGCAGCGTCCGGCAGCTGAGCGAGAGCCTGCGGCACCAGCCCGGATCCCTGCTGCGGGGCAGCAATCTGCCACCACCCGGACCGGGCGAGCCCGGCTACCACGGAGGGAAGAACCAGTGACTGCCAGACGCACCGCGCTTCTGCTCGTCATCTCCGTCCTCTCGCTGGCCGGCTGCAGCGTGTTGCCGCAACAACCGCCGCCGGCGTCGGTGCACGACTTCGGCCCACCCACGAGCAGCAAGTCGGGCACGGAGCAGGCCACCGTGACGGCGGGGCCCTCGGTGCGGGCATCGGCGCCGGACTGGCTCGATAGTGAAGCCATCCTCTACCGGTTCCTGTTCGACCATCCCACCCAGCTGCGCCGCTACGCCCGCAACCGCTGGGCGGCACCGCCGGCGGAGCTGCTGGCCGGACGTGTCCGGGTCGATCTCCAGCAGGGGAACGGAGGCTCCGGCGGGATCCTGAACCTGCGACTGCAGCGTTTCGAGCAGGATTTCACCAGCCACAAGCAGGCGCATGCCTTCGTGCGGGTGGTGGCGACTCTGCATGGTCGCGACGGTCGCCTGGAGAAGCGGCGCGTATTCCAGGACACACGTGCCTGCGACAGCGCGAACGTCGACGGCGGGATCCGAAGCCTCTCCGCCGCGGCCGGCGCGGTGGCCAGTGATATCGCGGCCTGGGCCACCTCCCCGTCCGGCGGATGAGCCGACGACAAGCTACTCGGCACCCGCGATCCCCGCGCCGGTGGTGTTTTGCAGGGCGAGCCACTCGACCAGCTCGGCGGCATCCATTGCCTCGTGAACGTAGCCACCCTCGATCCGGTCGCAGCCCATGTCCACCAGTACCTGGTAGGTACGCTTGTCATAGACCCCCGGGGCGACGGTCAGTGCCTGCATCCGCGCTGCCATCCGGATCAGGCTCTCCACGATGTAGGCGGCATCAGCGTTGTCTCCGAGCACCGCCATCAGCTGCGGACTCAGGCGCACCTGGGCGAAGCGGAAGCCCAGCAGCGCCGTCACCGAGGAGCGCGGCCCGCCGAAGCCGGCCAGCGCGACCCGCGTGCCGGCGCCGGCGAGCGAGCGAAGCTGGGCACGTGCGACCTGGCCGCCGTCCACCAGCGCGGTTTCCCCGATCTCGAGGATCAGCCGCTCCGGTCGGATGTCGTAAGAAGCCAGCAGCCCCGTAACCAGGTCGGCGAACGGGAACTGCGTGAGGGCATGGCCGGCGACGGGCATGCTCACCTGGAAGCCGGCCGTGCTCTCGTCCTGGTCCCACGCGTGCAGGCGCGACAGCAGCCGGTCGAACTGCCGTCGCACCAGGTCATGCAGGCAACCCGCGCTCTCGGCCAGATCGTACAGGTCGTCCTCGCGCAGCGGTGCATGCCCCGACGGCTTCCACACGAGACCCGCACGCAATGCCACGATTTCACCCCCGGCGGCCTCGACCTGGGGCTCGAAAACCGGCTCGAGCACTTCGTCCTCGATCGCGGAGCGCAGATCCGAGACCAGCTGCGCGCGTGTCGCTGCCTTGTGTTCCATGTCCGGGCTGAAGAAACAGATCGCCTCGCGCCGGGCGTGGGCCATCTGCTTGCCGATACCGGCGTTGCGGATCAGGGTCGTGGCGTCGCTGCCGTCACGGGGAAACACCGCCACGCCCATGGTCGGTTGCACCGCGACCTCCCGTCCGCTGATCTCCAGCGGTGCCCGGATGGCCCGGTGGATGCGCGCCGCGATGCGCTTGATGTCGACTCCCTGCTGCACGTTCTGCAGCAGGATCCCGAACTCGTCGTAGCCCAGGTGGCCCAGCACGTCGCGACCCCGTATGGCTCCCTGGAGCCGCGCCGACACACTGCGCAGCAGCTCCTCCGGCTTGACCGGGCCGAGGCTGCGCTTGATCTCGTGGAACTGGTCGAAGTCGACCGTCATCACCGCCACCAGAGCGAGCTGCTCCTCGGCCTGCCCGATGGCGCGCCCGATCAACTGCTCCAGCTCGGGCGCACCGGGCAGCTCATCGCCGGAGCCGGTCCGGCGGCTACTCTGCAACTGGTATTCCAGCGCCGAGGCCCGCGTGCGCAGCGTTTGGGTCTCGTCGAGGATCATCGCCCCGGCCCGGTAGGAGAGCATGGTACCGGTGTACTGGCCCCAGACCGCGAAGACGAAGGGCATCGTGTCCAGCAGCCAGATCGCCGGATTCCCCGACTGGGCGCGGACGATTCCGTCGATACTCAGGCCACCGTACTGAAGCAGGCTGATCAGCGCGCTGGCGACCAGCGCGGCCGCCCCCGCGATCAGTGTGCCCCAGATGGCGTAGACATTGGCCCGCGACTTGAACAGCCGCGCCGTCATTTCGATGGTGGGAGAGCCGTTCATTCTCGTTCTCGCTCCGCGTGACAGGCCGGTTTGGCCCCGTGGCGGGACGCGCGCCCGTCGGATCGGAGGCAAACATCGGGAAGCTGGAGCGCGCCGGGAACGGCCGGAAGATCGGCAATACCGCTTGCCGCGTTCGCGACGCCGCAAGGGCGACCGGGCAACCCCGCTGTCATAGAGTCACGCTCCGTAGACCGGTGATTTTGCGCCCCCGCCTTTCGACGGGTTTGCCTTTTTCCAAGCGCACCATGCGTACGGCGCAGGTGCCACTCTAGCAGAAGTTGCGTGCGATGCCGCCTGCTTTCGGTCGGCGCCGTGCTACTGCCCGTCGGCCGGATGCGTCGGGTCGGCGCTCCCCCCCTGTAGCGTCACCGTGAGCCGGCGGCGGTGCCCGTGGAAGCGGTGCTCCCAAGAGATACTACCCCGGTCACCGGCAGGCTGAGCGCGCTGTGCGTGAGCAGCGTCCGGCCGTGGGCGGGCATGTCGTGGTCGCCCTCGGCCACGTGGCGGAACATCGGATCCCCGTCCGGGACCAGCCGCTGCATCGGCCGCTCGAGGTCCTCGCGTACCACCGGGTCGGCATTCTCACAGAGCATCAGGGAAGCGCTGGTGTGGTGGATAAAGACGTGGCACAGGCCGGTACACACGCCCGCGCCGGTAACCACGTCCCGGACCCCGCCGGTGATCTCCCGGGTCCCGCGGCCGCGCGTCTCGGAACTGAGGGTGGTCTGTACGCTCATGGCATCGCCCCGGGCATTTGCCGGACAGGCAGGATGGTACACACTCGCTCCGCCGAAACCACCGGAGCCGCCGATGACAGGTCGCCGCCTGGAACGCATCCGTCACGTGCTGGACCGGCGCCAGCCGGACCTCATCGTGATCATGGAGAACGCCCACAAGAGCCACAACTTCTCGGCCATCGTCCGCACCTGCGACGCGGTGGGTATCCTGCGCACGCATGCCGTAGCGCCGGCCGGGGCGATCCCGCGACACAACGATACGGCCGGTGCGCTAGCTAGGGCCTGTTCACACTAACGGACAGCTTCGACGATCAGAGCGAAGTGGATGAACGCGAGGAAGACGACGTCGAGTTTGTCGAACCGCGAGAAGACGCGGCGGAAGCCCTTAAGGCGCCGGAACAGGCGCTCGACTTCGTTGCGCTTGCGGTACATGGCGCGGTCGTACTCCCAGGGATCGCGGCGGTCGGTCTTGGGCGGCACGACGGGGGTGTAGCCGAGATCCAGAGCCAGCTGGCGGGTCGGGTTGCCCTCGTAAGCGCGATCCATGAGCAGGTACGTGGGCCGCGCCGGGGGACCGAGGGACTCCAGTAGCGCCCGCCCGGCCGGCGCATCATGGCGCTGACCGGGAGACAGGGCAAGGGTTACGGCCGTGCGGGCATTCGCGGCAACCAGATGAATTTTGGTGGTCCAGCCTCCTCGGGACTTGCCGATGCACTGGGGTCCGTTTTTTTTAGTGCCCCCGTGCCGTCCGGGTGGACCTTGATGCTGGTGCTGTCCAGAGAAACCGCTTCGATGCGAATGCGGACAATTTGCTGGCGCTGCAACTCGGCGAAGACACGGTCGAGCACGCCTTTCTTGGCCCACCGGTTCATCCGGGTATAGATGGTATGCCAGTTCCCAAACCGCCTGGGCAGCCCACGCCACTTACACCCGTGCTCCGCAACGTAGAGAATTGCGTTAAGCACTTGCCGGTTGGACAGGCTGACATTGCCCCGCTGCCTGGGCAAACAAGGTTCGATACGTTGGTACTGCGTTTCGGTCAATTGCATCAACCTATTCTAACACATTAGTGTTAACAGGCCCTAGTCCTCCGGCTCGGTCACCTGCACCATGCCGTCCTGCACCCGCACCGGGAAGGTTTCGGTCGGCTCGTACGCGGGCGGCGTCAGCGCCTCGCCCGTCCGGATGTCGAAACGTGCGCCGTGGCGGGGACACTCGATCTCGCAGCCCTCGACGATCCCACCGGTGAGCACACCTCCGTCGTGGGTGCACACGTCCTCGATGGCATAGAACTCGCCGTCCACGTTGAACACGGCGACCATGATGTCGTCGAGGTCGACGACCTTATGCCTGCCCGGCGGCAGCTCGTCGACCGGTGCCACGTCGGTCCATTCGGCCATGCGCGGGAACCTCCCGGAATTCGCTTTTCGTCAGGATCAGGGTTTTGACCGGCGTCTCCCGTCACCGACCCGGACGGCGGGCCGCTACATCATCCCCGTCTGCAGCTTGGCCTCGTCGGACATCATGTCCTGGCTCCAGGGGGGGTCGAACACCAGCTCGACGTCGGCCTCGCTCACCTGTGGGATCCGCTCGAGCATGCTGCGCACGTCCATGGTCAGGATATCCCCCATGCCGCAACCGGGCGCGGTCAGGGTCATCTCGACCCGGACCCGCTTGCCGCCGTCCGCGGCGTCCTCGATGTCACAGGAATAGACCAGGCCCAAGTCAACGATATTGATGGGGATCTCCGGATCGTAGCAGGTCTTCATCTGCTCCCAGATGAACGATTCCAGCTCCTCGTCACTGGCCTCCTCGGAGATCTGCGGTGCCTCGACGGGCTCTTCGCCAATGGCGTCCGCGTCCTCGCCCTCGATGCGCGCGAGGTTGCCGGCGACGTAGACCGTGAAGGTGCCACCCATCGCCTGGGTCACCACAACCTCCGTGCCCTCGGGGATCACCACGCGGTTGCCCGCGGGAATCAGCACCGCCATCACATCGCGGGTTGTGCGAACGGGTTCGCGGCCGTACATCTTCGCCTCCGCCTGGTCTGTCAGGGCGCCCCCCGTCGGGGCGTCATTCGGTCGTTACCGGCTGGTCGTCCCCTTCCAGCGCCGAGTGCAGCGTGTGCCAGCACAACGTCGCGCACTTGACCCGGCTGGGGTAGTCCCGCACGCCCTCCAGGGCCGCGAGCTTGCCCAGCGATTCAGGATCCACCCCGGAGTCGTCCTGGGTCAGCAGGTCGTGCATGGACTGGAACATCTGTTCCGCTTCCTCGACCCGCAGCCCCTTGAGCGCCTCGGTCATCAGGGAGGCCGAGGCGGTGGAAATCGCGCAGCCGGACCCCTCGAAGCTCACGTCCTCGATCACGTCGCCGGACAGCTTGACATACAGAGTGATGCGATCCCCGCAGAGGGGGTTGTAGCCGTCGATCCGGCGCGTCGCGTCCTCGATCCGCCGGAAGTTCCGCGGGCTGCGATTGTGGTCGACGATGATGTCCTGGTACAGGCTCTTCAGATCCATCAGGCGAAAACCTCTCGCGCGTGTTCCAGGGCGCGCGCCAGCGTGTCCACTTCCTCTTGCGTGTTGTACAGGCCGAACGAGGCACGCGCGGTCGCGGGCACTCCGAAGCGCTCCATCACGGGCATGGCACAGTGATGACCCGTGCGGATGGCCACGCCCTCGCTGTCCACGATCGTGCCCAGGTCGTGCGGGTGAATGTCCTCCATCACGAACGAGATTACGCCCGCCTTGTGCGCCGCGGTGCCGATGATCCGCAATCCGGCGACCGCCGCCAGGCGCTCGCTGGCATAGGCCATCAGGGCCCGCTCGTGGGCGGCGATCCGGTCCATCCCGATCGAGGCCAGGTAGTCCACCGCCGCGCCGAGGCCGATGCCGCCGGCGATGTTGGGCGTGCCCGCCTCGAATTTGTAAGGCAGCTCGTTGTACACGGTGCGCTCGAAGGTGACCATGCGGATCATGTCGCCGCCGCCCTGGTACGGAGGCATGTCCTCCAGCAGGGCCTCGCGGGCGTACAGCGCGCCGATCCCCGTCGGACCGTACATCTTGTGCCCGGAAAGGGCATAAAAGTCGCAGCCGAGCGCCTGCACGTCCACTGCCATGTGCGGGACCGCCTGGGCGCCGTCGACCAGCACCGGGACGTCGTGCCGGTGCGCCAGCGCCACCAGGCGACGCACGTCGTTCACGGTGCCCAGCGCGTTGGACACGTGCCCGATGCCGACGAAACGTGTCCGCGGACCGAGCAGCCGCTCGAACTCCTCCACCACCAGCTCGCCGCGGGCGTCGATCGGCGCGACTTTCAGGCCGCAGCCCGTCTGGTCCCGGACCAGCTGCCACGGGACGATGTTGGAGTGATGCTCCATCTCGGTGATCAGGATCTCATCACCGGGTCCCACCCGCGGCCGCACGAAGCTCTGGGCGACCAGGTTCACCGCCTCGGTCGCGCCGCGCAGCAGCACGACCTCCCGGGTCGAGGCGGCATTCAGGAACACGCGCAGCTTCCCGCGCGCGCCCTCGTAGGCCTCGGTGGCCCGCTCGCTCAGCGTGTGCACCCCGCGGTGGATGTTGGAGTTGTACTCCCCGTAGTAGCG
This sequence comes from Gammaproteobacteria bacterium, assembly GCA_035638695.1. Taxonomy (GTDB): domain Bacteria; phylum Pseudomonadota; class Gammaproteobacteria; order UBA5335; family SLRW01; genus DASQZJ01. The sequence goes on along the minus strand of DASQZM010000053.1, from coordinate 49,481 downwards.
CGCGACGGCCTCGATCACCGCCTCGGGCTTCTGCGACGTCGCGGCGTTGTCGAGATACACCAGCGGCTTGCCCTGCACGTGCTGATGCAGGATGGGGAAGTCGCCGCGCACCGCCGCAACGTCCAGCGCCGTCCCGGTCGCCCGCCCGTTCTCGGCCATGGTCTGCGACCCCGTGCTCATACCAGCTCCTTCAGGACCTCGCTCTCGGGCAGACGGGTCATCAGCAGTTTCTCCAGGTGCCGTTGCAGTACCTCCAGGCGCACCCGCTTGACCACCTCGCTGGCAAAGCCCCAGGTCAGCAGCGTCTGGGCCGCTTCCTGATCCAGGCCGCGCGCGCGCAGGTAGAACAGTGCCTGCTCGTCCAGCTGACCCACGCTGGCGCCGTGCGAGCACTGCACGTCGTCGTTGTAGATCTCCAGCTCCGGCTTGGTGTCCACCTCGGCGCGCCCGGAGAGCAGCAGGTTGCCGTTGTACTGGCTGGCGACGCACTGGCTCGCGCCCGGATGGACCACCACCTTGCCGTTGAACACGGCGCGGCCGCGTCCTCCGACGATGCCCTTGTAGTGCTCGTCGCTGCTGGTCTGCGGGTGCTCGTGATCGATGCGCGTGTGATTGTCCACGTGCTGGCGGCCGCCGAGGACATACAGGCCGTTGAGCACCGCCTCCGCGCCCGCCCCCGCCAGGCGAACCCGGAGGTCGTTGCGCACCAGCGTTCCGCCCAGGTCGACGTTGTGGGTCACCAGACGGCTGTCACGGCCCTGCCAGGCGTGCACGCTGGCGACGTGGAAGCCCTTCGCGCTCTCCTGTTGCACCTTGTGATAGCGCAGGCGGGCGCCGTCGGCCAGGTGCAGCTCGGTGATGGCGTTGGTGAAGTTGGCCGACTCGTCCAGGCCCGCGTGGTGCTCGATCAGCTCCAGCTCGCTGTTCTCGCCGGCGGCGACCACCACCCGCGGACTGGCCACCACCTGCGAATCCTCGCGCGTGGACAGGAACACCAGGTGCAGCGGCCGCGACGCCGCCGCGCCGCGCTCCAGCCGCACGAAGGCGCCGTCCTGGACGAAGGCCGTATTCAGGGCCACGAAGCTGCTGAATTCGAGGTCGGCACAGCGCGCCAGGTAGGGCTCGAGCTCCCCGGGGCGTTCCGCGAGCACCCGGGCCAGGCTGTCGGCATGCACGCCGCCGGCCGGAGACACGCCGCTCAGCTCGCCGGAGAAATGGCCGTTGACGAACACCAGCCGGTCGGCGTCCAGGCCGGCCGGAAGCACTGCCTCGAGCTGTTCGGGCGCCACCCGGCCCGGCCCCTGCGCCGGGCGGAACCCGCGCTTCGCGATGGGCCGCACGCTGGTGTACTTCCAGTCCTCGTCGCGGGCACCCGGGAAGCCCGCTTCGGCGAAGCGCGACAGCGCGCGTTCGCGCATCTGCCGCAGCCAGTCGGCCCCGGCGCCGGGCAGCTGCGGCTTTGCCGCGCTCCAGGCGTCCAGCCAGGGCTGTATCCGTTCGTCCTGCTCGGCGCTCATGCCGTCCGTGCCTCCTGTCGGATCCAGTCGTAGCCGCGCTCCTCGAGCTCCAGCGCCAGGTCCTTGTCCCCGGAACGCACGATGCGCCCGCCGGCGAGCACGTGCACCCGATCCGGCTCCACGTAATCGAGCAGCCGCTGGTAGTGCGTGACCAGGACGATGGAGCGCTCGGCTCCGCGCATGCTGTTGACTCCGTCGGCGACGATCTTCAGCGCGTCGATGTCCAGCCCGGAGTCGGTCTCGTCCAGCAGCGCCAGCTTCGGCTCCAGCACCAGCAGCTGCAGGATCTCGTTGCGCTTCTTCTCACCACCCGAGAAGCCCTCGTTCACCGCGCGGTTGAGGAAGCTCTCGTCCATCTGCATCAGGCGCATCTTCTGCTTGACCAGCGCCAGGAAGTCGGCGGCGTCCAACTCCGGCTCGCCGCGGTGCTTGCGCATCGCGTTGTACCCGGCCTTGAGCAGGTAGACGTTGTTCACCCCCGGGATCTCGACCGGATACTGGAACGCCAGGAACAGGCCCTGGCGGGCGCGCTCCTCGGGCGCCATCGCCAGCAGGTCGTGACCCAGGTAGCTGACGCTGCCCTCGGTCACCTCGTAGCCCTCGCGCCCGGCCAGCACGTTGCCGAGGGTGCTCTTGCCGGAGCCGTTGGGGCCCATGATGGCGTGCACCTCACCAGCCGGGATCTCCAGGTCGAGACCGCGCAGGATCTCGCTGCCCTCGACCTTTGCATGCAGGTTCTGGATGCTCAGCATGTCCGTCCTTCCGTAACTGTAAATGGGACCGCGCGGCGCGCTCAGCCCACCGCGCCCTCGAGGGTTATGCCCAGCAGCGCCTGGGCCTCGACGGCGAACTCCATCGGCAGCTCCTTGAACACGTCCTTGCAGAAGCCATTGACGATCATGTTGACCGCGTCCTCCTCGGACACGCCGCGCTGGCGGCAGTAGAACAGCTGATCGTCACTGATCCGCGAGGTGGTGGCTTCGTGCTCAACCTGCGCCGACCGGTTTTTCACCTCCATATACGGGAAGGTGTGGGCGCCGCAACGGTCGCCCATCAGCAGCGAGTCGCACTGGGTGTAGTTGCGCGCATTCTCGGCGCCCGAGGCCACCCGCACCAGGCCGCGGTAGGACTGGCTGCCGAAGCGCGCGGAAATCCCCTTGGACACGATCGTACTGCGCGTGTTGCGGCCGATGTGCACCATCTTGGTGCCGGTATCGGCCTGCTGGTAGTTGTTGGTCACCGCCACCGAGTAGAACTCGCCCGAGGAGTTGTCCCCGGTGAGCATCACGCTCGGGTACTTGACCGTGATCGCCGAGCCGGTCTCGACCTGGGTCCAGGTGATCTTGGAGTTGCGGCCGCGACACTCGCCGCGCTTGGTGACCAGGTTAAAGATGCCGCCGACGCCGTTCTCGTCGCCGGGGTACCAGTTCTGCACCGTGGAGTACTTGATGGTGGCATCGTCCAGCGCCACCAGCTCCACCACCGCCGCGTGCAACTGGTTCTCGTCGCGCATCGGCGCGGTGCAACCCTCCAGGTAGCTCACCGAGGCGCCTTCCTCGGCGACGATCAGGGTGCGCTCGAACTGCCCGGTGTTGGCGGCGTTGATGCGGAAGTAGGTGGACAGCTCCATGGGACAGCGCACGCCCTTCGGCACGAACACGAAGGAGCCGTCGGTGAACACCGCCGAGTTCAGGGTGGCGAAGAAGTTGTCGGTGTACGGCACCACCGATCCGAGATACTCCTCCACCAGTTCGGGATAGTTCTGTAGCGCCTCGGAAATGGAGCAGAAGATCACGCCGGCATCCGCCAGCTTCCCCTTGAACGTGGTCGCCACCGAAACGCTGTCGAAAACCGCGTCCACCGCAACGCCGGCCAGCTGCTTCTGCTCGTGCAGCGGGATGCCCAGCTTGTCATAGGTTTCCAGCAGCTTCGGGTCGACCTCGTCCAGGCTCTTGGGCGCCTCCTCCTTCTGCTGCTCCGGCGACTTGGGCGCGGAGTAATAGGAGATTGCCTGGTAGTCGATCGGCGGATACTCCACCTTCATCCAGCGCGGCTCGGCCATGGTAAGCCAGTGGCGATAGGCCTTGAGCCGGAAATCCAGCAGGAACTGCGGCTCGTTCTTCTTCGCCGAGATCAGGCGAATGACATCCTCGTCCAGGCCCGGCGGTACCGTGTCGGCCTCGATGTCGGTGTAGAAGCCCGCCTTGTACTGCTTGGAGAGTACGCTGTCGAGCTCTTCGTTCGGCGTCGCCATTGCTCGAGACTCCAGTGTCGGGATTCAGCGGATGGACTCGGCGGTGCGGAACCGGTCCGGCGCGAACCACTGCAGGGTAGCCGCGCCGGAAGCTCCCCTCCGCGGGGTCATGTCCGCCAGGGTCACGTCCCGCAGCGCGTTCATGATCACGTCATTGATGCGCTGCCAGTTGGGGCGCACCGAGCAGACCGATTCCTGCGCGCAGCTGCCCCCGGCGCTGCTGCACTCGGTGATGCCGACCGGCCCTTCCATGGCAGAGATCACCTCGGTCACCGAGATCTCGGCCGGTGCGCGCGCCAGCCGGTAGCCGCCGCCGGCACCGCGGTAGGAGACCACCAGCTTGCCCTTGCTCAGCAGCTTGAGGATCTTGCTCACCGTCGGCGGCCCGATGTGCACGTCCGCGGCGATCTGCGCCGCGTTGTAGAGTTGCCGCGGCTCACCGGCCATGTGGCTGAGCACCACGATGCCGTAATCGGTCAGCTTGCTCATTCGCAGCATGACTCTGTCCCGCCTTGATGCCGGCCGGCGCGGCCGGCGTCATATATAGTACTGAATCAGTCCACTTTTCGGGTCAAAAGAAGACCGCTAAGCGGTCCACGGCCACCCTCTGGCGGCCCGTTATCAACGGTAGATGATACACGTCGCCGGCGTCCCTTTCAAGCGGGCGGTGTCAGCGAAAGTCCCGCGAACGCACCGTGAGCTCACCCAGCAACCGGCTGCGATCCTCGAGCCGCCCGGCGATCACGTGACGCACCCCGTGCTGGTTCTGCAGCGTCCCCCGCACCACCAGCAGGCGCGCCTGCAGCAGCTCCCGCCGCTGCCGTTCGGCGAGATCCGGCCACACGATCACGTTTACCGCGCCGGTCTCGTCCTCGAGCGTCATGAAGGTCACGCCGCCCGCGCTGCCCGGCCGCTGGCGATTGATCACCAGCCCGCCCACCCGTACGGCCGCGCCGTCGCGCCGCCCGGCCAGGTCCGCCGCCGTGACCACACCGGTCCCGGCCAGGCGGGATCGAAGCAGGCCCACCGGGTGGCGTCCCAGGCTCAGGCCCAGGGAGGCGTAGTCGGCCACCAGCTCCTCGCCTTCCCCGGGCTCCGGCAGCGAGGGCGCGCCCTCGTCGCTGCCGGCATGCCTGAACAGGGGCAGCGTCGGCTCCACCCCGGCTACCTGCCAGCGCGCCCGGTGGCGATTGCCCGCCAGCGCCTTCAGGGCGCCCGCCGCCGCCAGGCACTCCAGCTCCCGTCGCCCCAGCCGTGCCCGCGCGGCCAGGTCCCCGGTGCCGGCGAAGCTCCCCTCGTCACGCGCAGCCACCAGCCGCTGCGCCGCCTCCGCCGACAGTCCCCGGACCATGCGCAGCCCCAGTCGCAGGGCCGGCTCGCCGTCGCGACCGGGTTCCAGGGCGCAGTCATGGTCACTGTACAGCACGTCGACCGGGCGCACTGCCACGCCATGGCGGCGCACGTCCTGCACCAGCTGGGCCGGCGCGTAGAAGCCCATGGGCTGGCTGTTGAGCAGCGCAGCGCAGAAGGCGGCCGGCTCGTGGTACTTGAGCCAGGCCGACACGTACACCAGCAGCGCGAAGCTGGCGGCATGCGACTCGGGGAAGCCGTACTCGCCGAAGCCGCGGATCTGGGCGAACACCCGGCGCGCAAACGCCTCCTCGTAGCCGTTACCCCGCATGCCCTCCACCAGCCGCTCTTCGAACGGCTCCAGCCCGCCCCGGCGGCGCCACGCGGCCATCGCCCGGCGCAGCCGATCCGCCTCGCCCGGAGAGAAGCCTCCCGCCACGATGGCCAGCTGCATCACCTGCTCCTGGAAGATCGGCACGCCCAGGGTGCGCTCCAGCACCCGCCGCACCTCGGGGCTGGGATAGGAGACCGGCTGCTCCCCGCAGCGGCGGGCCAGGTAGGGATGCACCATGTCTCCCTGGATCGGACCAGGCCGCACGATGGCGACCTCGATCACCAGGTCGTAGAAGCACCGCGGCCGCAGCCGTGGCAGCATCGCCATCTGCGCGCGGGACTCGATCTGGAACACGCCGGTGGTGTCGGCGCGGCTGATCATGGTGTAGACCTCCGGGTCGCCGGCCGGGATCCCCGCCATGCTCCAGCGCCGCCCGCGGTACGCCTCGATCAGGTCGAAGCTGCGCCGGATCGCGGTGAGCATACCCAGCGCCAGCACGTCGACCTTGAGCAGGCCCAGCGCGTCCAGGTCGTCCTTGTCCCACTGGATTACAGTACGCCCGGGCATGGCGGCATTCTCCACCGGCACCAGCTCGTCCACCGGCTCCTCGGAGATGACGAAACCGCCTACGTGCTGGGAGAGGTGGCGCGGGAAGCCGATCAGCTCGTTCACCAGCCATGCCAGGCGCCGCAGCACCGGGCTGTCCGGCTCCAGGCCGGCCTCCCGCATGCGTCCCGGCACCACCCGGCTGCCGTCCCACCACTGCAACGAGCCGGCCAGCGCGTCGATCTGGGCCTGCGACAGGCCCAGCGCCCGACCCACGTCGCGCACCGCGCTGCGCGGCCGGTAGCAGATCACGGTGGCCGCCAGCGCCGCCCGCCGGCGGCCGTACTTGCGGTAGACGTACTGGATCACTTCCTCGCGTCGCTCGTGCTCGAAATCCACGTCGATGTCCGGCGGCTCGCCCCGCTCACGCGAAACGAAGCGCTCGAACAGCAGGTTGCCGCGCGCGGGGTCCACCTCGGTGATGCCGAGGCAGTAGCACACCGCCGAGTTCGCTGCCGAACCTCGGCCCTGGCACAGGATGCCGCGCCCGCGGGCGAAATCCACCAGGTCGTGCACGGTCAGGAAATACGGCTCATAGCCCAGCTCGGCGATCAGCACCAGCTCGTGCTCGACCTGGACTCGCACCGATTCCGGGGTCTCCCCGGGCCAGCGCCGGGCCATGCCGTCCCGGACCAGGCGGCGCAGGTGGGAGGCGGGCGTCTCGCCGGCGGGCACCAGCTCGGCGGGATAGCGGTAGTCGAGCTGGTCCAGGGAAAAACGGCAGCGCCCGGCGACACGCACGCTCTCGGCCAGCAGCTCGGCCGGGTACAGGGCTGTCAGCGCCTCGCGCGGGCGCAGGTGACGTTCGCCGTTGGGATGCAGGGCGGTGCCGGCGCGGCTTACCTCGCAGCCGAGGCGGATGGCGGTGAGCGTGTCCTGCAGCGGGCGCCGCCGCGCCTCGTGCATGTGCACGTCCCCGGCCGCGACCAGGGGCAGGCCCAGCCGGGCGCCGATCTCGCGCAGGCGCTGCAGCCGATCGCCGTCGTCCACCGCACGGGTCAGTTCCACCGCGATCCAGCTCCGACCGGGAAGGCAGCGCCGGAGCCAGACCGCCTGCTCCGGATCGGGGCGGGCGCCCGGCAGCCACAGCGCCAGGCACGCGTCCACGTTCCCCTCGAGATCCGCGCGCTCGAGCCGGTAGCCGCCCTTGGCGGCCGCCCGCCGGCCGCGCGTGATCAGCCGGGAAAGCTGCCGCCAGGCCGCCAGCTCCGGCACCAGCAGCACCAGCCGGATACCGTCCCGCAGGGTGAGCTCGCTGCCGACGATCAGCCGCAGGGCGTGCTCCCGCGCCGCCACGTGCGCCCGCACCACCCCCGCCAGCGAGCACTCGTCGGTGATCGCCAGGGCCCGGTAGCCCAGCGCCGCCGCGCGCCGCACCAGTTCCTCCGGGTGCGAGGCCCCGCGCAGGAAGGCGAAATTGCTCAGGCAGTGCAGCTCCGCGTAGCCGTCGCTCATGCTCGCCCCCCGGGAGGGCGCGGAGGGGATCCGCCCTCCGGCGACGGCCGGAATGCCCCCGGGCGCCGCGTCAGGAGGGCTCTTCGAACATCGACACCGCCCGCTGTCCGGCCGGCAGCCACATGAACACCGCCAGGCCCAGCCCCCAGGCGCCGTTGAGAATCAGCGCGCCGAGGATAATCTGCGGGTTCCAGCCGCCGGCCACGGCCATGTGGTGCAGGGGGAAGACCACGAACAGCGCCACGAGGGTGGGAGCGATGGCGCCCAGAAGGATCGCGCCGAGCCAGTGCCAGATGCCCTCCAGGCGGCGGATCAGCCACCACACGGGGACAGCCCAGACCCCACCCCAGAAAGCCAGCGAGATGACCTGCGGCACCGCGAAGGGCCATGTCGGTGTCATTACATACGGCGGATGCGGTACCGCGCCGGTGACGAAGAAGAGAGTCCAGACTCCCTGGTGGAACACCAGGGTCGCCGCGTAGCCGGCGATGAAGGCCTTGAGGTACTGCATCGCGTGTTCCCCCCGTCGATGGCTCCCGCCAAGCATAGCAGGGAGCGCCGGGAAGCCCGCGTGCCGCATGCTTCAGGCGAACAGGCCGTGCAGGTACCATTGCGCGTCCTCCACCGTCAGGTCCCGGTAGATCCACAGCCGGGCCCCGGCGCAATCCAGTGCCCGGTAGTATTCGCGCCGCACCTCGGCACCGTCCCACCAGCCAGCCTCGAGGCGTTCCCCCCCTCCCGACAGGCGCAGCGGGCCATCCAGCCAGGGCCGCCCCGAGCGCGTCTCGAGCCGGCGCGGCTCCGGCAGCAGCCACAGCGGCCGGCCGTCGCTGCCCCCGGTCGTTACCGCCTGCCCTGCCGCGACTCGGCACCAGGCACGCTCCGGCCGGTGGTCGGCGGCCGGGGCGATCCCCTCCACCGCGGCTTCGCCCAGACGTGCCCGCAGGCGGTCCAGCAGGGTTTCCAGCCCCCCGGCGCCGCCGTCCGCTCCGAACAGCGTGCCGCTTTCCCTGGCGGCGGAGAACAGCACCCCGCTCTCCAGGATCAGGCCGGTTACCGGCGCCCGTGGCCGCACCCGCTCCAGGCGCTCGCGCAGCAGCCCCAGCAGGTACGCGCCATCAGCCGTGGCGCGGCGCAGTCCCAGGGATGTGTTCGTCGCCCCCTCCCCGCGCTGGCGCAGCTCCAGATGCAGCGACTGCACCACGAGGCAACGCCCCTGCAGTACCGCGGAAAGCTCGTCCAGCAGGCGCCTGAGCGGGAAAAGCAGGGCCGTCGTGTCCGCGCTCTCCGAGGGCAGCTCCACCTCCGCCCGGAATCGCGCGGGAGGCTCGAACGCGGGGCGAGGGTCGGGGGCCACCCCCACGGCGCGGTCCAGCGCGTCCACCAGCCACGGCCCGAAGCGCCGGCCCAGGCCGGCCCGGGGCTGGGCCAGCAGGTCGCCGACGGTGCGCAGCCCCATCCCGGCGAGACCGTCCCGGTCCCGCCCCTCCGGCACCAGCACGTCCAGGGGCAGATCCGCCACCGCGCCGGGCAGGGCTTCCCGCGAGGGGCAGTGGCGACAGCTCCCCGAGCGTGCCAGCCATTCCGCGGCCAGCGGCGTGGGAGCGGTGGCCAGCAGGGCATGGTAGCCGAGCCCCTCCAGCCCCTGCCCGACACCGCCCACCAGCTTCTCCAGGCCGCCGAACAAGGCCAGGCTGGCACCGATCTCCAGCAGCATCGCGTCCGGAAGGACGAGACAGACCCGGGAGGTGAACCGCCCGGCCCAGCTCGCCAGCCGCTCCAGCGTGGCCCGCTCGGCCCGCTCGTTGCGGGGCAGCGCCGCGAGACCCGGACACAGGGCCAGGGCCGCCGACAGGCTCAGGCCGGGATGGACTCCGTGCGCCCGCGCCCGCTCATCCGCGAGCACAACCCGCTCGCGCCCGCCGCGGCTCGCGGTCAGCACCGCGGGGGCGGCGCCGGCCTCGTCCAGCCGGGCGGTGCAGTCCAGCCCCAGGCGGGGCAGCCACGCGCAAAGCCAGAGCATGGTGGATCACCGCGGGCCGTCCCCGGAAAACAGGTCCCCCTGGCAGGCGGCCAGGGAGAGATCCGCCGGGCCGCCGCCGCGGCGCTTGTGGATTCGCAGCCGCATGCGGACGCCATGCCCTTCGGTTTCCCGCGCGGGCCCAGCCCCGATGCGCAGGGCCGCGGGAGAGGCCTGCCCGCGGACACCGGACGGCCGGAACAGCAGGCCCAGGCAGGCGCCGGCCTCCGCCGCCAGCTGCAGCCGGCGCAGCGCCCGGGGATCGCACAGACGCGGCCAGGCCAGCACCGCCCCGCAGGTTCCCGAGCGCAGGGCCTGCTCCACCGCCCACAGGGCGTCGTCCTGCCGCCGCGGATGGATCAGCAGGTTGCGTGACAGGTCCATGCCCAGCGCCGCCAGCGCGGGCGCATAGGGGATGTACGGCGGCGCCACCCACGCGATCCAGCGTCCCTGCCGGCTCAGCGCGGCCAGCGCAGGCATCACCAGGCCCAGCTCGCCACCCCCGTCGCGGTCGAACAGGATCTCCGTCAGGGCGCCCCGCGGCCAGCCGCCGCCGGGCAGCTCCGGGTCCAGCGTCGCAAAGCCGGTGGGAACGGCGTCGTCACGGTCGCCCCGCGTGCGGCCGGCACGCCAGAGAGCACCGTGCTGCAACAGTGCCTCGACCCTCTTTTCGGTCACGGTTCTTCCCTCCGGATCACGCCCACGACGCGCCCCTCGATGGCCAGGGGCTCGCGCCGCAGGTCGATTTCGATGGGGCGGAAGTCGGGATTCTCCGGCAACAGCGAGACCCGATGCCCCTGCCTGCGAAAACGCTTGACCGTGACCTCGTCGGCCAGGCGGGCCACGACGATCTGCCCGTCGCACACCTCGCTGGTGCGGTGCACGGCGAGCAGGTCGTCCTCCAGGATGCCGGCGTCGCGCATGCTCATACCGCGCACCCGCAGCAGGTAATCGGCCCGCGGCCGGAACAGGTCCGGTCCCACCCGGCAGTGGCTCTCGACATGCTCCGCCGCCAGCATGGGCGCGCCGGCGGCGACGCGCCCGATCACCGGCAGGCCGGTGTCCTGGCCCCCCCGCAGCCGGATACCGCGCGAAGAGCCCGGCAGGAGCTCGATGGCCCCCTTACGGGCCAGCGCCCGCAGGTGCTGTTCGGCGGCGTTGGCGGAGCGGAACCCCAGGGCCGCGGCGATCTCCGCCCGCGTGGGCGGAAATCCCGAGTCCTCGATATGCCGGCGGATGAGATCCAGCACGGCCTGCTGTCGTCCGGTCAGCGCTTCCATACTGTATATTTATACAGTATCCGGAGGCGGAATCAAGCCCGCTGTCCGGAGGCCGCGCACCGGCGGTACACTGGAACTCCGTTCCGGGATCCCGGCGACGCCGGGGCGCTGACGGACGCGACACGGGCATGGACAACTTCGACGGCAAGCGCTTTCACAACCTGTACCGCTCGCGGCGTCCGCGCCGTTCCGGAGACTTCTTCCGCTGGATGCGCACGCGCAAGCCCGGACACTGGGAACGCCTCACCGACGCCGGCCCCGGACCGGTACCGCCGGCCCGTGTCGAGGGCGACAGGCTGCGCGTCACCGTGGTCAACCACGCCACCGTGCTGCTCCAGACCCGCGGGCTCAACATCCTGACCGACCCCATCTGGTCGGCGCGCGCCAGCATGGCATCCTTCATCGGGCCGCTGCGCTACCGGCCCCCCGGCATCGCCTTTCCTGACCTGCCACCGATCGACCTGGTGCTGGTCAGCCACAACCACTACGACCACCTGGACCTGCCCACCCTGCGCCGCCTGGCGCGCGCACATTCCCCGGCCATCCTGACCGGGCTGGGCAACCGCCGCCCGCTGCAGCGCGCCGGCATCGGCAACGTGGCGGAGATGGGCTGGTGGGATCACCATCGCATGAGCGGCCAGCTCACAGTGCACGCGACCCCGGCACAGCACTGGTCGGGACGCGGCCTGTTCGACCGCAACCGCACTCTCTGGCTCAGCTTCGTGCTGGAGACCCCGGACGGCCCGATCCACTTCGCCGGCGACACCGCCCTGGCCCCGCACTTCGACCTGATCCGCGACCGCTTCGGGCCCATGCGCCTGTCGCTGCTGCCGATCGGCGCGTTCCTCCCGCGCTGGTTCATGCGGGGCGCGCACCTCTCGCCGCGCCAGGCGATCCAGGCCCACCGGCGGCTGTGCTCGCAGACCTCGGTCGCGATCCACTACGGCACCTTCGCCCTAGGCGACGACGGCCAGGAACGCGCGCCCAAGGAACTGATCCGCCTGTGCCGGCGCAACCCGGCGCTGGAGGAGTCGTTCTGGGTCCTGCGGTTCGGGGAGGGGCGGGAAGTGCCGGCGATGGCGGGGAGCGAGGAAGTGTTAAGTGCTAAGCTTTAAGTTAAGAGTGCGGCCCGTCATCGTGCCGCGGCTCCGGCTGCGTCGGCTCGAGGATCGCTGCCGAGGCGGGAGTGTAAACCAGATTGTGTAACTGCCCATGCCTCCATAGGCTGCAATGGAAGACATCAACATGGGCGAGAGCATGGACAAGGAAGAGGAAGCGAAGCTGAAGGCCATGGCCGCGGAGCTGGTCAAGGACGTCAAGTCGGAGAAGGACCTTGGCAAGCTCACCCGGCACCTGAGCAACGGACGCTCTTCACTTAACACTTAACACTGGCCCCATGACCACCGCGACACGACCGGTTTCCGCTGCGGATTCACGGCTCATGGCGCTGCTCCCCCGGCTCCTGCCCGGGGCCTTCGCCGGGCTGCGCCACGGCAGCCTCCGGCGGCTGGAGCGGTTGCGGGCCGCCGGCGGCCCCGCTGTCGCGGGGCAGGTCGATGTCCGGCGGCGGCTGTTCCGGCGGCAGCGGCTCCTCCTGCGCCGACTCGGCCGCCTCCATGTGCTCGTCGAACCCCTCGTTACGCGGGTCCAGTTCGGTCAGTGCCGGGGTCGAGGCCGCCGGCATGGTGACGTACTCGCCCTGGTCGGCCACCGCTACGCTCGCATAGCGGCGCATCTGCAGCCGAACCAGCAGCGCCAGGAACACCAGGCAGGCGGCGCTGAACAGGAACAGACCGGCCGGTCCGACCGCCCGCATGGACACGGCACCCGCGACCGGCCCGATGCAGGTGCCGACGCCGTAAGAGAGCAGCAGCCCGGCGCTGGCGTTGACGACCTGCTCGGTCTCCATGAAGTCATTGGTGATGGCGACACTGACCGGGTACATGCTGGACGCCAGTCCCATGAACACCGCGGCCAGGGGAAACAGCACGGCGTCGGAGTAGCCGCCGAACAGGCCGGCCGCGAGACTCGCGACGGCCGCCAGGGCGGTGAGGCCGATCAGGACCCGGCGGCGGTCGTAGCGGTCGGCCAGGCGCCCGGCCGGCCACTGCAGCACCATGGCGCCGAACACCGCCACGCCCATGAAGATGGAGACCCGGCTGACCGAAAGCCCGCTGCGGGTGGCATAGATCGGCCCGAGGGCCAGGAAGTCGCTGACCACGATGCCGGTAACCAACGCTCCCGCCAGGCCGGACGGCGAAATGCGGTAGAGCTTGCGCAGCGGCAGACGCTCCACCTCGACCAGCAGTGGCGCTTCCGCCCGGGTGAGAGAGAGCGGCACCGCGGACAGCACCATCAGGACCGCCACCAGGCTGAACAGCGCGAAGCCCATCGGGTGCCCGAGGCCGATCATGAACTGGCCCGCCGCCGCGGCGCTGTAGAAGATCAGCATGTACAGCGACAGCAGCCGGCCGCGCGTCTCGTTGGTGGCGCGGGTATTCACCCAGCTTTCGATCACCGTCATCAGGCCGGCGACGCTGAACCCGGTGATGACGCGCAGCACCGCCCAGAACGAGCCGTTGACGTAAATCGGGTGCAACAGCACCGAGGCGCACGCGATGGCGGAGAAGGCCGAGAACGCCCGGATATGGCCAACCCGCCGGATGACCCGCGGCGCGCGCAACGTGCCGATCACGAAACCCAGCGAGTAGAACGCCATGATCACGCCGATTGCGGCCGCGTCGAAGTGCTCCAGCGACAGCCGCATCGACAGCAGCGTCCCCAGCATCGAACTACCGCTGACCAGCAGGGTCAGGCTGGCGAACAGCGCGAGTATGGAGAGGACGACCCGAACCATAGGGGCATTCCCGCGTGCGTGGGTGCTAACGGCGCCGCAGGAACCGAACGGGTGGCCGCGACGTGCGCGAATTCTACTAACCCGGCACGGGGTGACGCCATGTCCCGGGGGGACGCCCCCACGGCGGGCGCAACACCGCCATCGCGGCTCGCGCGCTCCCAGCTCGATGGTCCCGGCCCGCCCCGGCCGCTCTAGCGTTCCCCTGGGCGCCACGCAGCCCGGGCTACAGCCAGGGTTCAGACTTCCCCGCGGCCCTCCCCACGACGGCCCCCGCTCCGCCATTCCACGCCCGCCTCGTCCAGCCGGGCGCAGAACCACTCGCAGGCCTCGCGGGCCAGGGGCTCGGGAGCGCGGAAGCCGAACTCGATCCAGGGCCGCTGCGCATCGATGTGCGGCAGGCTCGCCAGGCGCAGTCCGTCGAAACGCTGCAGTGCCTGGTCCATCAGGGGCACCATGTCGCTCTCGGGCTGGCCGTACACCCGCACCAGGTATTCGGCCCGGTGCGGCTCGCGCGGCAGATGACCATAGCGCTTGTCGAGCACCCATTCCGCCATGGGCCAGGCCATCTCGGGGAAGCCCGGCAGGAAGTAGTGGTGTCCCAGGCTGAAGCCCGGCACCCGGTTGTAGGGGTTCGGCACCAGTTCCGCTCCCTGGGGGAACTCGGCCATGCGGATCCGCTGGGGATAGAGCCTTTCGCCGAACTTGTGCTGCAGGATCTCCACCGCCTCCGGGTGCAGCACGAGAGGCACCCCGGCGGCCTCGGCCGCCGCCTCGCGGGTGCGGTCGTCCGGCGTGGCCCCGATGCCGCCGAAGCTCAGCACCAGGTCGCCGCCGGCGTAGGTTTGACGCAGGGTATCGGCGATCAGCACCGGGTCGTCGCCGATGATCCGGCACCAGTGCAGCTCGAGACCGCGGCGATCGAGCATCCCGATCACGTGCGGCAGGTGCTTGTCGGTGCGCTTGCCGCTGAGCAGCTCGTCTCCGACCAGGATGATGCCGATTCGCATAGTCCCAATTCCGGGTTGCATTGCGGCCCTGTAAGGCCGCGGGACAGTATGCCATACGGCGGCGGGCCCGGTTTGCAATCCCCGGGTAAAGGGGCGATCATTACGCCGCCCTGCCCGGGACCACGTCGGGGGCATGCCGCTTCGCTTATGGCGTCGCACACAAGCGCGAGCGCCCGGCACACGGCCCAGGGCCTGGGTGCCGGCCCCGTTGTGCAGCCAATCCGGCATCGATCGAGGAGGATCACGAGTGCGGATCGACGATGGCTACACGGGCGGGTCCGTCCTGCATCGCGACGAACCAGTCGAGACGGCCCGGCTGGATGAACGCACCGGATTGCATCAAGACCGCTGACCGATCTCCGCCTGCATGTCATCTCAGCCCCAGCCAACGCAGGCCGCATCCCGCGGCCCGGCCAGCGCTTCTAGTCGCGGCGGGGTGCGCCGGACCCTGACCCTGAGCCTGGGTGCGCTGGGCGTCGTGTACGGCGACATCGGCACCAGCCCGCTTTACGCCGTACGCCAGTGCCTGCTCGGCTCGGCCCCGGTGGGAACGGCTCCCGTGGACGTCATGGGCGTGCTTTCCCTGATCTTCTGGGCACTGATCATCGTCGTGTCCACCAAATACCTGCTGGTCATGATGCGCGCGGACAACGAGGGGGAAGGCGGCGTGCTCGCCCTGCTGGCGCTGGTGGATCCCTGGCGGCGCCGCCCGGGCCTGTCGCGGACCGCACTGATCTTCCTGGGCATCTTCGGAACCGCGCTGCTCTACGGGGACGGCATGATCACCCCGGCGATCTCGGTGCTGAGCGCGGTCGAGGGCCTGCAGGTCGCCGCGCCCAACCTGCAGGAGTGGGTCATCCCCCTGACCGTGGTGATCCTGATCGCGCTGTTCCTGCTGCAAAAGCGGGGCAGCGGCGGGATCGGGGCCATCTTCGGCCCGATCATGATCGTGTGGTTCGTCCTGCTGGCGCTGCTCGGCGTCCGGGGGATCGCGCAGAATCCTGCGGTGCTGAGCGCCGTCAATCCCGCCTACGCGATCGACTTCCTGCTCTCGGGCGGCCTTACCGGCTACCTGGTCCTGGGTGCCGTATTCCTGGTGGTCACGGGTGGGGAAGCCCTGTTCGCCGATATGGGCCACTTCGGACGCCTGCCGATCCGCCTGGCCTGGTTCGGGATCCTCCTGCCGGCACTGGTGCTGAACTACTTCGGGCAGGGGGCGGTGATCCTCGACGACCCGGCCAAGGCCGCGCACCCGTTCTACAACCTCGTTCCCGCCTGGGGCACCTACATCATGGTGGGCGTCGCCACCATGGTAACGGTGATCGCTTCGCAGGCGGTGATCGCGGGGGCGTTCTCGCTCGCCCGCCAGGCGATCCAGCTCGGCTACAGCCCCCGCATGAACGTGGTCCAGACCTCCTCCGAGGAGTTCGGGCAGATCTACGTGCCGGTGATCAACTGGATCCTGATGGTCGCCACCATCGCGCTGGTGATCGGCTTCGGATCGTCCAGCAGCCTGGCTGCGGCGTACGGAATCGCGGTCAGCACTACCATGGTAGCGGAAGAGCTGCTGCTACTGTTCGTCATCCTCTACCGCTGGCACTGGCCCGTGCCAGCCGCCCTGGGGATCGTGGCCGTGTTCATGACCGTCGACGGCGCGTTCATGGGCGCGAACCTGTTCAAGGTGCTCGATGGCGGCTGGGTGCCCCTGGGAGTCGCATCGCTGGTGCTGTTCCTGATGATGACCTGGCGCAAGGGCCGCGAGCTCCTGATGGAGAACGTCCGGTCACGCTCCGTGCCGCTGGAGGATTTCCTGAATACCATTGCGCAGCACCAGCCGATCCGGGTACCCGGCACCGCGGTGTTCCTGACCGCTCCCAGCGCCGGGACCCCGGGCGGACTGTTGCACCACCTCAAGCTGAACCAGGTGCTGCACGAGCGCGTGATCCTGCTCACGGTGATCACCCGCGACGTGCCCAGGGTGCCCGCCGCGGAGCGGCTCGAGGTGGAGCCGCTCAAGGCGGGCTTCTATCGCATGCACGTCTACTACGGCTTTATGCAGACCCCGGACATCGCCACCGCGCTGCGCCTGTGCCAGGCATTTGGCCGCATCCCGGACCTGAACCTGGAAAACATCGCCTACTACGCCGACCGGGCCAGCACGGTGGTGGGCGACGACGACGCCCGCATGAAGCCCTGGCGCAAGCGGATTTTCGCCGCCATGGCCCGCAACGCCCAGCGCGCCATCGAGTACTACCGGCTCCCCCCGGGCCAGTCGGTGGAGCTGGGGATTCAGGTGGAGATATGAGGGTTGGTTTTAGGTTTTAGGTGTTAGGTTTTAGGCAAGAAGCGATAAGCCTTGTTGCCCGATTCTCGCGCCCGTCAGGCTTGACTGGCCTCGTCGAAACCCCGGACGCTCCCTGCCAGAGCACGAGATGGGAAGGTCCACC
The DNA here is from genome assembly GCA_035638695.1 of Gammaproteobacteria bacterium. Classification (GTDB taxonomy): domain Bacteria; phylum Pseudomonadota; class Gammaproteobacteria; order UBA5335; family SLRW01; genus DASQZJ01. Next base: position 32,354 of record DASQZM010000053.1, on the reverse strand, counting down.
CACGCCGCTCTTGCCTAAAACCTAACACCTAAAACCTAAAACCGACCCTGGCGGGGCGGCCAAAAGGCCGCCCCGCCAGGGTCTTATTCCGCTCTCACCCACCCAAACTGCTCCACCGACTGCATCAGGTCGCTCTCAGTGGCGATGCCCGTGATCTCGCCGTCGCGTTCCACCACCAGCCGCCGGACGTTGTGCTTCATCATCGACTCGACGCACTCGCTGAGCGGGCAGTCCGAATCGACCTTGAGCAGCGGTCGGCTGGTGATCTCGCGCACGCGCACCTCGGCCGAATTCCGATTGGCCTGCATCACCCGCGAGAGCACGTCGCGATGGGTCATGATGCCCCAGCCCTCGCCATTCCCGGGCCGCACCAGCAGGCTGCTGATGCCCTTGCGCCGCATCAGCTGCATGGCCTCGTCGACACTCGCGTCGCCGGCGATGGTCACCAGTTTGCGGCTCATGATGTGGCCCACCGTGGTCGGCTTGCGGCCACTGGCCAGCATTTCCTCCACGGGTTCCTGCATACGCCGGCGTTCGCGTTCGCCCCGCTCCTGCTCGATGCGGCGCCGGCGCTCCTCGCGCATGGCCTCGGGGTCGGTGCCGCCCCGCATGCGCTCGATCAGGGCGTCGGCGAAGGCGCTGGTGGGCACCTCCCGGGCGCCTTCCATCTGGCGCGCGAAGTCATAGGTCACGATGCCCGCCCGCACCACGTCCTGGTACGCCGCGCGCACCAGGTCGGCGGCCTCCTTCCAGCCGATGTACTCCAGCATGTCCAGACCGCTGAACAGCAGGGAGCCGGGATTGACCTTGTCCTGGTTGGCGTACTTGGGCGCGGTGCCGTGGGTCGCCTCGAACACGGCCACGTTGTCGCCCATGTTCGCGCCCGGCGCGATGCCGATGCCGCCGACCTGCGCGGCGACGGCGTCCGAGAGGTAGTCGCCGTTGAGATTCATGGTGGCGATGACGTCGAACTCCTCCGGGCGCAGCAGCATGAGCTGGAAGATGATGTCGGCGATCCGGTCCTTGATCACGATCCGGCCCTCGGGGACCTTGCCGCCATGGAGCTCGTAGAGCTCGTCCTCGGTCACCGTCCGGTCGCGGAATTCCTCGCGCGCCAGCTCGTAGCCCCAGTTACGGAACGAGCCCTCGGTGTACTTCATGATGTTGCCCTTGTGCACCAGGGTGACGCTCTCGCGGCCGTGCTCGATGGCGTACTCGATCGCCTTGCGCACCAGCCGCTTGCTGGCGTAGGGGCTGATCGGCTTGACCCCCAGGCCGGCGTCGTCGAAGAAGCGCGCGCCGAGATCGTCGCGCAGGAAATCCGCCAGCCGGCGGTTCTCCTCGCTGCCGGACTGGTACTCGATGCCGGCGTAGACGTCCTCCGTGTTCTCGCGGAAGATCACCACGTCGACCTTCTCCGGCTCGCGCAGCGGCGAGGGGACGCCGGTATAGTGCCGAACCGGGCGTACGCAGGCGTACAGATCCAACTGCTGGCGCAGGCTCACGTTCAACGAGCGGAAACCCTCGCCGACCGGGGTGGTCAGCGGGCCCTTGATCGCCACCACCAGGTCCCGGATCGCCTCGAGGCTCTCCTCGGGGAAGTAGTCGCCGTCGTAGAGCCCGGCGGCCTTCTCGCCCATGAACACCTCGCACCAGTGGATCCGGCGCTTGCCGTCGTAGGCCTGGGCGACCGCCGCGTCCCACACGCGCATCGCTGCGCGCGTGATGTCCGGCCCGATGCCGTCACCCTCGATATAGCCGAGAACCGGGTTGTCGGGTACTTCAAGGCGGTTGTCGCGAACCGTAATGCGCTGACCGTCGTCCGGCATGCGGATGTGTCGATAGGCCATTCGTGGTTCCCCTTTTCGGTTAGCCATCGGGGCACGCCCGCGGGGATCGCCCGCGGCGTGTCGTGTGGTCGTCCGGCGAGCTTCGCGGCGCCAAGGATCAAAACCCGCGGGTTTTCCAGGCCGGCCCGGGAAAAGGCCGCGAGGGTCGCCTCGTGTATGCCCGTCAATGCACCGGTGCCGGCCGGCCGATCCGGCGGAAGGTCCGGTAGTCTTCCAGGATCGCGTCGTGATCGAACACCAGCGGCGGCGCCCGATCCGGGTGATGGACCGCCACGTGGCGGGCGTCGTCGGCCGCGCGCGGCTCGCCGTCCGCCTCGGCCACGTAGACGACGCTGGCGGTGTGTCCGCGCGGGTCCCTGTGCGGATCGGAATAGCACCCCAGCAGTGCGGTCAGGCGCACCGTCAGCCCGGTCTCCTCGCGGGCCTCGCGGCGGGCGGCATCCTCTACCGTCTCGCCCTGGTCCACGAAGCCGCCGGGCAGCGCCCAGCCGCGGGGCGGGTTGCGGCGCTCGATGAAGACGACCGGACGATCCGGACGATCGCGCAGCTCGATAATTATATCGGTGGTCAGCAGTGGAGTGACAGGTCGGCTCATGACATTCACCCGTTGCGCTGCTTGAAACGAATCAGCTCGCGGCGCTGCTTCTTGTCCGGACGCCCCCTCGGGGGCCGGGGTGCGCTGAGCCGTTCGGCACGCCGGCGGGCACTGATCTCCTCGCGCCCGCTCCGGCTCTCCGGCGTCTCCCGGTAAAGCTGCTCCGCCGTTCGCGCCGGACCGCGGCGCTCGCTCAGGCCCACGACCTCGATCTCGAAGCGGTACGGCCCCTTGGTGACGGTGACCCGATCGCCCGGCTGCAAGGCGTGCGCCGGCTTCACTCGCTGGCCGTTGACGTGCACCTTGCCACCCTTGACGGCGTCGCTGGCGAGCCCGCGGGTCTTGAAAAAGCGCGCGGCCCAAAGCCACTTGTCCATCCGCACCCGCGCGAAGTCGGTCGTCATGCCGCGTCGCTTTCTCCTCGGCCGCCCCGTTCCTGCTCCCTTACTGCTGCGACAATATACACTTCCAAATGGTCTAGATGTCCCGTGCCGGTTACGACCCCCGGGCCGCGGTGCGGCTCCAGGCGATGTTCGTCAAGCTCGACCGGAACCGCGAACGGGATTGGCTGCAGGGCCTGTTCGCCTCGCATCCACCCTCCCGCGCGCGGGTGCAGGCCAACCGCGAAACCGCGGCCCCGCTGCCCACCGCCACGGCCCATGACGCCCTGGGCACCCTGGCCTCGCAGCGCGGCGACCGGGAGGCGGCCATCTCCACCCTACCGGGTCGCCGCGCAGTCGGATTCGGCGGCCGACAGACACGCGGCCGGCGTCCTTCGCCGGCCCGGTGTCCGCTGACGGGGTCGTCCCCGGCTTGCGCTGCGCCCGCGCCGGCGGAATACTCCGGACGATGCCCGCCGTCGCGGGCGCCGCGCGGGAGCAAGACCGACCGTGAGCCGCGGGCCAGCCGGAAAGCCCGAATTCCGCCGGAGCGCAGCGGTGATGGCGCTCGCGGGCGCCGCGACCCTGCTGCTCTCCGCCTGCGCGCCGTTTCCCGGCAGCAGTGTTGCCGATATGCGCGCCACCGCCGCGAGCCGCCGAAGCGGCGACCCGTGGCTGCGCGACCCGCGGAGGGATGCGCGACTGCGGCGCGAGGTCGTGATGCAGGCACTGGCGGAGCTCGACCGGCCGTATCGCTGGGGCGCGGAAACCCCTCGCCGGGGCTTCGACTGCAGCGGACTGATCCAGTACGCCTACGCCCGGGTTGGGATCCATGTGCCCCGCACCGCGCACCGACAATACGCCGACGCGGCGCGCCTGCTGTATTCGATGAACGAACTCGAGCCGGGCGACCTGGTATTCTTCCGCATCGACGACCGCATATCCCACGTCGGCATGTACATCGGCAACGACCGCATGATCCACTCCCCTTCCCGCGGCGAGCACGTGCGCATCGAGCGCCTGGACAAGCGGTACTGGCGGCGGCGCTTTGCCGGCGCCGCCCGCTACATCCCCTGACGGCGCGCGCGCCGGTCGAAGTCGACCGCGGGCCCGATCGGCACGACGCCCGTGGGATTGATCGGCGGGTGGCTGGTGTAGTAGTGGCGCCTGATGTAATCCAGGCTCACGGTTCCCGCCACACCGGGGAACTGATAAGCGAGACGTACAGGTGGTAGCGGCCGGCCGCGGCCGGAAAGCCGGAGCTGCCGTCCGCCGTGACGCGGTCACGGAACCGGGTCTGCGGCCGGACGAAGCGTCCCCCGGTGCGCGGTGTGTCGTACCGGCCGGTATGCCATTGACCGTCCTCGAGGTAACCCATCTGCTCACTCCGCGCGGCATTCGCAAAGCGCGTAGATATGTCTCGGATCCCGGGTCAGCAGCAGGCGCAGCGGGCGCGGCGTGCTCACCAGCGCGTTGCGCATCCAGCCCGGGACCACCGAGGCCAGCGCGCCCCGGGGAGCCGCGCCCCCCAGCCAGGCGATGATGCGGTTGCCAAGGCTCAGGGGCTGACGGATGTAGCTGCGGCGATACTCGCCCGGCTTGAGCCCCGCCATCTTCGCAGCCTCCTTCACCGCCTGGCCGAGACCGCCGAGCTGATCCACCAGGCCGTTCTTGACCGCCGCCTCGCCGCTCCATACGTGGCCCTGCGCGATCTTCTGCACCGCGGCCGGCGTCATTCCGCGCGCCTGCGCGACCCCCTCCACGAACTGGTGGTAGGTGTGATCGACCATCTCCTGGATCGCCCGCCCCGCCTCGGGGCTGAGCGGCCGATCGAGGCGCATTCCGCCGGCCAGCCGGGTGGTCCCGACCCCGTCCGAGTGCACCCCGATCGCCGCCAGGCTCTTCTGCAACGTCGGCACCATGCCGAAGACCCCGATGGAGCCGGTGAGCGTGGTCGGGCTGGCGAGGATCCGGTTGGCGTCCATGGAGATCCAGTACCCGCCGGACGCGGCGAGGCTGCCCATCGAAACCACCACGGGCTTGCCCGCCTTGCGCGTGAGCTGAACCTGGCGCCGGATGATCTCGGCTCCGAAAGCGCTGCCGCCGGGACTGTCCACCCGCAGGACCACCGCCTTTACAGCGTCGTTCCGGCGCGCGCGCCGGATCAGGCCGGCCATGTTGTCGCTCGAGATCGCGCCCGGCACGTTCCTGCCGTCCACGATCATACCGCTGGCGACGATGATGCCCACCTCGCCTTTCGGATGCTTCGGCTGGCCCTGGCCGCGGGTCGCGGCGAGGTAGTTCTGGTCGCTGATGTGGCGGAAGGGTACGCGGGCACTGCCGTCGCCGGCGCCGACGATGCCGGCGATCTTGTGATCCAACTGGTCGTGGGTCTCAAGGCCGTCCAACAGGCCCTGCTTTACGGCCAGCTCACCACTGTCACCCCCGACCCGCGAGAGCAGGCTGGCATAGTGATCAGCGTAATTCTGGATGGTCCCGGGCTGTAGGCCACGCGCCTTCTGCACGTCCGTGACGTAGGAATGCCACAAGTCGTTGAGCCACGCCCGGTTGTCCTCGCGCGCGGCGGGCGACATGTCATTGCGGATGTACGGCTCGACCGCGGACTTGTACTTGCCCACCCGGAACACGTGGACGTCCACCTTGAGCTTGTCCAGCAGGCCCTTGTAGTAGTCGTTGTACATGCCGAAACCCCGGATGATCAGGTTGCCCATCGGATCCATGTACGCCGCGGTAGCCTGGGACGCCAGGTAGTACTGGTCCTGGTCGTAGTTGTCCGAGTAGGCGAAGATCTTCTTGCCCGCCTTGCGGAAAGCGCGCATGGCCCGACCGATCTCCTGCAACTTGCTCAGCCCCCCGTGGCCCATGTCGCTCAGATCCAGCACGGCAACCCGGATGCGCCGGTCGTGGGCCGCGCGATGCAGCGCCGTAACCAGGTCGCGCACGCGGGTATCCCGGTGCTGCTGGCCCAGCAGGTTGTCCACCGCCTGGTCCGCAGGGTTGCTTCCGTACTTGTCCACCAGGTTGCCCCGGGGAGCGAGCACCAGGGCCGCCTTCTGCGGCACGGAGGGCCCGATGTCCCCGCGCAGGCTGACCACGATGATCGCGATGATCAGCAGGAACAGGAGATTGGTGATGATGCGCCGGAGAAGGTCCAGCCCGCGCACAAAACCGGACAAGACCCGCCAGACGGGGTGGGCGCGCTTGGCCATGTACTTTCCTTGTCTGGGGACGGTCGGGGTTGCCGCTCCGGAGCCCGGAGCAACGACCCCGCTCGCTATGCTATGCCATGCCGCCGGGTCACGCAAAAGGCGCCGGGAGCGGCTCGCCCGGTGGTCCGGGCTATTGCTTGTGAGACATTCCGTCGGGTCCCTGCCCGCGCTTTGCCGACAGCTTCGCCTCCACCCGGTGCAGGGCCGTGCGTAGCAACGCGCTGCGCGAAGGGTCGCTGGTGGCGGCCAGCAACTTGCGGTAGACACGCGCGGCATCCGCCAGATCGCCGCCCCTGGCCAGGGCGCGGGCCGCGTGGTAGCGCGCCGTCTGGGCCCAGTCGTCCATCGCGTTGCGGCTCTCGAGCGTGGCCGAAAGCAGATAGTCCCGTGCCGCCTGCAGGGGATGCCCCAGGCTCTTCTCCGAGTCACCCATCCAGAACAGGATCCGCCGGTGCTGCTGCGTGCTCATGCCCTTGCCGAGCAGCGCGCGGAACAGTGCCAGCGCCTGCCGGTCATGCCCGGCCGCCTGCAGGGCGAACAGCACCTGGATGAAGTGGTCGGCATCCGGGCCAGGCAGCTTGTCCCGGCTTTTCAACACCGACTGCAGCACCTGCGCGCCGGCGTCCGGATGGCCCGCGAGCACCAGTACCCGCGCGCGCCGGAGCTGCCAGTCGAGCCCGTCCGAGCCGGGCGGCGCCTGGGGCAGGTTGCGCATCAGCCGCGACGCATCGCGCAGATCCCCTACCGCGACCATCTGCTCTGCCAGCAGTGCCCGCCCCTGTGGCGGCACGGCCGCAAGCATGCCGCCGCGTCCCTTCCCCATGTACAGCGCCTGCAGCACCAGCCCGCCGTCGTGCTGCCCCGCGAGCACCCGAATCAAGCGGCTGTGCGCGCGCCCCCGGTTGTCCTTGTCCGGCGACCGGGTGGCGATGACAGCGTAGACGGCCTCGGCATGCAGCGGGTGCTTCTTCGCCAGCGAGGCCCCCAGCTTGAACCAGGCCGGGTCGTCGCCAATCACGAGCTGGCGGGCGTTGCCGATACTCTCGCCCCGCCGGGTCAGCAGCTGCCAGAGATCGCCCCGCGGCGGGAACAGCGGATCGCTACGGGCGTCACGCGGTGCCACCGCGACCGCCTCCTCGCTGGCCTGCAGGGCGGCATCCGGTTTCTCGGCTTGCGCGTCGGCCCGCGCCGCCAGGCGCCAGCCATCGCGCCCCAGCAGCGGGCTGTCCCCGGCGTTTATGGCGATCTTGCGGGCCCGCGTGGCGATCCGGGCAGGTGACGGCTTGCCGATATCCAGCTCCGCGCGCAAGCGGAGCAGCGTCGAACGCGGATCTTCCAGCCCCCTCAGCAGGTCCGCCGCCGCGCTCGCCTTGTTCGCCCGGATCAGCACCCGCGCCTGCCAGCGCCGCAGCTCCGGCCGCGACAGGCCATGGTCGTGGCGATAGCGCTGGATGGCGATGGCGGCATCGGCATAGTCGTCGGCCGCGAGGTAACTGCGGATGACCAGGCGGCGCCACTGTGCCACCGCAGCAGCGGACGGCTTGCCCGCCGGATGCCACAACAGTCCGCGCAGAACGTGGCGGGCCTTAGCCGGCCGGTGACTCTGCAGCAGGGCACGCGCCAGCTGGGTGCGGGCCCACTGGCGGTACGGTACGGGCGCCGACTGCGGCAGCGCCCGGACACGATGGATGATCTGCGGCCACCATTGCCGGGATTCGAGCACGTGAATGCGCTCGCGTTCCCACCGCACCCAGGCCGGCTGGTCGGGATGCAGCTCCGACTGGTTCTGGTCGATCAGCTGCAGGGCCAAGCGCGAAGCACCGCTGGCCGCGATATCGCGCACCTGCCCGAGCGACGCGGCGCGGGCGGTCGGCCCGCACAGAGTCGCCAGCGCGATCAGCCCGGCGAGGACCAGGCTCCGCCCGGCCGGGGCGCTCACACGCCGTCCCCGCGGCCGGGCGTGCCGGACAGGCGGACGCCGGGGCGCACGGATCAGGCCTTGCGCTTGCCGACCTTTTCCTTGATCCGGGCCGCCTTGCCCTGGCGTTCCCGCAGGAAGTAGAGCTTGGCCTGGCGCACGTCGCCGCGCCGCTTGACCTGGATGCTCTCGACGGTCGGGCTGTGGGTCTGGAACACCCGTTCCACGCCCTCGCCGTGCGTGGTCTTGCGAACGGTGAAGGAAGAATTCAGGCCGCGGTTGCGCTTGCCGATCACCACGCCCTCGAACGGCTGCAATCGCTCGCGATTGCCTTCCTTCACGCGCACCTGCACCAGCACCGTGTCGCCTGGAGCGAACGCCGGCAGATTGTCCTTCATCTGCTCGGCTTCGAGCTCCTTGATGATGTCTGTCATGGGTCTCGCCCCTTGTCGCCAGTTCGGCCACTGCATGATCAATCGCGCTCCGGACCATGCCTCGCGCATCGTCCGAAGCCACCGGATCGAGCCTCGTCGAGCCGGATCCACGACGCCCCCCGGGACGCTGCGGTTCGTCCGGAGCTTCGTCAGCTATCCCGTTCGCGCACGAACTCGTCCAGCAGCGCCTGCTGCTCCGCGTCCAGCGTCCTGCCCTCGAGCAGGTCGGGCCGCCGCAGCCAGGTCCGGCCGAGCGCCTGCTTGAGCCGCCAGCGCCGCACCGCGGCGTGATCCCCACTGAGGAGCACGGTCGGCACGGCCATGCCGTCCAGGTCCTCCGGGCGGGTATAGTGCGGATAATCGAGCAACCCGTCCCAGAACGAGTCCTGGGCCGCCGATGTCTCGTCGCCCAGGGCTCCCGGCAGCAAACGCGTTACCGCGTCGATCGCCACGATCGCCGCGGGCTCGCCGCCGCTCAGGACGTAATCGCCGAGCGAGATCTCGCTGTCGACCTCGCTCGCGACCACGCGTTCGTCGACGCCCTCGTACCGGCCCGCGAGCAGGATCAGCCGCTCAGACCGGCTCCAGCGCCGCGCCAGCTCCTGCCGGAAGCGCTCGCCCTGGGGACTCAGGTACACCACCGGCGCTGCCCGACCCGCGCCCCGGGCCGCGCGGATCGCCTCGCGCAGCGGCTCCGCCTTCATCACCATGCCCGGCCCGCCGCCGTAGGGCCGGTCGTCCACCGTGCGGTGCCGGTCCCGGGCGAAGTCCCGGGGGTTCCAGGTGTGCACCGCCAGAAGCTCCCGCTCCACGGCCCGGCGCACAATGCCGAACCGGGTGACGGCCTGCACCAGCTCCGGGAACAGGGTCACCACATCGACCCGAAGCATGGGCGCCTCCCCGTCAGAAGTCGGGGTCCCAGTCCACGACCATGACCCCGTCGTCCAGATCGACTTCCGTCACAACCCGGCCCGGAAGAAACGGGATCAGGCGCTCCCGCTCGCCCCGTACCACCAGCACATCGTTAGCGCCGGTTTCCATCAGTCGGCCGACGCATCCCAGCTCGCGGCCCGCGATGGTGCGGACCCGGAGCCCCTCCAGGTCCGCCCAGTAATATTCCCCTTCCGCCAGCGGCGGAAGCTCGCCCCTGCCGACCGCGATGCGCGCTCCCGTGAGGGCCACCGCGGCGTCCCGGTCGTCGCAGCCTTCCAGGTGCGCGACGATGCCCTTGCCCTGCACCCGTCCCTCGATCAGTCGCAGCGAGCGCCACCGACCGCTGCCGCCGAGTTGCCAGACCGGGTAGTCGAGGATGTTCTCCCGGGGCCGGGTGTCGGAATGCACCTTCACCCAACCGCGCACTCCGAACAGGCCGGCGACCCGACCAAGAACCACGCGACGCTCGTCGCCGCGCCCGCTCATCCCGGCATCCGCGCGGGGATCAGCTCTCGCCGCTGGCCGCCCCGGCCTGTTCCGTGTCACCTTCTGCGGGCGTCGCGGCAGCGGCAGCGGCCTGCTTGAGCAGGCTGTTGACTGTCTCGGAGGGCTTCGCACCCTGGGAAATCCAGTACCGGGCCCTTCCGGTGTCGAGCCGAAGCCGCTCGTTGTCACCCATCGCCACCGGGTTGTAGAAGCCGAGACGTTCGATGTAGCGGCCGTCGCGGCGGCTGCGGCTGTCCGTCACCACGATGTGGTAGAACGGGCGCCTCTTGGCGCCGGTGCGGGACAAGCGGATGGTTACCATGTAGCTGCTTACCTCTCGAATTCGCTCACGCGCGTCCGCCGCGGCCCGCGGGCGGCATCACGGGCCGCGATTAAACCGCGCATTTTACCGGAATTGCCGCAGAAGTGAAGAGAAACCCGCCGGCCCGCCACGGATCAGAACGGCACGCCGGGGGGACGGCCGCCCGACATGCCCCGCAGCATCCTGGCCATCCCGCCTTTGCCCATCTTCTTCATCATCTTCTGCATCTGGGTGAACTGCTTGAGCAGCCGGTTGACGTCCTGCACCTGGGTACCGGACCCGGCGGCGATGCGGCGCTTGCGGGATGCCTTGATCACGGCCGGGTGGTGGCGCTCCTGGGGGGTCATCGACTGGATGATGGCGACCGTGCGCCGGACCTGACGGTCATCCATCTGGTTCTCCACGCCCTTGGGCAGTGCGCCGGCACCGGGCATCCTGTCGAGGATGCCGCGGATGCCGCCCATGCGCTGCATCTGCTCCATCTGCTCGCGGAAGTCCTCCAGGTCGAAGCCCTTGCCCTTGCGCAGCTTGCGCGCCAGCCGGTCGGCCTGCTCGCGGTCGACCTTGCGCTCAGCCTCCTCGACCAGGCTGAGCACGTCGCCCATGCCCAGGATTCGCGACGCCAGGCGGTCCGGGTGGAATGGTTCGAGGCCGTCCGGCTTCTCGCTCAGGCCCAGGAACTTGATCGGCTTGCCGGTGACGTGACGGATCGACAGCGCCGCACCGCCGCGGGCGTCGCCGTCGACCTTGGTCAGGATCACGCCGGTCAGCGGCAGCGCTTGATCGAAGGCGGCCGCGGTCCGGGCAGCGTCCTGACCGGTCATGCTGTCGACCACGAACAGCGTCTCCACCGGCGCGACCGCCTCGTGCACCCGGCGTGCCTCGTCCATCATCGGCTGGTCAATATGCAGCCGGCCGGCGGTGTCCACGATCAGGACCTCGACGAAGCTGCGCCGGGCCTGATCCAACGCGCCACCGGCAATCGCCACCGGATCGCCGCCCGCTTCGGCGGGATAAAAACCCGCGCCGACCTGGCCCGCCAGCGTCTCCAGCTGCTCGATCGCGGCCGGGCGCCGGACGTCACAGCTGACCAGCATGACCTTCTTGCCCTCCCGCTCGATCAGGTACAGCGCCAGCTTGGCCGCGGTTGTGGTCTTGCCGGCGCCCTGCAGGCCGGCGAGCATAATCACCACCGGGGGGCGCGCGCGCAGGTTGAGCGGCACGGAGGCCTCGCCCAGCACCCGCACCAGCTCGTCGTTGACGATCCGCACCAGCGCCTGCCCCGGGGTCAGGCTGCGGCTGACCTCGGTACCCAGGGCGCGCCCACGGACGTGCTCGATGAAGTCCCGCACCACCGGCAGCGCCACGTCCGCCTCCAGCAGCGCCATGCGTACCTCACGCAGGGTGTCGCGGATGTTGTCCTCGGTCAGGCGCCCCTGGCCACGGAGGTTCTTGAGGGTACGGCCGAGGCGATCACTCAGGCTGTCGAACATGCGTCACCGGGATTTGGTTCGGGATGGATGCGGCGTGCCGGCGCCTTGCTCCGGCACGCCGATACTATACCGACAATGCTCTCCCGGGGGACAGGGGCGCGGCCACTCGCCCCTCCGGGGACTCCCGGCCGGGGCAACGGGCGTGTCGCGCATTGCCGGCCCCTTGTTGGCCGCTCCGGACGATCCCGGCTGCCGTGCATGCCGTGCCACCGCACCCCATGCCCGCGGGATGTGGCATTACGCTCGATCAGGTTAGTATGCAAGCATCCGGCGTTACTTGGGACACGCATACCTCCAAGATGATTCCCTTCCTGGCGAGCAGCCTGACCTTCGTCGCGTACATCACCGCAACCGCCCTGCTGGTCGCCCGCCTGCGGCGCCTCGCGCGCGGCCTGAACGCGTCGCGTTGGCCGCCTCTGGTCAGTGCCGCCGCCGGGCTGGCCATACACACCTGGATCCTTTCGGCCACGGTGTTCGGCCCGCGAGGGATTCACCTGGGCCTGTTCAACGCTGCCTCGCTGATCGCCTGGCAGATCGTCCTGCTGCTGCTACTGGCGAGCACCCGCCGCCGGGTCGAGAACCTCGGCCTCATGGTCCTGCCACTGGCGGCCGCCGTGGTACTGGTCGGCCCGCTCGTCGCCGGGACCCAGCCGGTGCCGGAGCACAGCGACTGGCGCGTCGACGCCCATATCCTGGTCTCGGTGCTGGCATTCAGCCTGCTCGCTCTGGCCATGGCGCAGGCAATCCTGCTGTCCGTCCAGGAACGGTCGCTCCGGCACCACCAGCCGGGCGGCTTCATCCGCGCGCTGCCGCCGCTCCAGACGATGGAGGACGTGCTGTTCCAGATGCTGTGGACCGGCTTCGTCCTGCTCAGCCTGGCACTGGCCAGCGGCCTGCTGTTCGTGCACAACCTGGTGGCCCAGCACCTGGTGGACAAGACGGTGCTGTCCTTCGCTGCCTGGCTGGTATTCGGAATCCTGCTCTTCGGGCGCTGGCGCTTCGGCTGGCGCGGGCGCATCGCAGTACGCTGGACCATGGGCGGCGGCGTCGCCCTGATCCTGGCCTATTTCGGCAGCAAGTTCGTACTGGAGATGCTGCTGGGCAAGTCCTGGGGCTGAGCGGCGGCGGGTCGAGGCGCCGCGCGACGCCCCGGCCGCGGATTCTGCCTGCGATACGGGTGAGGTAATTTGCAAGACATACCGCTGAGCATGATGGCCGGTGTCCTGGTCCTGATGCTGGTCCTGTCGGCCTTCTTCTCCGGCTCGGAGACTGCGCTGATGACGCTGAACCGGTACCGCATGCGCCACCTGGCCCGTGCCGGGCACCGGGGCGCGATCCTGGCCGAGCGTCTGCTGCGCCAGCCCGACCGCCTGATCGGCCTGATCCTGCTGGGCAACAACCTTGCCAATGTCACCGCCTCGATGCTCAACACGCTGATCGCGCTGCGCCTATTCGGCGAGGACACCCTGGCCATCGCCACGGGCATCCTGACACTGCTGATCCTGATCTTCTCGGAGGTGGCGCCCAAGACTCTGGCGGCCCTGCGTCCGGAGCTGCTGGCCTACCCGGCGGCCTTCGTCTACTGGCCGCTGCTGAAGGTCACCTACCCGCTGGTCTGGTCAGTGAATTTCATCGCCAACGGGCTGCTGTGGCTGTGCGGGGTGCGCACCTCGAGCGCCGGCGGACAGGATCTCAACGCCGAGGAGCTGCGCACCGTGCTGATGGAAGCGGGCGCCATGATCCCCAAACGGCACCAGAAGATGCTGCTGAGCATCCTGGACCTGCAGAAGGCCACCGTGGAAGACATCATGGTGCCGCGCAACGAGATCAGCGGCATCGATATCAGCGACAGCTGGGAAGAGATCCTGTCGCAGCTGCGCAGCAGCCAGCACACCCGCCTGCCCGTCTACGAGGAGAGCATCGACAGCATCATCGGCATGGTCCACCTGCGCCGCATCCTCAACCGGCTGGCTCTGGGCAAGCTGGACAAGGAGAGCCTTGTGGAGATGACCCGCGAGTGCTACTTCGTGCCGGAGGCGACGCCGCTCAACACCTGCCTGCTCAACTTCCAGCGCCAACAGCGCCGCATCGGGCTGGTGGTCGACGAGTACGGCGACATCCAGGGCCTGGTGACGCTGGAGGACATCCTCGAGGAGATCGTGGGCGAATTCACCACGGACCCGGCGCACGCGGTGCGGGACGTCTACCCGCAGGAAGACGGAAGCTTCCTGGTCAACGCCACCGCCAACGTCCGCAGTCTCAACCGCAGCATGGGCTGGGACCTGCCGTCGAGCGGACCGAAGACCCTCAACGGACTGATCATCGAGCACATGGAGACGATCCCCGATCCCGGCACCAGCATCCGCATCGGCGACTACGCGATCGAGATCATCCAGACCCAGGGCAATGCCGTTAAGACGGTCCGGGTACGACCGGGTGCGCCCGCGGTGCGCCCCCCGGATCGCGGCGCCGGATAAGGCCCGGCCCGGCCGAGTCCGCTCAGAAGGAATCCAGCGCCTCCGCCAGGTTCTGCACCGCGACCACCTCGAGGCCGCGCACCCGCCCGGCGCGGGGAGCGTTCGCCCGCGGCACCACGGCGCGGGAGAAGCCCTGCTTGGCTGCCTCACGCAGGCGCTCTTCGCCGCCCGGTACCGGCCGGATCTCGCCTGCCAGGCCGACCTCCCCGAATGCCACCGTGTCGCGCGGCACCGGCCGGTCGCGCAAGCTCGAGAGCACCGCCAGCAGGACCGGCAGGTCAGCGGCGGTCTCGCCGACCCGCATGCCGCCCACCGCGTTGACGAACACGTCCTGGCCGAAGGTGGCAATGCCGCCGTGGCGGTGCAGCACGGCGAGCAGCATCGCCAGCCGGTTCGAGTCGAGGCCGAGAGTCACCCGCCGCGGGTTGGACAGGTGGCTCTCGTCCACCAGCGCCTGCAGCTCCAGCAGCAGGGGCCGGCTGCCCTCGCGCACGCAGGTGATCACGCTGCCCGACACCTGCGCGTCGTGCCTGGAGAGGAAGATCGCCGAGGGGTTGCTCACTTCCCGCAGGCCGGTGTCGGTCATAGCGAACACCCCCAGCTCGTTGACCGCGCCGAAGCGGTTCTTGGCAGCCCGTACGATGCGGAAGCGGCTGGTGGCATCGTTCTCGAAGTACAGCACGGTGTCGACCATGTGTTCCAGCACCCGGGGACCGGCGATGTTGCCTTCCTTGGTTACGTGCCCGACCAGCAGTACCGAGGTCCCGGTCTGCTTCGCGTAGCGCACCAGCCGGGCGGTACTCTCGCGCACCTGGGCGACCGCCCCGGGCGCCGAGTGCAGGGCCTCCGTGCGCATCGTCTGCACCGAATCGATCACCATGACCTGGGGACGCTGCCGCGCGGCAACCTCGAGCACGCGCTCGACGCTGGTCTCGGCCAGCAGCATCAGCGGGATGTCGGGCAGGCCCAGGCGGTCGGCGCGCAGGCTGATCTGCTGCAGCGATTCCTCGCCCGCCACGTAGATTGCGCTCAGACGGTCCCGCAGCGCAGCCAGGACCTGCAACAGCAGGGTCGACTTGCCGATGCCAGGATCCCCGCCGATGAGCACCACCGAGCCGGCGACCAATCCCCCGCCCAGCACCCGGTCGACCTCGGCCAGGCCGGTTTGCGTGCGTTCCCCCGCGCTCCGGCTGACTTCGGGCAGGGACCGCAGGTCCGCCGCGGCGCCGGCATAGCCCGCGCGCCGGCCGTCCGGCGCCACCGGCGGTGCCTCCACGCTCTCCTCGAGGCTGTTCCAGCTGCCGCACTCCGGACACTGCCCCGCCCACTGCAGGGTACTGCCGCCGCATTCGCGGCAGCGGAACAAGATCCTGTTCTTCACCTTCGCCATTGCCCGTCCCGTCCGCGTCCACTCCACCGGATCATGCTACTACGGGAGTGCGATGCTGCGGACCGAAGGCAGGGCAGCGCCTCGCCCAAGAGCAAGACCGGCGTCCGCCGGATAATATGCCACGCGTCGCGGCGGTGCCTCGCCGGGCCGGGCCGCCCGGTGCGGCGCTTTGACAGGCGGGGTAACCGGGTTACTATTTCGGCAATGCGGCAATACCGGGGCGGCCCGGCCCGGCGGGCCCTCGACCCGTCGCACGGGGCACCCGGGGCCACCGCGCGAGGATGCCCGGACGGGGCCGCCCGCCGGCGTCGCCAACCGGCAGCCGGCCGAAGATGCCTGCGACGTCCCGCGCCGCTGCATACCGGGAGCCCTGGAATGCGTCTTGTCGACAGCCTGCAGTTCTCCGGCCATACCGACCCTGGCCGCGTGCGTTCGCACAACGAGGACAGCATTCACATCGACGCGGCCAACGGGCTGGTGGTGCTGGCCGATGGCATGGGCGGCTACCGCGCCGGCGAGGTGGCGAGCGCGATCGCCGTGCGCAGCATCCGGGATTTCATCGTCAACGGGCTTGGGGGCCTGGCAGCGGGCGGCGACGGGGACGTCGGCGAATACAGCCCCGAAGCTCAGCTCGTGCGCCACGCCATCATGCACGCCAACCGGGAGATCGTCTCCGCCGCCAGGCGCGAGACCCGTTACGAGGGCATGGGAACGACCGTGGTGGCAATGCTGTTCCACGACGCCCGTGTCACCATCGGCCACGTGGGCGACTCGCGCGCCTATCGCCTGCGCGGTGAGCAGCTCGAGCAGCTCACGATCGACCACTCGCTGCTGCAGGAGCTGGTTTCCCGGGGCGTCTACACCGCCGAGGAGGCCCAGAGCTCCCCTAACCGGAACATCGTGACCCGGGCCCTGGGGGTGGAGCGGGAGGTCGATGTGGACCTGCTGCAGGACATGGTTCTGCCGGCGGATCTCTACCTGCTCTGTTCCGACGGGCTCAACGACATGGTCGGGGATGACGAAATCCGCTTAACCATGAACCGCCTCGGTGGTAATCTCGACCGGATGACGCAAGGCCTGGTGGCCGCCGCCAACGAACGCGGCGGCCGCGACAACATCTCGGTGATCGCGGCTCGCGTTGCACCATCCTTCGACAATCACAAAGGCTTGTTCGGCAGGATCGTGGATCTTCTCCCTTGATCCGCTTTCGGGGATTCGATGGCCGTACTCGTACTGACTGACAATGGGCTCCCGGTACGGGAGTACCCGCTCGATTCCGGCAGGACCACGCTCGGCCGGGCGGATGACAACGACATCGCGGTCGCCGATCGCGCGGTGAGCGCCCATCATGCCGTATTCATACGCGAGGACCGGTTCGTGCGCATAGAGGATCTCGCCAGCACCAACGGCACCTTCGTCAACGGTCGTCGTACCACCCGCTCGGAGCTGCGCGACGGCGACATCGTGCGGGTGGGCAACCACGAGATCCGGTTCAGCGCGCGCGACCCGGGCCACGAGCCCGAGCAGCCCTTCGAAACCACCATGGTGATGGACGCCCGCACCGCCGGGCGCGTGGCCCCGGCGGCCATGCCGGAATCGCCGGCGCCGTCGAGCTCCCGCATGCCTATGGCGCGCCTGCAGGTGCTCAGCGGCCCCAACAGCGGCCGCGAGCTGCGCCTGGCCAAGGCCCTGACCACGCTGGGACGCCCGGGCGTACAGGTCGCCGCGATCACCCGGCGGGCCGACGGCTACGCCATCGTCTACGTGCCCTCGTCCGGCGACCGCGGCACCGCTCCCACCGTCAACGGCAAGAGCATCGGCAACCGCTCGTGCTATCTCAAGGACAACGACGTAATCGAGCTGGCCGGGGTGAAGATGGGTTTCTTCTGCGACTAGCCCTGGCGGGAGCGTGCTGCCTGCGGTACCGCCGACGTCTCGACCGCCCCCCGCTCCTCCACCATGACCCTCCGCGTGCCGAGCCCGCAAAGCAGGTCATAGGCGATGGTGCCGGCGGCCCGGGCGATCTCCTCGACCGGCAGGCCACCGCCCCACAGCGTCACCGGATCACCCACCCGTTCGTCGCCCTCCGGGCCGAGATCCACGGTGAGCATGTCCATGGAAACGCACCCGACGAGGGGTACGCGGCGCCCGTTCACCAGGATCGGTGTGCCGTCGGGAACGTGGCGGGGATAACCGTCGCCGTAGCCGGCCGCGACCACCCCGATGCGGGTGTCCACGGGGGCCGCCCAGCGCCCGCCGTAGCCCACGCGGCCCCCGCGCTGCAGCGGCTTGACCGAGATCAGCTCGCTGACAAACTCCATCACCGGGCGCAAACCCTCCTGCTCGCCGTGGCGGCCCTCGAACGGGGAGACGCCGTAAAGCATGATGCCCGGACGCACGCAGTCGGCATGGCTCCCGGGAAAGCCGAGCACCCCCGCCGAGTTGGCCAGGCTGCGCGGACCATCGAGTCCCTCGCAGGCGCGCATGAAGCACTCGATCTGACCGTCGGTGCAGGCACGGTCCGGAATGTCGGCACAGGCCAGGTGGGTCAACAACGGGATGGGCGCGACAACCGTCTCCAGCGAGCGCAGGCGCGCATACACCGTGCCGACCTCGGCCGGAGCGAAGCCCAGCCGGTGCATGCCGCTGTCGATCTTGATCCAGACCCGCAGCGGCCCGCCGCTCGCGGCCTGCTCCAGCAGCTCGAGCTGAGTCCGGTCGTGCACCACCAGCTCCACCTCGAGCGTGCGTGCACGCGCGACCTGCCGCGGCTCGGCGGCGCCTTCCAGGACCACGATGCGGTCCACGATGCCGGCGGCGCGCAGCCGCTCGGCCTCGTCCACGCGCGCCACCGCGAAACCCTCCACCCGTCCCGACAGAGTGTGCGCGACCCGCAGCAGACCATGGCCGTAGCCGTCGGCCTTGACCGCGGCCAGCACGGCGCTGCCGGGGGCCGCCCGCCGGACCCGGGCAAGGTTATGTCGAAGAGCGGCGGCGTCGACCAGCGCGCGCGGCACGCCTCTCACACGTAATCCTCCGCGTAGCGTTCGGAGATGAAGCTCTCGAAACGGGTGTACTGGCCCAGGAAAGTGAGCCGTACGGTTCCCGTCGGCCCGTTGCGCTGCTTGCCGATGATCACCTCCGCGGTCCCCCGGTCGGGGCTGTCCTCGTTGTAGACCTCGTCGCGGTAGATGAACACGATCACGTCGGCGTCCTGCTCGATGCTGCCCGACTCACGCAGGTCCGACATCACCGGGCGCTTGTTGGGCCGTTGCTCGAGATTCCGGTTGAGCTGCGACAGCGCGATCACCGGCAGGTCCAGCTCCTTGGCCAGTGCCTTGAGGCTGCGGGAGATCTCGGAGATCTCGGTGGTCCGGTTCTCGACGGTTCCCGCCACCTGCATCAGCTGCAGGTAGTCGATCACGACCAGACCCAGGCCGTGCTCGCGCTTGAGCCTGCGGGCCCGGGCCCGCAGGTCGGTGGGCGTGAGCGCCGGGGTATCGTCGATGAACAGGGTTGCCTCCGACATCAGCGACACGGCGGAGGTGATCCGCGGCCAGTCGTCGTCGTCCAGGTTGCCGGTGCGGACCTTGCTTTGGTCGATGCGTCCCAGCGAGGAGATCATGCGCATGGCCAGCTGGTCGCCCGGCATCTCCATGCTGAAGATCGCGGTCGGCACGCGGTCGCGGATGGAAGCGTGCTCGGCCAGGTTCATGGCGAAGCTGGTCTTGCCCATGGACGGACGCCCCGCCACGATGATGAGGTCCCCCGCCTGCAGGCCGGCGGTTATGCGGTCGAAGTCATTGAGCCCGGTCGCCAGCCCGGTGAGCGGGCTGGCGGAATGGAACAGGGTGTCGATGCGGTCGACCGCCGCGGTAAGCAACTGCTTGATCGGGACGAAACCCTTGCGGCCACGAGCACCGCGCTCGGCAATCTCGAACACCAGCCCTTCGGCATGATCCAGCAGGCTGCTGCTGTCACGCCCCTCCGGTTGATAGCCGGCGTTGGAAATCTCGGTGCCGACCCGGATCAACTCGCGCAGGATGGCGCGTTGCCGGACGATGTCGGCGTACGCCCGGATGTTCGCCGCGCTGGGCGTCTCCTTGGCCATCGCGCCGACGTAGGCGAGCCCACCGACCCGCTCGGCCAGGTCCTGGCCCTCCAGCCATTCCGACACCGTGACCACGTCGGCCGGGTCGCCGCGGTCCGCCAGGTGGCGAATGGCGCGGAAGATCAGCTGGTGCTCGCGGCGATAGAAGTCCTCCTCGGCGAGGCGGTCGGCGATCTCGTCCCAGCGGCTGTTGTCCAGCATCAGCCCGCCGAGCACGGCCTGCTCGGCCTCGAGCGAATGCGGCGGGATGCGCATCGCGGCCGGATCGCCGACCATGGTGCTGCTACGCTCGATCTCGGCCATTCTCGCCCCGCGGCGTAATCCCCGAATCACCCGCCGCACGCCGCATGTGCGTCGCGCCTGGCCGGTGGCCCGCCGCCAAGGCTATTGCTCGCCGACGACCACCACTCTGACGGGCACGTCCACGTCCGTGTGCAAATGAACCTCCACCTCGTACTCACCGACCTGACGAATCGGTCCCTGCGGCATGCGGACTTCCTTTTTCTCCACCTCGACCCCGGCCGCGGCAATCGCGTCGGCGACGTCCACCGGGCCGACGGAACCGTAAAGCCGGCCCTCGCCCGCGGTCCGGGCGGTAATTGTCACCTCCAGGCCTTCCAGCGACGAGGTACGGCCCCGCGCGCGGGTCAACGCGTCGGCGGCCGCCTTCTCCAACTCCTCGCGCCGGGCCTCGAACTCCCGGATGTTCTCCGGCGTGGCCCGCACGGCCTTTCGCTGGGGAAGCAGGAAGTTCCGGCCATAGCCGTTCTTCACCCGGACCCTGTCGCCCAGATTACCCAGATTCTCGACTTTTTCCAGCAGTATGATTTCCATCGCTCCCACCATCGTCTCGGGATTCGCCGGCGGGCGCCGCCGCGCGCTTGCCGCCGGCTACGGTCGTTCCACGCCACGCGCGCCCGCCCTCAACGCGCGCGCCGCGCGCGGCCCCGGAAATCCAGCCAGTTGTCCAGGGCACCGAAGATCGCCAGCACCAGGTTCAGCGGTGACAGGATCAACAGCACCGCGTAGAACACGCCGAGCCAGATTCCCTGGACCTCGTAGATCTTCACCAGTGCATGTACCACCGCCAGCCCCTGGAGCAGGAACAGCGCGCGCAGTACGATGCCGAAATTCCCGACCAGACCCACGCCGGCGAGCCCGCCCACCAGCAGACCGAAGAACACCACCGCCATCGCCTGGCCGAAGCGCAGCGCCCGGAACTCCTCGCCGAAGGCGCCCGGCCGGTACAGCTCCGCTTGCCACCAACGCCCGAGCAGCAGGCTGCCCGCCAGCGCGAGGAACAGCAACGCCCCGGTCACGCCCGACATGGAAGCGGCCATCGCCTTGGTCAGCTTGCCACTGGCGCTTCCGTTCTGGCCATTGCCGATACCCGCCGCATGGAAATAGGCGTGCAGCTGGCCAGCCCACCACTGGGTCGGATCCCCGTGCCACACGAAGAACGCCGCGCACAGCGCCAGGCCCAGCACGACGCTGGCCAGCAGCGCCGGCATCAGCGCGGCCCTGCGGTTCACCAGTACCCCGAGCAGGGCTACCGGGATCCAGATCGCCAGCGCCACGCCCACGTTGAGCGCGAGCCCGAAGCCTCCGGCGGCCAGGAATCCCAGCGCCACCAGAAGCACCGACGCGGCCCCGCCAACCTGCAGGGCCGGACGCGGACCCAGCTGCATCGCGATCAGCGCGACAATCGCGCCGCTGACGCACACGGCCGGCAGGATCAGCCACGACAGGGCCCCCACCACCAGCGTCAGTCCGATCGCCTGGCTGGGACCCCGCATCGCGAAGCGGGCCAGAAACCTCATCTGCCGCAAATCCGGCCGGGCACGCGGCCACCCGCGCGGACCGGTCGCGTCAATGACGGTCCGTGTAGGGGAGCAGAGCCAGGTACCGGGCGCGCTTGATCGCGGTGGACAGCTGACGCTGATACGGCGCGCGGGTGCCGGTAATCCGGCTCGGGACGATCTTGCCCGTCTCCGTCACGTAATTCTTCAGGGTCGCGATGTCCTTGTAGTCGATCTCCTTGACGCCCTCGGCGGTGAACCGGCAATACTTCCTGCGGCGAAAGAAACGTGCCATAAGCTGCCTCTCCGGAATTCCCTCTGGACGCTGCGGCCGGCCGGCCTCAGCTGTCGCTGTCAGCCTGCTCGGTCTGGTCACTTTCAGCGGACGCCTGCTCGCCGGAGCCGCTGTCGCCGGATTTGTCCGAAGGCGCCTTCCCGGTCTCCGGGCTCTGGTCGTCCCCGGCCTTCCCGGTCTCCGGGCTCTGGTCGTCTCCGGCCTTCCCGGTCTCCGGGCTCCGGTCGTCTCCGGCCTTCCCGCTGCGGGCGGACGAGCTGCCGCCGTCGGCGCGGGAGCCACCGCGACGGTCCTCGCGCGAGCCCTCCTCGCCCTTCTCGTCGCGGGCCTTGGCCATCGGCGAGGGCTCGGTGTCGGCTCCGGGGCGCTTGACGATCAGGTCCCGGATCACGGCGTCGTTGAAACGGAAGGCGCTTTCGATCTCGTCGCGCACGGCCTGCGAACACTCGACGTTCATCAGGACGTAGTGCGCCTTGTGGATCTTGTTGATGGGGTAGGCGAGCTGCCGGCGGCCCCAGTCTTCGAGACGGTGAATCCGGCCGCCGTCGTTCTCGACCATGGAACGATAGCGCTCGATCATGGCAGGCACCTGGTCGGACTGGTCCGGGTGCACCATGAATACGATTTCATAGTGTCGCATCGAGGTCTCCCTGCGGGTTACAGCCTCCCGTCGACACCGGACGGTGAGGCAAGGAGCGACGGATTGTGATTCGTCCTGCACCGGCGGCGCAGGGCGCGAATGATACGCCAGGCGGCCGGCACATGCAATTTGCCCCAGGGGCTCACTCGCTCCGCTGGCGCACGGCCTCGTACAGGCATACGCCGGCCGCCACCGAGACGTTGAGGCTCTCCACGCCCGCCGCCAGTGGGATGCGCACCAGGTAGTCGCAGGCCTCCCGGGTGAGGCGGCGCAGACCGCGGCCCTCGGCACCCAGCACCAGCGCCACCGGCCCGCCCAGGTCCGTCTGGTAGAGACTCCGGGTGCCCGCGGCCTCCGCCCCGACCAGCCAGACTCCCCGCCGGCACAGCATGCGCAGCACCCGCGCGAGGTTGGGCACGCGCACCAGCGGCAGCCGCTCCGCCGCGCCCGCCGCCACCTTCCGGACCGCCGCGCTGAGCGGCGCGGCACGGTCCCGGGGGATGACGAGGGCATCAGCACCGGCGCCGGCCGCCGTGCGCAGGCAGGCACCCAGATTTTGGGGATCCTGCACGCCGTCCAGCACCAGCAGCAGCGGCGCGTGGTCGAGCCCGTCCAGCAGGTCCTCGAGATCGTGCTCGCCCAGCTCGGGCAAGCCGGCCGCGTCCAGGACCGCGCCCTGGTGGCGCGCGCCGCCGCTGAGAGCGTCGAGCTCCCGGCGGGAATGATGGCTCACCGGGATGCCGTGCTCCCGGGCCCGCTGCGCCAGGGCGGCGAGGCGTTGCCCGCGGCGCTCGTCCTGCAGGTACAGGTGGCGGGCGCGGTCCGGATGCTGCTGCAGCAACGCATCCACCGCGTGCACGCCGAATATCCGGTCGCTGCCGCCCACCCCGCTCACCGCCGCTTGCCGCGGCCCGGTCCGCTCCTGCGCGACCGGCGGCGATCGCCCTCCTTCGACGGCGCGGATTCGACCGGCTCGAAGTCGATCTTGCGCTCGTCGAGGTCCACGCGCGCCACCTGCACCGTCAGCGGGTCGCCCAGACGATAGGTGTGCCCGCTGCGCTCCCCGCGCAGGCGCTGTCCCACGGGGTCGAAGTGGTAGTAGTCGTTGCGCAGTGCGGTCACGTGCACCAGGCCGGTGACATAGATGCCGCTGAGCTCCACGAATACGCCGAACGAGGTCACCCCGACGATGATGCCCGGGAAGGTCTCGCCGACCTTGTCCATCATGTACTCGCACTTGAGCCAGTCCTCGGCATCGCGCGTGGCCTCGTCCGCCCGCTGCTCGGTCATGGAGCACGCCACGCCCAGGTTCTCCAGCTCCCCGCGCCGGTAGGGTAGATCACGCGCGCCGCCGCGCAGCACGGTGCGGATGGCCCGGTGCACCAGCAGGTCGGGGTAGCGCCGGATGGGCGAGGTGAAGTGCGTGTAGGCGTCCAGCGCCAGCCCGAAGTGACCGACGTTGTCGGGACTGTAGGCGGCCCGCGTCATGGTCCGCATCAGCACCGTCTGGATCAGGTGGGTCTCCTCGCGCCCCCGGGCCGCCTCGAGCACGCGCGCGAAGTGGCGCGGCTCCGGCTCGTCGCCCCCCTCGAGCTTCAGTCCGAACTCGCCCAGGAACTGGCGCAGCTCCGCCACGCGATCCGGCGCGGGCTTGTCATGCACGCGGAACAGGGTCGGGACCCGGTGATCGAGCAGGAAGCGCGCCGCCTCGACGTTCGCCGCGATCATGCATTCCTCGATCAGGCGGTGAGCATCGGTGCGCTCGACCGCGACGATGCGCTCGATCTTGCGCTCGGGACCGAAGATGATCTCGGTCTCGGTGCTATCCATGTCGATCGCGCCGCGCCCCTCGCGCGCCCGGCGGAGCGCCCGGTACACCGCGTGCAGGTTCTCCAGATCCGGCAGTACCCGCTCGAGCCGGCGCTGCACCGCTGGATCGCGGTCCACGACCGCCTGGGCGACCTCGCGGTAGGTCAGGCGCGCGCGCGAGCGCATCACGCCCTCGAAGAAACCCGAGCGGGTGACCCGCCCGTCGTGGGCAACCTCCATCGCGCAGACCATGCAGAGGCGGTCCACCCGCGGGTTGAGCGAGCACAGGCCGTTCGATAGCACCTCCGGCAGCATCGGCACCACGCGACCGGGGAAGTACACCGAGTTGCCCCGCTGGCGCGCCTCCCCGTCCACCGCGCTGTCCGGAGCCACGTAGTGCGAGACGTCCGCGATCGCCACCAGCAGCTTCCAGCCGTCCGCGGACGGCTCGCAGTAGACGGCGTCGTCGAAGTCCTTGGCGTCCTCACCATCGATGGTCACCAACGGCAGCTCGCGCAGGTCTTCACGCCCCTCCTTGGCTCCCTCCGGAACACGTCGGCCGAACGCCCGCTTCTCCTCCTTGACGGCCTGCGGCCACCGGTGCGGAATCCCGTGGGAACGGATTGCGGTATCGATCTCCATCCCCGGGGCCATGTGGTCCCCGAGCACCTCACGGATTCGGCCGATCGGCTGGCTCCGCTTGCTCGGCTGCTCCAGGATCTCGGCCACCACGATCTGTCCATCATGGGCCCGCCGCCCGTATTTGCCCGGGATCAGCACGTCCTGGCTGATGCGGCGGTTGTCCGGCACCACGAACGCGACTCCGCTCTCGCGCACGTACCGCCCGACCACCTGCTCCGTGTTCCGCTCCAGCACCGACACCACCGCGCCCTCGCGCCGCCCGCGCCGGTCGTACCCGCGCACGCGCACCAGGGCGCGGTCGCCGTGCAGCAGGCGCCGCATCTCCCGCGGCGACAGGAACACGTCGTCCGAGTTGTCCTCGGGCACGAGAAAGCCGAAGCCGTCGGGATGTCCGATCACGCGCCCGCGGACCAGGTCCATGCGATCGGCCACGCCGAAACTGCCCCGCCGGTTCTCCACCAGCTGGCCATCCCTCGCCATAGCCTGCAGGCGCCGGTGCAGCGCCTCGACGTCACCCTCGTCCCGGATGCCAAGGCGCTCGCAGAGCGCCTCCAGGGTCAGGGGCGCTTCCTCGCCGCCGAGGCATTCGACCAGAAAGTCCCGGCTGGGCACGGGGCGCTCGTACTTGCGCTTTTCGTGCTCGTAGTTGGGATCCTGCTTGCGCCAGTCGTCCATTCGATTCATTGCCTGTCGGTAATTCGCCAATCTTCGCGAAGGTTGCTCTGTCCGGCCCCGGCGGATCGCTGAGAATGCGGCCCCGCGCACCGCGTTGACAACCCGGGGAGGCTGACGGTACAGTTCGCTTCCCACGGGCCGCCCGCCTTTCCCGCGCGACGGTCCGCCGTGCCGAGATGGCGGAATTGGTAGACGCGCTAGCTTCAGGTGCTAGTGGGGGAAACCCCGTGGAGGTTCAAGTCCTCTTCTCGGCACCAAATCCCGATCCGGAAAAGGGCTTCCCGTGGAAGCCCTTTTCCATGTACGGAAGCGCTGATTCCTCCCGGGTTTCCCGCGGCTGTCTCCGGGGCCCATTACCAGCCGCTAGTCCAGCGGATGCCGGAGAACGATGGTTTCGGCCCGGTCCGCGCCGGTCGAGATCAGGTCGATGGGCGTGTCGCTGACCTCCTCGATGCGGGCCAGGTAGTTTCGCGCCCCCTTCGGGAGGTCCTGGTAACGCCGGATTCCCACCGTCGACTCCTTCCAGCCGGGCAGCTCCTCGTACACCGGCTCGCATTGCGCCACTGCCTCGGCGCCCAGGGGCGGCGCGGCCAGCTCGCGACCATCCACCCGGTAGCCCACGCACAGCCGGATGCTGTCCAGCCCGTCCAGCACGTCGAGCTTGGTGATGCAGACCCCGGAGACGCTGTTGTTCAGGATCGACCGCCGCAGCGCGACTGCGTCGAACCAGCCGCAGCGCCGGGGACGTCCCGTCGTCGCGCCGAATTCGGCGCCCCGCTGGGCCAGATACTGGCCCATCTCGTCGAACAGCTCGGTCGGGAACGGCCCCGCGCCAACGCGGGTCGTATAGGCCTTGACGATGCCCAGCACGTAGTCGATCCGCCGCGGCCCGATCCCGGTGCCGATAGCGGCGCTACCGGCCATGGTATTGGACGATGTCACGTAGGGATAGGTGCCATGGTCGATGTCCAGCAGGGCGCCCTGCGCGCCCTCGAACAGCACGTTCTGGTCCCGCAGCTCGTCCAGGATCCCGGTGACGTCCGCCACCATCGGTGCGACCTGCTCGCCCATCGCCAGCGTCTGTTCCAGGACCGCCTGGAAGTCCACCGCGTCGTCCTTGAAATAATGCCGCAGGACGAAGTTGTGGTAGTTGAGCACCTCGCCGAGCTTGGCCGCCAGCAGCTCGCGGTGGAACAGGTCGCCCACGCGCACCGCCCGCCGCGCGACCTTGTCCTCGTAGGCCGGCCCGATTCCCCGTCCCGTGGTGCCGATCGCCGCCTTGCCGCGCGCCTTCTCCCGCGCCCGGTCCAGCGCGACGTGGCATGGCAGCACCAGAGGACAGGCCGGGCTGATGCGCAGCCGCTTCCGCGCCGGCACTCCGGAATCCTCGAGGGTGCGCAGCTCGTCGAGCAGCGCCTCCAGCGACACCACGACGCCATTGCCGATCAGGCACTGCACACCGTCCCGCAACACCCCGGAGGGAATCAGGTGCAGCACTGTCTTGCGCCCGTCGATAACCAGGGTGTGTCCGGCGTTGTGTCCGCCCTGGAAGCGCACCACGGCGGCGCTGCGATCGGTGAGCAAATCCACGATCTTGCCCTTGCCCTCGTCACCCCACTGGGTGCCGATGATCACGACGTTCCTGCCCCTGCGCGTATCGCTTCGACTGCCCGTCACCTGGCCTTCCGCTCCTGTTGCGCCTCGACCACGACCCAGCGCCCGGCGCGCTGCGTCAGCCGACGGTCGCAGGCATAGTCCGCCGGCCCACCACTCGCGCCTGGCAGTGCCTGGACCACCCGTTCGCCGTGCTCGCGCAGGGCGCTCACGGTGTCCGCGAGGGACTCGTTCTCCGCGTCGGCGGGCACCAGGATACCGTCGACCCGGGCCTCGCCGGGCCCCAGGCGCTCCAGCACCAGTCCCAGGTCGGTGCTGAATCCCGTCGCCGGGCGGGCACGCCCGAACACCTCGCCGATGTGATCGTAACGGCCGCCCCGGGCCAGCGCCTGGCCGTGACCGGGCTGAAACGCGGCAAACACCGCACCCGTATGGTAGAAATAGCCCCGCAGCTCCGCCAGGTCGATGTGCACGGGCACGTCGGGATAGCGCAGGCTGACCCGCGCCGCGAGCCAGGCCAGGTCGTCGAGTGCGTCGGCCACGCGGCCCGGCGCTTCCGCGAGCGCCTCCCGCGCCTCCTCCAGGATCTCCGGTCCGCCATTGAGCTCCGGGATGCGCCGGAGCATGTCGGCGAGGCCCCGGGGCAGGCTGCGTCCGGCGATGAAGTCCCCCAGCTCCGGCAGCGCTTTGCGCCGCATGATGGAGAACAGCTCCTCCTCGGCATCCGGGTCGAGGCCCGTCTCCCGGACCAGGGCGCGGTACACGCCGACATGACCGAGGTCCAGGTGGATCTGTCCCAGACCGCAGCTCACGACGGTCTCCAGCATCAGCGTGAGCACCTCGAGATCGCTCTCGCGCCCACCATGACCGAACAGCTCGGCACCCGCCTGGATCGGTGCCCGGGAGCCGCCCAACCCGTCCGGCCGGGCGTGCAGCACGGTCGCGATGTAGCACAGCCGCCGCACGCCCTCGCCACCCAGCACATGCGCATCGATCCGCGCCGCCTGGGGCGTAACGTCCGCGCGCACGCCCATCAGGCGCCCGCTGAGCTGATCGATCAGCTTGAACGTCTGCAGGTCGAGGTCGTTGCCGGTGCCGGTGAGCAGGGATTCCAGGTACTCGATCAGGGGTGGCACCACGAGCTCGTAGCCCCAGCTGCGATACAGATCGAGCAGACGCCGCCGGAGGGCCTCGAGCCTCCCGGCCCGAGGTGGCAGGATCTCCTCGATCCCTTCCGGCAGTAACCAGCGATCCTGAATCGTCATCTTCGGTCCGTCGCATTCCGCCGCGCGGCTGCGGTCAGCCGCGAGCCCAGTAGATGAGTACCAGCCCGAGCAGCATCGCGCCCAGCCCCATCAGGCGCAACACCCGGTCCTCCAGCTCGGTGGCGCGTCGCATGGCGTCCCGCCAGGAGCGGGGGGTCGCGAAGGGCATGACGCCCTCCAGCACGCACATCAGTCCCAGTGCCGCGATCAGGTCATGCCACATCGCGCGTTCCCCGGCGCGCGCCACGCGCCCGATCCACCGGCCCGTTGCGGTGTCGTCACTTGGCGGGCCGCGGGCTCTGGAAGTACTTGAGAAAATCGCTGTCCGGCTGCAATGCCATCAGGTCGCCCTTGCCGCCGATCGATTTCCGGTAGGCCTCCATCGTCCGGTAGAAGGTGAAGAAGGACGGGTCCTTGCGGTAGGCGCGGGCGTAAATGCGTGCGGCCTGCGCGTCACCCTCGCCCCGAATCTGCTGCGACTTGCGATACGCTTCGGCCAGGATCTCGGTGCGCTTGCGGTCGGCCTGCGCCTTGATCTGCTCCGCCTTCTCGGAGCCCTCCGCGCGCAACCGCTTGGCCGTGCGCTCGCGCTCGCTGCGCATGCGCTGGTAGACCGAACCGCTCACGGCGTCCGGCAGGTCGATGCGCTTGATGCGCACGTCCACCACGTGCACGCCGAAGTCCTGCACCGCCTTGTTCGCCTGCCTGGTGACCGTGCCCATGATGTCGCTGCGTTCCGCCGTGACCACCTGTTTCACGGTTCGCTCGGCGAACTGAGCCCGCAGGCCGTTCTTGATGATCTCCAGCAGCCGCTGGGAGGCGTTTTGCCGGTTTCCCCCCGTCGCGCGGTAGTACTGCGCCGCATCGGTGATGCGCCACTTGACGTAGAAGTCCACCATCAGGTTCTTCTTCTCCACCGTCAGGAAGCGCTCGGCCGGGTTGTCCAGAGTCAGGATGCGCTTGTCGAAGATCCGCACCTTGTTGGCGATGGGCAGCTTGAAGTAGAGCCCCGGCTTGTAGTTGGTCTTGACCACCTGGCCGAAGCGGAACAGGATCGCCTGCTGCCCTTCGCGCACGATGAACACCGACATCGATGCCGCCAACAACACCACCACCGCCAGCACCAGTGTCGCGATCTTGCCCCCACTCATCAGTGCGTGCTCCTGGCCCGGCTGCCGCT
This sequence comes from Gammaproteobacteria bacterium, assembly GCA_035638695.1. Taxonomy (GTDB): domain Bacteria; phylum Pseudomonadota; class Gammaproteobacteria; order UBA5335; family SLRW01; genus DASQZJ01. The sequence continues at coordinate 2,816 of DASQZM010000053.1, read as the reverse complement.
GCCGCCCTGGCCCGACTTCCCGTTGCCCGATCCGGCGTTCGAGCCGGAACCGGTAGCCTTCCCGTTGCCGCCGCTCGTCCCGCTCGAGCCCTTCGCGGCGGCTCGCTGCTCGAGCAGCTTGTCGATCGGCAGGTAGATCATGTTGCCGCTGCCGCGGGTGTCGAGCAGCACCACGGGTGTCTTGGCGAATATATCCTGCATGGTTTCGATATAGATCCGCCGGCGGGTGACCTTGGGTGCCTTGCGGTAGGCGCCGAGCAGCTGGTCGAAGCGGCTGGCGTCACCCTTCGCCCGGTCGATGACCTGCGACTTGTAGGCCTTCGCCTCCTGGATCCGACGCGCCGCCTCGCCCCGCGCCCGCGGCAACAGATCATTGGCGTAGCCCTGTGCCTGGAGCCGCAGGCGATCCTTGTCCTCGCGTGCGCGGATGGCATCCTGGAACGCGCCCTGGACCTGCTCCGGCGGCTGGATGTCCTGAAGATTGACGCTGGTGACCTTGAGCCCGGTGCCATAGCTGTCGAGGGTCTGTTGCAGCAGCTTGCGGGTCCGTTGGGCGATGGCCGCCCGGCCCTTGCCCAGGGCGAAATCCATCGTACTCTTGCCAATCACCTCGCGGATCGCGCTCTCGGCGGCCTCGTCCAGGGTCGTATCCGGCTCGCGGACGCCGAACAGGTAGGGTCGAGCCTTGGCGACGCGGTACTGCACCGTCATGTTGACGTTGACGATGTTCTCATCCGCGGTAAGCATCAGCGACTGGTGGTTGAAGCGGCGGATCTTGTTGACGTCGACGCGATACACGGACTCCACGGGCCAGGGCGCGTGCCAGTGCAGGCCCGGCAAGGTCGTGGTTTGGTAACGGCCGAAGCGCAGGACCACCGCCTTCTGCGCGGAATCCACCTGGTAGAAACCGGAAAGGACCCAGACCGCGAGCAGCACCATCACCATCATGCCGATCCCGCTCCAGCCGATGCCGCCGCCTCCGCCCGGGCCGCCACCACCGCGGAAGCGCCGGCGCAGCCACTGCTGGAGCCGGCGAAGCAACTCGTCGAGATCGGGAGGTCCCTGATTGCCCTTTTTTCTCCCGCCCCAGGGGTCCTGGCCGCCGGGTTCGTTCCAGGCCATAAAAGAGAGCTCCGGTGAGCCGCGTTCGACGGATCGAGCCGCGCCCCGCGTCCCGCAAGGAAGTGGAGTGATTCAGACGGCGCAGCCGAGAGAGCGCATTCTATTGGGCATGCATGGGCGCCGCAAGCCGGCGCCCCGCCGGACGTTCGGCTTCGAGTCCCTGTTCGCGGCAGAAGCTGCCATAGACTCGGCGCGGCAGCGCCACCTCCAGCAGCCATCCGTTCTCGTCCACCGACTCGCTGCACACCGCGCCCAGGTCGAACAGGCGGGCGCGGGCGCGGGTGGCAGCCAGCGGCAGCCGCAGCCGAGCGTGCACGATCTCGCCCTGAAAGTACTCCAGCAGTCCCCGGCGCAGCAGATCCAGTCCCGACGGCGCGGCCGCCGACAGGCGCACCGAATCGGGGACGCCATCCCCGTCGCGCGACAGTGCCGGTCCGCCGCCGGCGAGGTCGATCTTGTTGTAGACGGTCATGCGGGGCATGCCGGCTGCGCCGATCTCCTGCAGCACCGCATCGACCTCCTGCATCCGCTCCCTGTGGTTGGGGTCCGCGGCATCGACCACGTGCAGCAGGAGGTCGGCCTCGAGGGTCTCCTCGAGCGTCGCGCGGAAGGCGGCCACCAGGTCCGGCGGCAGATCGCGGATGAAGCCGACGGTGTCGGCCAGGACCACCGCGCCACCGCCCTCCAGCTCGACCCGGCGCAGAGTCGGATCCAGGGTGGCGAACAGCTGGTCTGCGGTGTAGGCCCCGGAACCGGTCAGCGCGTTGAACAGGGTCGACTTGCCGGCATTCGTGTAGCCCACCAGGGCCACGGTGGGTACGGATGCCTGGCGACGGGCCCGTCGCCCCTGTTCGCGCTGGCGCCCCACCCGTTCCAGTCGCGCCGTGAGCCGCCGGATGCGCTTACCGATCAGGCGCCGGTCGGTCTCGAGCTGGGTCTCGCCCGGACCGCGCAGACCAATGCCGCCCTTCTGGCGTTCCAGGTGCGACCATCCCCGCACCAGGCGGGTCGACAGGTGGCGCAGCTGGGCGAGCTCTACCTGGAGCTTGCCTTCGAACGAGCGTGCACGCTGGGCAAAGATGTCCAGGATCAGGCCGGTCCGGTCGAGCACACGCGCGCCGGCGAACCGCTCAAGGTTGCGCTCCTGGCTGGGGGACAGGGGGTGGTTCACCACCACCAGGTCCGCTGCGTGCTCCGCCACGGCGTCCCGGATCTCGGCGGCCTTGCCGCCGCCGACAAAATAGCGCGGGTCGGGGCTGCGCCGGCTGCCTCCGATCGAGACCACGACCTCGGCTCCGGCAGACACCACGAGCTCCCGGAACTCCCTGTGCCCGCTGCTGCCCGGCGCACCTATGTCCAGGCTGGCAAGAACCGCCCGCCGCCCCACCCGGGGCCGTTCAAACACGTGCGCGCCTCATGCTGATCCGGTGGTCAGAAATTGCCGAACTCCGGCGGTTTCGATTCGTCCGCGGGGGGTCCCGGCAGCTTCACGTTGCGGGCGGGCACCACGGTGGAAATCGCATGCTTGTATACCATCTGGCTGACGCTGTTCTTCAACAGCACCACAAACTGGTCGAAGGAGTCGATCTGGCCCTGCAACTTGATCCCGTTCACGAGATAGATGGACACCGGGATCTTTTCCTTGCGCAAGGCGTTCAGAAACGGTTCCTGCAAAGACTGCCCTTTGGCCATTG
>DASQZM010000052.1:0-60769 GCA_035638695.1 Gammaproteobacteria bacterium | reverse complement strand
AAGATGCGGTGCGTAGCGCTGGAAATACCAGCTCGTGCGATCCCGGTCCGAGGGTTTGCCGAGCGCCACGACACGGGTCTCGCGCGGGGAGAGGTGCTGCACGACGCGCTTGATGGTGCCGTCCTTGCCGGCGGCGTCACGACCCTCGAACAGCGCCAGGATGCGGTCGCCGCGAGCAATGATGTGCTTCTGCAGCTTGACCAGCTCGATCTGCAGGCCGCGCAGCTCGCGTTTGTACGCCTGCTTCTTCGGCGTGTCGGGGTAGGGCGGAGCGCGGTCAGGCATGGCATTGTGTTCCCGTGCGGAGATCGGGGCGGACCCGGTGGGGAATGCAATGATCGCGCGGCACCGATCATGCGCTGTTGATCAGCGTCAACGACCTGCTCCACGTGCCGGGCGGCGAGACCCGGGTGCGCGCCCCTCGCGCGGGATCTTCCCGGTGCAGATTCGCACGCTGCCGGTCACGTCCCCTCGACCGCGGAGCCCTGCTCCGCGCGCCAGCGCTCGACCTCTCGCAGCAGGTCATCAGGACGCTCGGTCTCGATTGCCACCTGACCCACGAAGACCTGCCCTGCATCCCCGTCGAGGCTGATCCATTCCCCTTCCCGGATGGTCTGTCCTCCGAGCGTCACGCAGCTCCGCTCCGGTTCGATTACCAGGTCCCGGCATCCGACCAGACAGACCTTGCCCATCTGGCGTGCGACCACGGCCGCGTGCGAGGTTCGGGCACCGCGGATCGTCAGGACGCCCGCGCCGGCGGCAATACCGGCCGCGTCTTCGGCGGACAGGTCGGGACGCACCAGGATCGCGGGCTCGCCGGCCGCGGCGAGTTCGCGGGCGCGATCACCGCTCAGGACAAGGCGTCCGACCGCCACGCCCGTGCCCGCGGTGACGGCATGCCCGATGGCGGCCTGGCCATCAGGGCGGACACGCTTGTGGAGCAGGGTGTCGAGATCGTAGACCTCGAGCCGCTGCAATGCGGTAGCCGGCGAGATCAGTCCCTCGTTCACCATGTCGACTGCAACCCTCAGTGCGGCCAGCGGTGTCCGCTGGGCCGCACGTGTCTGCAGGAAATAGAGGCGACCTTCCTCAATCGTGAACTCGAAGTCCTGCAGGTCCCGGAATTCTCGTTCCAGGGCGTCGGCGGCGCGCCCCAACTCCGAATAGGCGGATGGCAGTACGGCGGCCAGTTGCAGCTCTTCCGAGATCCTGCGGCGGCCCGACACGACATCTTCACCCTGGGCGTTGAAGACGAAATCCAGGTACAGACCGGGCTCGCCGGTGGCCGGGTTGCGGGAGAAGCCGACTCCCGAGCCCGAGGTGCCTCCCGAGTTGCCGAAGACCATCGCCTGGACCGTAACCGCGGTGCCCAGCGCGTCATCGAGGCGGTGCAGCCTGCGGTATTCCCGCGCCCTCGGGCTCTGCCAGGAGCGAATGACCGCCTCCGCGGCGTCGCACAGTTGCCGAACGGGATCCTGGGGAAACGGCTGACCGACAAGCCGTTCGTAACATTCCAGGTTTTCCATCGCCAGGCTCTGCAGAGCCGCCGAATCAAGCTCCTGGAGGGTGTCCGTGCCGGCTCTCTCGAGCCGCTGCGCTGCCAGCGATTCGAACTCGGTCCCGGGCCTGCTGTGGACCACCTCCGCAAATGCCTGGACCAGGCGGCGGTAGGCGTCCCACACCAGGTGGGGATTGCCCGTCAGGCGCTTCAGGCCGAGCGCGGTCTCCGTGCAGAGCCCGATATTGAGCACCGTGTCCATCATGCCGGGCATGCTGACCGGGGCACCCGAGCGCACGGATACCAGCAGCGGGCGGCGACTGCTGCCGAAGACCCTGCCGGTCAGCGTCTCAAGGATGCGCAGGTGAGCGCGCATCTGCTCCGGAAGGTTTTCGGGCAGGTGCTGCCCCGATTCGAAATAACGGCGGCTGAACGCGGTACCGAGAATGAATCCGGGAGGGACCGGGAGACGCATGCTCTCCATGCGCAACAGTTGACAGCCCTTGGCTCCCGCGGCCTCCGGGGTCACCCCGGTGGTGGACAGTCCCTGGCCGATCACGTAAACGCTGTCTGCATCCATGAGCGGTTCACCAGGCGCCGATGGTATCCGTGAGTGCATATTCCCGAAGCATCGCCGCGCTACGTGCCATCTGGTCGGCCGCTTTCTCCAGGTAGCGAACGAGCTCCGAGAACACGAACATCTCCCGCGCGCCCAGCACCTCGTTGATCAGGCATTCGGTTACCCGGCGCTGGGCAGCGTCGGTTTCCTCCTCGATCGCGACCAGGCGATTGGCTGCCTCCAGGAAGGCGTGGACATCGTCACTGGCCGCTGCCCGACGGATCAGCGGCGCATAGGCGATGCATTTCACCAGCTCCTGTGCGCCGTCGACCAGCAGCCTGGCCAGCTCGCGTACCGTGGCGAGCACCTGCGTGGCCTGGTCGATCCGGGGCAGGAATCCCATCAGGAACGTGGCTTCCTCGAGGTGGTCTGCAATGTCGTCGCTTCTGGCGATCAGCGCGGTGAGCAGAGCGGGCACGTGTCGCTCGCGTGCCAGCTCGTTGCTGCGCCGGACCAGGTCGTCGGCCTGATGCTCCAGCCCCGTGGCGCGAGCCGCGAGCCGGGGCAGGCGATGATCGTCGGCTCCCACCGGCGTGTAGAGCAGCCCGTCGCGCACGCCGCATGCGAGGTCGAAGATCAGGTCGCTCTGCCGGGCCGCGAGTTCCAGAACGATCTGCTGCACGCTGTGAAACTGGCGCAGCAGCTCGGCTCTTATCTCGTCGCGGATCAGTGCCGGGGACTTGCGCTCGACCAGGCCACGGCTGGTGGTGCGCAACACGTACTTCAGGTAGGCGAGCAGCACGTCAGTGCCCAGCAGCGTTTCCAGACGCTCGCCGTATTGCACGCTCAGCCCTGCGGAGTGACGTACCGCCTGGTAGATCAGCTCCTCACCGCCGAGCTCGAGAAAGGCGCGGTGACCGACCTCTTCCCGAGTCGCCCAGCTGAGCAGGGCGATTGCGTCCTTCTTGCCGGTGAACTGGCGCAGCCGCTTGCGTGCGCGGTTCCAGTCGATGAGAAAAACGATCCGGGAACCGAGAAAGCGCAGAAACCCGAGCAGTTCGTCCTGCGTCTGCGCCTCGAGCCGTCCCGTGGAGGTCTCGAATGCTTCACCGGCACGCAGCTTCTGCGCAGGCCGCGCGTGTCCGGATTGCCAGTGCACCGGGTAGCGCTCGAACAGCGATTCGAAGAAACGCAGTCGCTGCGGGTGCACGTCCGTGCTGGTCACGGTAACGGACAGACCGTCCACGCGTACGATCAGCACATGCGCATCCGTCGTGCCGATGTCGTTCTGGATGACCAGGCGGCCGCCCGCGCGTGTTGCGGTGGTTCCCAGTCCCGGATGGTCGAACTTCAGGTGCGCGGTGGCGTGGACACCTTCCTGGAACGCCTCGATCGGCGCCCGGTCGGCCGCTTCGATCCCGTACACGCGTGCGCCGCGGATGTTCTCCTCGGCAATGGCGGCCTGAACCCGGTTCAGGGCCTTGTGCAGGTCCATGACCAGGAGATGGATGCTGTCTCCGGCAGAGCGGTCCACGCTGGTCAGAGACGTCATGAACCCGGGAGGGACGCAGTCACCGTCGAAGCGCGGGGCCGACGCGGTCAGCCTGCGCAGCCTGGCGGCGTACTCCGGGGCGGCGCCCCCATCTTCCGCCGCGGCCTCGATCGGACGGAGCATGCGCGCGACAGCGTCCAGGATCCGGTGGTGAATCCGGGAGATTTCCGGGATGTACAGTTCCCCGGTTTCGCGACGTTCGCTGCGTGCCGGCACGCCGTCCAGGGAAGCGTCCGGTTCGCCGCTTGCGACGCGCTCGGCGGTCAGGTCCGGCGGCTGCTCCGCGGGCGATGTCGCCTGCAGGGCCGCCGCCTGCAGCAGGGTAAGATAATACTTGACACGGTCATTGGCGAGCAGCGCGGCGGTGACGGACTGCGGCAGAAGCAGGGCTTTCTCGCCCAGGCTGTCGAGGATCCGGCTCTTGGCGACCATCGCGGGGCTCCCAGGCCACAGGTGGCTGCCATTGTCGCCATGCCGCCTGCCGGGGCGAGTGACGGATGTCAATGCGGGAGCGGGTCCGGTGTCCCGGGTCCCTGCGGCGCCGGACAAGCATAGATCCGTTTTCCCGGGGAGCGCGCGGATTTGCTGAGGTCCCAGATCAATGTCGGGAGACCGGCCCCGGCCGCGAGCTAGCCCAGGTTCACGGCGGCGGCGGTCTTGCCCGGGCCTCCTTTGAACGTGTATGCGGATGGAATCACTGCGCCGGCCTGGCGCGACGTCCCAGGCCGTCGAACAGGTCGAGCATGCGTTCGCGCCAGGTGCGGATGGCCGGGGTCTCGGCCGTCAGGTCCAGCGGGCTGGTCAGGCGCGCCCACTGGAAGGTCCCGAAGACGATGAAATCGGCGTACGCGGGGGCCTCCCCGCTGACGAAGGCCTGGCTCTTGAGCAGTGTCTCCAGGGGCCTGAGCGCGGCCCGGAAGGCGGGTATGTGGCGATCACGGGTGGCGTGCAGGTTCTCCAGGGTATCGCCCAGGCGCTCCTCGCGGGTGCGACGGAAGTAGTCCTGGTCGGCCGGGTCGACGTGCCGGAAGAGGTCCAGGATGACCAGGCGCAGGATCACCGGGTTGATCGCGGTGTCGGCCCAGGCGTTGACGAAACGGGCCAGTGCCCGACTAGGGGTGCCGCCGGGGAAGAGTGGCGGGCGGTCGGGGAAGCTGTCCTCCAGATACTCCGCGATGGTCCAGGAATCGTGCACCGTGTGCGCGCCGTCGCTGAGCACGGGCACCCGCCCCTGTCCGCTGAAGGCGATGCGCTCCTTGTCGGTGAACCGGCAGGGCACCCGCTCGAAGTCCAGGCGCTTGTGCGTCAGCGCCATCAACGTGCGCCAGCAGTACGGACTGAAGCGGTTGTCGTCGCGGCCGACCAGCTCGAACAGCTTGCGTGGCATCAGGTATGGTTCCTGCGTTGCGCACGGCGCGGCGTCCTCACATCGTCGCCCCCAGCTGCCACGGCACCAGCTCATGATCGCCGTAGCCGAGCGTCTCGCTCGCGGTCTTCTCGCCGGACGCGACGGCCAGTATCTTGCGGAAGATCCGCTCGCCGCAAGCATCGACGGTCTCGCTGCCGGTCGCGATCCCGCCGCAGTCGAGGTCCATGTCCTCGGCCTGGTGGCGGTACAGGCGGGAGTTGGTGGCGAGCTTGATCGACGGCACCGGCTTGCAGCCGAAGGCCGAGCCTCGCCCCGTGGTGAAGCAGAGCATGTTGGCGCCTGCGGCCACCTGTCCCGTCGCGGACACCGGGTCGTAGCCCGGGCTGTCCATGAACACCAGTCCGCGTTCGCTGATCGGCTCCGCGTACTCGTGGACCGCCGTGAGGTTGGTGGTCCCGCCCTTGGCCACCGCGCCCAGTGACTTTTCCACGATGGTGGTGATACCACCGGCCTTGTTGCCGGGGGACGGGTTGTTGTTCATCTCGGCTCCCAGCAGGCGCGTGTAATCCTCCCACCAGCGGATGCGCTCGAGCAGCCGGCGCGCCACCTCGGGGCTGACAGCGCGCCGGGTCAGCAGGTGCTGGGCGCCATAGATCTCCGGCGTCTCCGACAGGATCGCGCTGCCGCCGTGGCGGACCAGGCGGTCCACGGCCGCACCCAGCGCCGGGTTCGCGGTGAAGCCGGAGTAGCCGTCGGAGCCGCCGCACTGCAGCGCCAGGCACAGCTCCGACGCGGAGAGGGATTGGCGCTCGACGCGATTGACCTCGGGCAGCATCTCGCGCACGCGCGCACAGGCCCGTTCGACGGTACTGCGCGTGCCGCCGACGCCTTGGATGGTCATGGTGGCCAGCCGCGCATCCCGGCGCAGCCCCGCGTCCGCGAGCAGGGTCCGCAGCTGCATCACCTCACAGCCCAGGCCGATCAGGACCACGGCGCCGAAGTTCACCTGGCGCGCATAGCCGGCCAATACACGTTCGAGCACCTCGAAGCCCTGGCCCCGGGCCGCCATCCCGCAGCCCGAGCCATGGGCCAGCGCCACCACCCCGTCGACGTTGGGGTACTCGGCCAGCTCGCCGGACAGGCGGAAGGCGTCCGCGACCTGGTGCACCGCGGTCGCCGAGCAGTTGACGCTGCTGATCACCGCGACGTAGTTGCGGGTGGCCGCGCGGCCGTCGGCGCGCAGGTAACCCCGGAAGGTCGCGGGGGTGTCCACGTAAGCGGTCTCGCGGGCGTCCCGGCAGACGCCGTAGTCGAGCTCCAGCTCACCCATCAAGAGGTTGTGCTCGTGCACGTGCGCACCGGCGCGGATCGCGCCCGCGGCGAAGCCGATCACCTGGCCATAGCGCAGCACCGGTGCGCCCGCGGCGATCTCGGTGACAGCGATCTTGTGCCCGGCCGGGATGCGGCCGGCCGTGCTCACGCGTTCGGCGGCAATCGCCGTGCCTGCCGAGAGGTCGGTGCGGGCGATCACCACATTGTCGCGGGGATGCAGGCGGACGCTCGGGGAAACCTCGTTGCTCGTGGCCATGGCGAAATCCGGCTTGCTCGGGGATGTGCGGGTGCCGGCCGGGGCCTGTCTCCGGTCAGGCCGAACGGCGGGCTCTCGCACCAAGGGTTTCACGCCTAGGCTGCCGCGACAAGCTTCGTCCCAGGCGGAGAGCGTGAGTCTCCGGGGCCCGGCGAGCCGCGTGCGGTCGACAAGCGCCAGGGGGTTGAGGCATGTTAGCCCGGATTCGGCAACGGACTCCCGCCATGCCTCGCGTCGCCACAGCCACGGCCTTGAAGCGCTTCCGCGTCCTCGACCTGTCACGGGTGCGCGCCGGACCAACCTGTGTGCGCATGCTCGCGGACTTTGGTGCGGACGTGATCCGCGTCGAGCCGCCGCCGCGGACCGATCCCAACGACGCAATGTTCGCCGGGGACCGCCTCGGGGGAGACTTCCAGAACCTGAACCGCAACAAGCGCTCGCTGACCCTGAACCTGAAGAAGGCCGCGGCGAGGGAGATTTTCGCACGGCTGGTCGCCGACGCCGACGTCGTGGTCGAGAACTGGCGGCCGGAGGTCAAGCGGCGGCTGGGAGTGGACTACGCCTCGCTGCGCCGGATCAATCCCCGCATCGTGCTGGCCAGCATATCCGGCTACGGCCAGAGCGGCCCGTATGCTGACCGGCCCGGCTTCGATCAGGTGATCCAGGGCATGGGGGGCCTGATGTCGGTGACCGGCCTGCCGGGACAGGGGCCGGTGCGGGCCGGCCTGGCCGTGGCCGATTCCAGCACCGGACTGTATACCGCCATCGGCATCCTGGCCGCGCTGCACGAGCGCGAGGAATCCGGCGAGGGGCAATGGGTGCACGCCTCGTTGCTCCATGCGCAGATCGCGATGATGGACTTCCAGGCGGCGCGCTACCTAAACGAGGGCGAGGTTCCGGTGCAGCAGGGCAATGATCACCCCACCACGAGTCCCATGGGCCTGTTCTCGGCGGCGGACGGGGCGTTCAACCTGGGGGTCGCGGGAGACGGCATGTGGGAGGCATTCTGTCGGGCGCTGCAGCGTCCGGAGTGGCTGGAGGAGCCCGAGTTTGCCAGTGCCGCGCTGCGCGCGCACAACCGCCGGCATCTCAACGCCGCGCTGCAAGAGGTATTCCTCGACGGGACGGTGGCGCACTGGGTCGAGCTGCTGAACCGGGCCGGGATACCCGCCGGGCCGGTGTACTCGGTGCCGGAGGTGTTCGAGGATCCGCAGGTAAGGCACCTGGGGGTTGCGCAGGCCGCGCCCGTCTCCAGCGGTGGGGAGCGGCGCTTCCTCACGCAGCCGGTGGTTCTCAGCCGCACCCCGGCCACGGTGGCGCGGGGTGCCCCGGGCCTGGGGGAGCATACCGAGGAGGTGCTGCGTGAAGTTGGCTACTCGCGTGCCAGCATCGACCGCTTACGCCGCGACGGCGTGGTCTGACCACAGGAGCGACACCCATGACAGATGCCGGGCAGCGGCCCGCGGGACGGATCGAGACCGCTCGCGCAGGTGCCGAATTCCACATCCGCATCGCGAACCCGGAGCGCTACAACGCCATGTCCCTGTCCATGTGGGAGGCGCTGGCGCGCGCGGCCGCCGAGGCAGATGCAGACGCGGACACGCGGGTCGTGGTGCTGAGCGGGAGCGGCAGCCGGGCGTTTGTCTCCGGGGCGGACATCTCCGAGTTCGCCACGCAGCGCGGCGACCCCGAGCAGCGCGCCCGCTACGGCGCCGCGGTCGCGGCGGCACAGCGGGCGCTGGCCGCGAGCCGCCATCCCACGGTGGCGGTGATCCGCGGAGTGTGCATGGGTGGCGGGATGGCGCTGGCCATCGCCTGTGACCTGCGCTACTGCACGGAAGATGCGCGCTTTCGCATGCCCGCCGGACGCCTCGGGCTGGGTTACGCGCTCGAGGGGATGCAGCGGTTCGCCAGCGTCCTCGGTACGGCACGGGCCGCGGACCTGTTTCTTACGGCCCGCAGCTTCGACGGGCGTGAGGCCGCCCGCATCGGCCTGGTGCAGGAAGCGTTCGGCCAGGACAGCTTCGAGGCCGTTACCCGCAAGCGCATCGAGGCGATCGCGGCCCTGGCGCCGCTGACTTTGCGGGCAGCGCGCCTGGCTCTGTGCCGCATCGCGGGCGCGCCCGAGGCTCCCGACGAGGTGGCGGTACAGGCGGCGATCCGTGCCTGTTACGAGAGCCGCGACTACGTCGAGGGCCAGCAGGCGTTCCTGGAGAAGCGCGAGCCCCGGTTCCGGGGCACTTGAGGCCAGGGCGGTCCCGGTCGCTGGCCCGGCTTCGGCGCAAGCCGACGAGGTAGACGACCCATGAGCAGAACGCCGATCGGCGCGGCCGGGCGGGTCCGCGCCGGACGCGTCACGGCGCAGGAACCGCTCGCGGGGAGCCTGGCGCGCATCGACGATTTCGCGTGCGCGGTTTTGGTCCTGGCGTAACTCGGAGGTCGCATGGAGGCGTGGGCAGTTGCGCCGCGCGCTGGCCGCAGCCCCGGATATGCCGGGTGAGGGCGGGCGGGTAACGGCGGTTGATGCATGGTGTGGCTCCTTCCCCGGCGCGCGGGCTGCGAGGTTGGAATCGGAGCCCGGGAGCCTCGTTGGCTGCTGACTGAGCGATGTGCCCCAGCAAGCGAGCGGTTAACAACCCGTCGCGACGTATGCCGGCGGTACCGCCGGCGCACGCAAGACCGCCCGCCGAGGCGTCGGTGTGAGATGCCCCCTGCCTGGCACGCTTACCCGGGACCGGGCCAACGCCGGCTTTGCCGACATCGGCCCTGTCTCCGCAAGGCGGGACTTGACGGCCGCGACGGGACGCCGCAATCTGTCAGGTAAGGTGGCGCGTGCGGTCCGTTCTGGTGACGGCTCCCCCGAATTGCCGCGGCTGCCGGCTATGGCAGCCCAGGCTCCTGGGCCGTGACGCGACCAAGAACAACGAAACGAGGGTGGCGCTGCTCCGATACCGGATGTCCGAATCGTGTCGGAATGACGCGTCAGTGCGAGTAAGCATCTGCAATAGTGACCTTGCCTGAGCACAAGGGGCGGCGGTAATACCGAAGTCCCGGTGGATGGGCTATGCGGGCGCGTGGCCGGGGTAGGGGACCGATATCCCCGGTCGCGGTGCGGGCGCTAGGGGGTTGCCCAGGCTTTCCGGGCTCCGAGGCCAGCTTTGCGAGCGGAAAGGGTGATGATTGGAGCCATTTCCACTTTTGACGCAAGTTCCCCGGTGACCGAAGAGAGCGCAGGTGACCGGCTACGGTCACGCCGGCTTCGCTCGCAGCGCCGCGTCGGCAGTTACAGCATCTCCCGGCGCCCGGCCGGCGGGCGCTCCGCGCGCAGGCGTCGATTTGGCCGGGCGGGAACCAGCAGCGGGTCGTGCCGTCCGGCGGCCGATTCGTCCTGGCTCGTGTGCCCTAGCGGGCAGATCGCGCCGGCCAGGGACACCGAACATGCCCCATGCGAGCTCCGTGAAGAATCGAGGAGACGACGGCTATGGTGCGAGGCACTTCAGGCAACTCCGCTCGCCATGGGTCTGCGCAGACGCGGTGACACTCGCCGCGCCTGCGGCTACCACCGGCTGGAAGGCCTTCGGGCACCGGTGCGACGCGCCCTCGCTCATGCATACCTGGCCAGTCTCCTTGTCGGCAGGGCCGGGGCACCGGCCCCGCGCCTGCCATCCGACGACGGCCCGGATCGACGCCAGCACGAATCCGCCCGTCTTCACGTGTGGAGAGAGACGAACCAGAGGATAAGGTCAAATGAGCATACTCGACGACGTCAGTATTAGCAGGAGAAGCTTCCTGAAGTCCGGGATCGCGCTGGGGGCAGGCGTGCTTATGTATCCTGCCGTGAACGTCTTCGCCAAGAGCGACAACCCGGTCAAGATCGGCATGATCGATCCCCAAACGGGGACCTATGCAGCGTTGGGGGGCAACGAGATCCGGGGCGCCAAGCTCGCCGTCGACCAGATCAATGCCAACGGCGGCATTCTGGGGCGGCCGATGCAGCTGCTAATCGAGGACAGCGCCGCCAACGTCGGCCAGTCGGTGCAGAAGGCGCGCAAGCTGGTCAATCGCAACGAGGTGCATTTCCTGATGGGGGCCGTGTCCTCAGCCGTGGCCCTGGCGCTGTCGCAGGCGGCCCACGACATGAACACCCTGTATCTGGATACCGGTGGACATGCCGACGCCGTGACCGGAGACAAGTGCCGGTGGAACACGTTCCGGACCTGCTCCACCACGTGGCTGCTCACCGCGGGTGACTTCAAGACCATCTTCGAGACGTACGGCAAGAAGTGGTATTTCATCACCCCGGACTATGCGTTCGGACATGCCCTGCACCGCGACTACCTGGCCCAGCTCAAGCAAGCGGGCGGCGAGTCCCTCGGGAACGGGCTGGCGCCGCTAGGGACCACCGACTTCTCCTCCTACCTGATCAAGGCCAAGTCGGCCAACCCGGACGTGCTCGTGGTGCTGAACGCCGGGAACGACATGATCAACACCCTCAAGCAGGCCACCCAGTTCGGCCTGAACAAGGACATGGGGGTCGCCGGCCCGATGATGGAGATGGAGGTGCTGGAGTCGCTGCCGCATTCGGCGCGGTACGGACTCTGGAACATGGAGTGGTACTGGGACCAGCCGGGCGTACCGCACGTCAAGGAGTTCGTGGAGAGCTACCGCAAGCGGGATCCGAAGAACCGGGTGCCGACCGCGCGCAGCTGGTTCGGCTTCGCCAGCGCGCACGCCCTGGCGCAAGCGGCAAACAAGGCCGGCACGCTCGACACGATGAAGGTGGTGAGGGCGCTGGAGGGGCTGGAGTTGCCGCCGGAAGTGGCGCTGCAGCCGAACCAGGCGGTCTACCGCGCGGCCGACCACCAGCTGATCGGCAGCGAGTACCCCGGCAAGATCAAGGCGGGCGGCAAGTATCCCGAGCTCTTCGACGTGGCCAAGGTCGTGAATGCCACCAAGATCGCCCGCTCCGCCGAGGAGAAGGGCTGCAACATGACCTACCCGTCCTGACGATGTAGCGCGGGCTGGCGGCGGCTGCAGCGCCAGCCCGCGCATTCTCTCAATTTTCAGGAACCGTCCGCGTCATCACGGATCGGGAGGACGCAGTGGAGCTGCTACTGTTCAACGTCTTCAACGGCTTCATCATCGGCATGTTCTATGCCCTGATGGCGTTGGGCCTGTCGTTGATCCTCGGCCTCAACGGTATCATCAACTTTTCCCACGGCGGATTCCTGGCCCTTGGGGGCTACCTGGCCTACAGTCTGACGCCGGCCATCGGCTTCTGGGGCGCGCTGGTCCTGTCACCCTTCCTGGCCGGCTTACTCGGCCTGGTGGTGGAGCGCGGACTGATCCGGCCACTGTATGGCAGGGACCCGCTGTACAGCTTGCTGCTCACTTTTGGCCTGGCCATGATCATGCAGGACCTGATCCGCACGTTCTGGGGCGCGACCGGCCTGCCGTTCAGCGTCCCCAGTGCGCTCAACCATCCGCTCAGCCAGGTCTACTTCTTCATCACCGGCTACCGGGTCTTCCTGGTGGTGCTGGCGCTGCTGGCGACTGCCGGGCTGTTCGCGCTGCTGCGATACACCCGGGTGGGTGTGCGCATCCGCGCGGGCAACTCCGACCTGGAGACGGTCTCGGCGCTCGGGATCAACATCTACCGCTTGCGTGCGATCAACTTCGGCGTGGGCATCCTGCTGGCCGGTCTGGCCGGCGTGCTGGCCGCCGGGCGCCTCGGGCTCACCCCGACCATGGGCACGTCGTTGATCATGCCGAGCTTCGTGGCGATCATTGTGGGCGGTGTGGGAAGCCTGCTCGGGAGCATGCTGGGAGGCATCATCATCGGCATCGCGGCGGGGGTGATGACCACCTACTATCCGGCGGCGAGCGACGTCATCATCTACATCATCATGGCCGTCGTGCTCATCGTGCGCCCGCGGGGACTGATGGGACAGGAGGGGCTGCTGGAATGAATGCTCCCACTACCGAGAGCGCCGGCGGGAACGCGCCTGCGGCGAGCTACACCGCTCCGGCGTTTCGCGTGCGCCAGCTCCTTCCGTCGCTGCTGGTCTGGGCACTGCTGCTTTCGGCACCGTACTGGCTGCCGCTGTTCGGCGGCTACACCGCGCTCGGGTCACGTGTGCTGGTCTACGCCTTGGCGGCGCTCGGACTCAACCTGCTGCTGGGTTTCACCGGCGGCCTGTCGTTCGGTCACGCGGCCTATTTCGGGCTGGGCGCCTACGGGACCGGACTGATGCTGAAGTTCGTGACCCACAGTACCCCCCTGGCGATGCTGGTGGGAGTGCTGACCGGGGGGCTGGGCGCGACCCTGTTCGGTCCGGTCACGGTCCGCCGGCGCGGCATCTACTTCGCCATGATCACTATCGCCATCGGCCAGATGTTCTATTTCATCGCCGTGCGATGGAACAGCTTTACCGGCGGCGAGGACGGATTGACCGGCTTCTCGCGCACCAACCTGCACTTCGGTCATGCGGTTCTCAACATCCACAACCCCGTGTTGTTCTACTATTTCGCTCTGTTTTTCTTCGCTATCGGTTGCGCGGTGATAAAGCTCGTGCTCAATTCGCCGCTGGGCCACACTTTCGTGGCGATCCGGGACAATCCCAAGCGGTTGCGGTTCCTGGGCGTGCCGATCGGGGTGTACATCTGGATCGCATTCGCGCTGTCCGGGTTCGTGGTCGCCCTGGCCGGATCACTGAATGCACTGCTGAACAACTTCACGTCTCCCGAAAACCTGTTCTGGATCCTTTCCGGTGACTTCGTGATCATCTGCGTGCTCGGCGGCATGCGTACCTTCTGGGGGCCTCTCGTGGGCGCGGTGATCTTCGTCGTGGTCCAGGATTACCTGAGCAGCATCACGGTCAACTGGATGTCCTTCATCGGTGCCATCTTTGTGCTTGCGGTCCTGTTCTTCCCCTGGGGGCTGCTGGGCTTCTTTCAGCGACGGATCCAGAAATGAGCCTGCTATCCCTGCGCAACGTATCGCGCCGCTTCGGGTCGCTAACGGCGCTGTCGAACATCTCGCTCGAGGTCCCCGAGGGCGAATTGCGGGCCATCATCGGCCCCAACGGCGCGGGCAAGACGACGCTGTTCAACCTGATCAGCGGCTTCTTCCCGCCCAGCGACGGGGACGTGATCTTCGACGATCGCCCGGTCAAGGGGGTTGCCCCGGAAAAGCTGGTGCGCCGCGGCGTCATCCGGACCTTCCAGATCACCGAGATCTTCCTCGACCTTAGCGTCTATCAGAATCTGGAGATCGCGGTGGAGACCGCCAGGGGGCACAATCTGAAGGCGTGGCTGAGCCCCGCGCGCAGGCGCGAGGTGCGCCGGGGCATCGAGGAGCTGATGGAAAGCCTCCACATCGGTCACCTCTCCGACCGCCTGGCCGGAGAGCTGGCCCACGGGGACCAGCGGCTGGTCGAGGTGGCGATCGCCCTGAGCCGGCATCCCAAGCTGCTGATGCTGGATGAGCCCACCGCCGGCATGGGGGACGAGGAAACCCACCGCATGACCGAACTCGTCCGCCGTTTGCACCGCGAGCACGGAATCACCATGCTGTTCATCGAGCATGACATGAGCATCGTATTCGATGTGGCTGACCGAATCACGGTGCTGGACAACGGGCACTTGCTGGCCGAGGGGACCCCGGCGGAAATCTCGGCCAACGCCGAGGTGCAGGCCGCCTACCTGGGAGCCGCAAAATGACTGACGTGCTGCGCGCCGAGGGCTTGCATACCTTCTACGGCAAGAGCCACATCCTGTACGGGGTCTCGCTGGATGTCCGGGAAGGGGAGCTCGTGACCCTGCTGGGTCGCAACGGTGCGGGCAAGACCACCACGCTGCGGTCGCTGATGGGCCTGACGGCCCCGAGTCAGGGCCGTGTGAGCATGTTCGGGCAGGACGTGACCGGTTGGCCGGCGCACAAGATCGCGCGCCTGGGCGTGGGCTACGTGCCCGAGGGACGGAAGATCTTCGGCCACCTCAGCGTCTATGACAACCTGCGCGTGCCCGCCGTCACCAGCGGACGCTGGACGATCGACGCCGTCTTCGAGCTGTTCCCGAGGCTGGCCGAGCGGCGCTCGAGCAAGGGCTCGCGCCTGTCCGGCGGGGAGCAGGAAATGCTGGCCATCGCGCGCGCCCTGTTGCTCAATCCGCGTTTGCTGATTCTGGACGAACCGTCGCAGGGCTTGGCGCCGGTGATCGTCGAGGACGTAATGAAAACCGTCAATGTCATGCGCGACGAAGGCATCGCCGTGCTGCTGGTCGAGCAGAACGCCTGGCTCGCGCTCGGGGCCGCGGACCGGGCTTACGTGCTGGGGGACGGCAAGATCGTGCATTCGGGCCCGGCGGCGGAGCTCGCCGCCGACGAAGCGCGGGTCAAGGCGCTGGCCGGGGCCAGCCTGGAGACCTCCGCGGCCGCGGTCAGCACGTAAGGAAGTCCGGGCCCGGGAGCGCACGCGCGCCGGCGTTGCGGCCAGGGCCGCGCCGGGAGTGCCGCCACGCCACCCATCAAGATCGTCACCGCGCGTCCCTGAGCGCCCATTTCGCATGCCAAAGGTAGTGGGTCCTGGTGCGGCAACGGGTAGCCGGGATTGTGCGCCCGTCCGACGTCACCCGCGGTAGCGCAGGGACTCGGCCAGCGGCCGGAATGCCGGATTGCTGGACGTGATCGCGTCTTGTCCAAATTGTTTCGGTCGGGTGCTGCGGTGTCCGCCGGGGGGCGATACCGGCGTGACAATGATCCCGGTGCCGGGCTTCACGGGTGGCGTCCGTCACCTGGTCGGGCGTCAAGGATCGGGATGTGCCAGGCGCCGCGCTCCCGTACCCGCTTGTTCCAGCACCCGGTTCGCTGTGGAATGCGCCCCGGATCCCTGCCCAGCTCGGGCACCAGGGTACCGAGCAGCGCGCGGTTGACGGCGTCGTGGCCCCGCAGGCGGCCGGATGCGTTCAGCAGCGTCTGTCCGTGGCGCAGCAGGTAGACGATCATGGCCAGGCCCTCCCGTGGTTCCGGAGCCGGCGATCCCGCAAACCACCGGTTTCGACCGGGTGTTCCGGACGGGCGCCGAACCGGTCAACGCAGCGCGATGCCTGTCGCGATCAGGATCGCGACCAGGGCCAGGACCACGTAGCCAGCGTAGACGTTGACCTTGCCCTGGTGCATTCGCGCCAGTTTCTCTGACACGGCCAGCATCCCGGCAACCAGCGGGTGCAGGGTGAGCCGGTCTGCGATATGCACCATCCGCGACTCGCGGTGCACGGCGGTGGCGAAGGCGCCCTGGCGTTCCACGTGCTCATCCACGGCCGGGCGCAGCAAGGTGTCGAACAGTGCCCGCACGGGGGCGGCGAAGGCGGTGGCGTTGTAGGTCATCTCCGGACGCAGGCGGGCCAGCCCGGCAGCCCACAGCGGCGCGCGGCGCACGCGGGGCCGCCGCAACACGCGCGCCGGGATCCACACGATCAACACAAGGGTCGCAATCACCGTGAAGACCAGGCCGGTCGACATGGCGAAGATCACCGGCGTCGGGAGTCCCCCCGAGTGCAGCACCACCAGGCCGCGCAGGGGCAGTACGCCGCGCCCGACCTGGGCACCGATATGCGTGAGGTCGGTCACGATTGCTCCCGGGAGCCCATGCGCGTTGCGGAAGAACGCCGGCACCAGTGCCGCGGTAGGGTCGGCGCCCGCCAGCGGCGCCACCAGTCGCCCCAGCGCCGGAATCACCGCGGTGGCCAGCACACCCAGGCCGAAGCACACCACCGCCAGCACCGCCATGGGGACGGTCACGCTGCGCGGCATGCCTGCCGCCGCGGCTGCTTCGTGCGACCGGGGCAGACCCAGCAGGCTGGTGCCGGCCAGCATCACGAAGCAGGTCATGGCCAGGCCGGCGGTCAGCGCCAGCAGGGCGCCGGACAGGGCGAAGGTGAAGCGCACCGGCACCTCGGCGATCTGTACCACGCGCAGCAGCGATTCCAGGGTGAGCCATTCGCTCACGAAGCCGTTGAACGGGGGCAGTGCGGCGATCGCCAGGGCGCCGAGCAGGAACAGGGTGCCGAACAGCGGCAGCCGGCGCAGCAGTCCTCCCAGGCGGTCGAGGGCGTGGGTGCCGGTGACCGCGTCGATGCCGCCGGCGCCCAGGAACAGCAGGGTCTTGTAGGCGGAGTGGTTAAGCATGTGGTACAGCCCCGCCACCAGCGCCATGCCCCCCAGGACCGGATCTCCCAGCGCCGAGAACGCATAACCCGCACCCAGCGCAGCCACCACGATGCCGAGGTTTTCGATCGAGCTGTGCGTCAGCAGCCGGGACATGTCGCTCTGGACGAGGGCGTAGACGATGCCGAGGATGGCGGTGAGGGCGCCGACGACCAGCACGATCAGCGCCGGCCACAGCGCGTGGGTCGCCAGCGGGCCGTCGATGACCCACAGCGAAAACACGCCCAGGTTCATGGTGGCGCCGGAGAACAGCGGGCGCAGGCTGCGTGGTGCGGCCGTGTAGCCGGCGCCCATCCAGGTGTTCACCGGCACGATGCCGGTCTTCACGCCGAAGCCGAAGAAGGTCAGGAGAAAGCCGGGCCAGACGACTCGGGGCGACAGATGCGGTGCTGCTGCCGCGATTCCGGAGAAGCTGGAGCTGCCGGCCGCCCCGGACAGGATCAGGAGGCCGGCCAGTGCCGCCAGCGCCCCGGCCTCCGACAGGCCGAGCGTCACGTAGCCGGCGCGGACGTGCAGCGGATTACGGGTGTCGAAGGTGACCAGCGCCCAGAGCGCCAGTGACATGACCTCCCACGTGAACATGAAGCTCAGCACCGTCGTGCTGAGCAGGACCGCGACGGTGGCAGCCTGCAGGAGCGTGGTCCATGCCAGCAGGGCTCGTCCCCGCAGCGCGGCATGCTCTCGGCTGTCCCGGACAATGAAAGCCACGGACAGCGCGTGAACCGACGCCGCGATCAGCAGGAAGAATCCCCGCAGGGGATCCAGGGTGAAGCCCAGGGCCGGCAGGACCGAGAGGTGTAATGAGATTTGCGCTGGTGCCGATCCGGCCAGTGCGGTGCCCGCTCCGATGAGCATTAGCAGCGCGGCCGCCCATGCGGCCAGAAGATGACAGATCCGGCAGGCGCGCGCCGCAGGCAGGCCCAGGGCGGTCAGCGCGAATCCGAGTGCGACGTAGCCGAAGGCAATCCAGGTCATGTCAGTGCCTCGCAGAACCCGGGGCCGCGATCGGGGATGCCGGCCGCTGCGGGGGGACCCGTTGTACGACGGCCGCGCCCGGCGGTGGGGCCGTGATCAGGGCGCGGGTGGGCACGAAGAGCTTCACGGGGCCTGTTCCGTGGCCTCGGATGCTTCCGCCCGCCCGGTGACCACGAGCAGCGCGTGAAGGATGGCCAGCGGCGGTGGCGGACACCCCGGGACGACCAGGTCGACCGGGATCTCTCCCGCGACGCCACCGGCGCTGGCGAAGCTGGTGCCGAAGACACCGCCGTCAATCGCGCAGACGCCCATGGCCACCACGCGCCGGGGCTCGGGCATCGCCTCGTAGGCGTCGCGCAGGGGCCATCGCATGGCTTCCGTTACCGGTCCGCCCACCAGCAGCACGTCCGCATCGCGCGGCGTGGCGGTGATGAAGATGCCCAGCCGGTGCATGTTGTACTGCGGGGCGTCGATCAGGCGCACCTCTCCCATGCAGCCGCCGCAGGCCCCCGCGTCGATGTAGCGCACGTGCAGGGACCGCCGGAACCTCGCCGGCAGCGCTGGCCGGGAATCGCGGATGCGTGCGGCCCAGGAGAAATCCCGGGACCAGGAGAGCGCATCGTCGCCGTGCCGGCAGCGCTGGCAGTGTACGCAGCGGGCGAAGTCCACAGTCACCCCCTCCGCATCCGCCGAGAGCGCCGAGCTGGGACAGCGGCGGGCGAGATCGTCGGCTCCCGGCCCGGCCCGGGGCCGTCCCGGCGTTACTCCGGCGCCTTCCTCCGCGGCGTTCGGCCAGCGGGTGGTGCGAATGCCGTGCGACAGACCGTGCAGAACCCAGTTTGTCATCCAGCATGTCCTCCAGTCGTTCGCTCCGTACCGCGGTGTGCGGCGTGTCGCCTAGCGATCGTTCTCGGCGACCGACAGACCGAAGCTCGCCAGGATGATGGGGAAGTCCTGAAAGGCGGCTCCCTCCACGGCACGGTGGAATGCGTGCCAGTTGCGGAAGCCCGGCGTGTCGATGCGCCAGCGCGAGAGCGTCCCGTCCTCATCCAGCCGTACCCAGTGGAAGGCGGCACCGGCAGGAGCCTCGACCCAGCCCAGACCGGCGCCGGGCTGCGGGCTCCACGGCGCAGCGACCGGCCCGTCAGGCAGTCCGGCCAGCCGTTCCCGGATCAGGTCGGCGCTGGCCCGGATTTCGGCGAAGAACACCCGCAGCCGTGCATAGCCGTCACCCTCCTCCTCGGTCGGCACCGAAAACGCGGCATCCTCGTAACCGGCATACGGCAGCGCGCGGCGCAGGTCCACGGCGCGTCCCGACGCCCGTCCCACCGGGCCGACGACCCCGTAGATCGCCGCAACGTCGGGAGCCAGTGTCCCCATTTCCTCGATCCGGTCCAGGAAGCTGGAGCTGTTGACCAGCCGCCGCTCAAGGCGCCCCAGCTCCGCGAGGGCGTCGCCGAGGCCCTGATTCAGCCGGGCCAGGCTCGCATGGTCCGGGCTCCAGGCCAGCCCGCCGGGCGCGATCAGCCCGAACAGGTAGCGGTGCCCGCACACCTCCCCGGTCAGGCGCAGCAGCGTCTCCTCGGTCGCCTGCGCCATGGCCTTGGCGACGACCAGGCCGGTCGATCCGGCCAGCTCGGCGATGGTCATGGCGTGATAGCGGATGCGCTCCAGCTCGGCGAATACCACGCGCAGCGTCTTTGCGCGCGCTGGCACCTCGCCACCCGCCAGCTTCTCGATAGCCTGGCAGAATGCCAGAGCATGGGCGAATGCGGCGCTGCCGCTGAAGCGCTCCGCCAGCAGCACCGCCTGCTCCGGGATCTGTCCCTCGGCCATCTTCTCGACCCCTCGGTACTTGTAGAACAGCCGCGAGTGGGCCTGCCGGATCTGCTCGCCGGGCGTCTCCAGCAACCACAGTCCGGACTCGGCGTAGTCGGCCCATACCGGTCCGACGGGGAAGGCCAGCGCGCCGGGCTCCCGAAGCAGGCGGCGCGGCTGCCAGTCCGGGCCCAGCCCGGGCTGGCGCTCGCGCCGGGACGGATCGAATGCGTGCCGCATGGGCTCGACCGCCTCCGGCCACTCGGTGTCGTGCAGAATGAAGTCACCCAGGAACGGGTGGCCGCGGAAATGGATGCCGAACATGTCCTCGGCTTCCCGCTCGTGCCAGTCGGCCGCGTGCACCTGGTCGCCGATGGCGGGCAGCTCGGCCCGGTCGGTGCGGGCGATGACTTCCACCAGCTGGCCTCCGCCAGTCTGGTTGTGGAAGAAGTAGCGGACGAGCAGTCCGCCATTGTCCTCCTCCACCACCAGGGTGCCGAACTCGCAGCGGTGGACCGTGCTGAGCATCGTCGCAATATCGCGAATGGCGTCGACCGCGACCGTGGCGACGACGCGGTCGCCGGCATCGTGCGCTTCGGCGCCGGGGTACCTCTCGGCGAGAGCCTGCAGCAGCGTTTCCCGTCCGCTCATGCGCCACCTCCGAGTAGCAGCGCCGCCTGGTGCACCAGCGAAGCCAGTGCCGGCGGGAGGTAGAACCCGAATACCAGGACCGGTACGAACGCCACTCCCAGGGCGGCCAGGCCGCTAGCAGGCAGCCGCTCGACGTGGGCCCCAGCGCCGGCCGGTTCCCCGAACACCACGCGCCCGACCTGGTAGGTGATGGCGACGAAGGCCAGCACGATGAACGCCGTGAGCAGGCCGGTGGCCAGGTACTGACCAGCGGCAAACCCGGTCCGCAGGATCTCGAACTCGGAGATGAACAGGGCGAACGGGGGCGCGCCCGCGATCGCGACCGCCCCGAGCAGCAGCCCCCCGCCCACCACGGGGGAACGCGCGAGCAGGCCGCCAACCGATGCGATGTCCTGGGTGGCGAATACGATCGTCGCCAGACCCGCGGCATAGAAGCAGAAGGACTTGGTGAAGGCGTGCGCGAAGAACTGATAGACGGTGCCCAGCTCGTGGACGCCTGCCCCCAGCCCGCAGGCGGTGAGGATGATGCCCATGTGCTCGATGGTCGAGTAGGCGAACAGGCGCTTGTAGTCCTGCACCTGCAGCAGCAGGAAGGCGGCGGTGCCGACCGTGATCAGGCCCGCCACCAGGTACCACAGGCCGGGGCGCGCGATGCCCGGATTGGCCACCAGTGCCGGATAGATGCGCAGCAGCATGTACAGCGCGGCGCTGGTCTCGACACCCGAGAGCAGGGCACAGATGGACGCGGGCGCCTGGCTGTGGGCGTCCGGCAGCCAGGTGTGCAGCGGCACCAACCCGGCCTTGGCGCCAAATCCGACCAGCCAGAGTACGAACGTGATCAGCAGCACCGCGGGCTGCAGATGCGGTGCCACGAGGGCCAGCCCGTGCCAGGTCACCGGCTGGCCCTCGTGGTGGATCCCGTAGTACAGCACCAGCACCCCGAACAGTGCGATCATCGCGCCCATGCTGGTCAGAACCACGTACTTCCAGGCCGCTTCCAGTGCCTCGGCGCGGTTCTCGTAGGCGACCAGGAACGCGGAGAAGATGGTCGTGAGCTCGATCGCGATCCAGATCACGGCGATGTTCGCGACCAGTGGCACGGCCAGCATCGAAGCCAGGAAGATATTGAACAGGGGGTAGTACTGCCGGTAGCGGGGCGGTTCCCCGGCATCGGCCTGTTCTCTGGCGCGTGCCGGGAGATAGCCGATCGAGAAAAGTGCCGCGGTCACGCCGACGAAGGCCACCAGCAGCAGGTACAGCGCACCCAGCGGATCCAGCGCGAGCCCCCCGTTCAGGGCGCGCAGAATTCCACCGTGGCTGACGTGCAGGGCGGCATCCGAGGCCAGCGCCAGCACGGCCAGCGCCCCGAGCAGCGTCACCCACGGCGCCAGGCGCCGGCTGGCAAGAGCGATCAGCGTGGCGGCCGCGGGGACCAGCAGGATGGGCAGCAGCAAGGTCACGGGTATTCTCTCAGCTTCGACAGCGAACCGACCCGCGTCATCCCGGTCACGTGGTGGATGTTCCGGATCAGCAGGCCGATGACGAGCGCGGCGATCGGGACGTCCACTGCGGCGGCGATCTCGGCGATGACGGAGAGCTCGTTCACCAGGGAGACGGACGCGAAGAAGGCCCCGCTCTCCATGATCAGCAGGCCCATGAGCTGCGCCACCCCTTCCCGCCGTACCGCAACGGTGAATGCCCCGAAAAGAATCGAGATCAGCCCCGTAGGCAGGTTGATCGCCGCGAACGGCCGGTCCGGCACTGCGTGTACCAGGGGCAGGGTGGCCATCCAGGCGATCAGCGCCAGCACGGCAGCGACCAGCACCGACATGGGGATGGTGAGTACCTGGTCGACTTCCCGACGCTCGTAGATCTCGCTGCCCGCCGCCAGGCTCAGCACGATCGGTACCGCGACGACCTTGGTGGAGAACGTAATGAACGCCACCCAGCCCAGGTGCGGGCTGTGCAGCGCGACCGCGAGCACGATCGCCGAGGCGGTCAGCGCCAGGGAGTGCAGGGCGAACAGGTACAGCGTCCCGCGCATCTGCCGGGTGACGATCGCTCCCAGGGCGAACACCACGAACAGGGCGGCGATGAAGCCGTCCAGCGCGCGGGCCGTCTCCAGCATCTGGGTACTCATCCTATCCCCACCAGGCGGACGCTCATGGCGAACAGGCAGATCACGAAGGCGGCGGCGAGAAACTCGCTGATGCGGAACAGCCGCAGCTTCGCCAGGCTCGTCTCGACTACCGCGAGCGCGACAAGAAACAGAAACATCTTCCCCAGCACCTTCGGGATCGCGAACAGCACATCGCCCCAGTGGGTCGTGGTGGCGAGGCCCCACGGTGTGATCAGCACATTCAGGAACACGATGGTCAGCACCATCAGCTTCATGGCGCCACCCCACTTCATCAGGGCCGCGCCCGTGCCGGAGTATTCAAGGCTCTTGGAGTGGCCGATCATGGCGATCTCGACCTTGCCTGACGGGCTGTCGACGGGGATGCGCCCTTCGTCGGCCAGGAACAGCATGAAGAAGGCGATGAGCACCAGCAGGTGCGCGGGCTGGAGCATGCTGGCCCAGGACTTCGCCCAGGCGTTGGTGACGATGTAGGGGATGGTCGAATTCGCGACATAGGAGACGCTGAAAAACACCATCATGAACACGGGTTCGGCGAGGAAGCCGACCATGCGCGTGCGGCTCGCGCCCACCGGCCCGTAGACGTTGCCGGTGTCCATCGCGGCCAGCGCGACGAAGAAGCCGCCGATGCCCATCAGGAAGCCCACCGCCACCATGTCGCCCATGAACGCGAAGAACAGCGGGTAAGCCGTGAGCGCCGGAATCAGCAGCACCACGAAGAGCGGCATGACGAAGTGGATCACGGGCGCGAAGCGGAACACCCAGGTGGACTGTTCGGAGACCACCTCGTCCTTTCCGAAGAGCTTGTAGATGTCACGGTAGGGCTGAAAGACGCTCGGGCCATGCTTGGCCTGGATCATCTCTTCCAGACGTGCCAGGACGCCTTCGAGCAGGGGCGCAAAGGTCAGGAGAAAGAGCACCTGAACGAGGTTTATCAGCAGGTGCGTCGCAACCGGCGACACGCGGCACTCCTTTCGGTCCCTCCGGGACCGGCCTCAACTGAAAACCGTCAGGAGTTATTAGCCCTTGTTTGGCGGTTTCGGCGAGTGCCGTGGCGAACTCCTTCGCCGGAATCTATGTTTGATGAGCGGCAAGCGGTTGTCAACTCCTGACGCCGGGGCTACACCCCGGGGTCCCGGCGATCGTTCGCCGAGCCCGCCGCTATGGCCCCGGGGGGAAGCATGAAAGGCGTATATCTCAAATTCTACGTGAACGAATCCCGCAAGCATCACGGCATGGTGATCTACGAGTGGCTGCTCGAGACGGCGAAGTCCCTCGGCGTGGAGGGCGGCTCAGCATTCCGTGCCGTGGCCGGGTTCGGGCGCCACCGGCACATGCACGAGGAACATTTCTTCGAGCTCGCCAGCATGCTGCCGGTCGAGGTGGCCTTCCTGGTGACCGAGGAACATGCGGAGTTGCTGCTGGATCGGATCGAGCAGGAGAACCTCCGGCTTTTTTACGCGCGCCTGCCGGCGACGTTCGGCCTGACGTGTCCCGAATCGGCCGAACGCGGCGTGGATTAAGCATCTCGACTGAGCCCCTTCTCTGGCGCGGCAAATACTGCGCGACGGTCGTACATTAGACAGGCAGGTGAGCGCACCCCATACTCGACCCAGACCCATGAGGCGAACGACAGACTCGGAGGCAGCCGTGCTCCTCGACGTGCTCTACACCAACGGCGTATTCCATACGCAGGATCCGGCCCGTCCCGTGGCACGTGCGCTCGGCGTGCACGGCGAGCGCGTTGTGAGCCTGGACGAGGAGCTTCCGGCCTCCTGCTTCCGTGAGGTGCGGGACCTTGGCGGGGCTGCAGTGGTGCCCGGGTTCAACGACGCGCACTGCCACCTGAGCCAGGTGGGGCATCTGTGCCACTTCGTCGATCTGCGTCCGGCGGCCTGCCCGCGCTTGGAAGATCTGCTCGCGGCGATCGACGCGGCCTGCGCGTCGGCGCCGGCAGGGGCCTGGGTGCGGGGAGCCGGGTATGACCAGAATTATCTCGGTGACCGCCACCCGACGGCCGAGGCGCTCGATGTCGTGAGCCATGGGCATCCGGTGTGGCTGGTACACAACTCCCGGCACATGGGCGTGGCGAATTCCGCCGCCTTCGAGCGTGCTGGCTACCCCGGGCGCCGGGGTCTCGAAGCACCGGAGGGTGGGGCCGTTCCGCTCGATGCCGAAGGCCGGGCCGAGGGACTGCTTCAGGAAACCGCGCAGGCGCTAGTGACGCGGAGCATACCCGCGCCAACCGTCGCGGACGTGGTCGCTATGATCGATGCCGGCAGCCGGCACGCGCTCTCCCTCGGAGTGACAAGTGTCACCGAGCCCGGGCTCGGGGCACCGGGGCATCTGGGCCATACCGAGTTCGATCTCGCGGCCTACCAGATCGCCCGCGATACGAGCCGGCTGGGTATTCGCGCCACGGTGATGCCCTACATCACCGCTCTCCACCCGCTGGGTGCGGAGAACGACGAGCATCCCCATTACGGGCTGGATCTCGGCATCCGCACCGGCTTTGGCGATGACCGATTGCGCTTGGGACCGGCGAAGATCCTCTCCGATGGCTCGTTGATCGGACGCAGCGCATTCATGTGCTGCGATTACGCGGTCGATGCGGGTAACCGTGGGCTGCTGCAGTTCTCGCGGGAAGAAATGCGCACGCGCATCATTGGCGCCCACCGTTCCGGCTGGCAGGTCGCGACGCACGCGATCGGCGACGCCGCGCTGAACGTGGCCATGGACATCTACGAGGAGGCCCAGCGGCTCTATCCCCGCGCCGATGCCCGCCACCGGATCGAGCACCTGAGCGTCGCTGACGATGCCCAGATCCGCCGCCTGGCCGCGCTGGGACTGATCGCCGTGCCCCAGGGACGCTTCATCTACGAGCTCGGAGATGGCGCGGCACGGGCGCTGGGCCCCAGGCGCGTATGCCTGGCCTACCGGGTGAGGGCGCTGCTGGAGGCGGGGCTCCAGGTGCCGGCGAGCACCGACGCGCCGGTGGTGGAGATGGATCCGATTCTGAACATCCACGACCTGGTTAACCGGCGTACCGCCTCCGGCGCCGAGTTCGTCCCCGGGGAGCGTATCACGGTCGCGCAGGCCGTACGTGCCTATACCGTGGGCAGCGCCTGGGCCGCGCGTGAGGAAGAGCTCAAGGGAACCCTGAGCCACGGGAAGCTCGCGGACTTTGTGGTCCTGTCCGAGGACCTCTACGAGGTGCCGCCCGAGGCGATCCGCGAGGTCCGGGTCACCGCCACGGTCGTGGGTGGCGAGGCGGTCTGGGGGGCACCCGAGGCTCTCTAGTTCCGGCACCGCAACCCTATCCGGCTGCCGGGATAGCGACGGGAACGTCCCGAGCGGAAGGGGCACCCGCAGTTCGCGGATGGCAGGAGCTGCCACGTGCCGGCGCTGGCGGGGACAGGGTCGTCAGCGAGCGCGGGAGAGGTCGCCCGTTTCGTCGCGGGAAGCCGTCCAGCCCCGGCCGGACCGGCTCAGGCGGAGGCCTGCAGTGCACTTGCCATGCCCGGGCGGGCGGTCCTTGCCCCGCCTCGTGGACCGGTTCAGAGCCGTACGCTCTCGGCATCGCCGGTGAGCAGCGTACCAATCCGCAATGCGCGTCCGGAGCAACCTTCGAGACCGATCGGCGCGGGCGTTGCCACACCCCCAACCCGTGCCGCACGTGGGCGGGGTCGCGGCAATATTCCGCTTCTCCCTTCCGCAGCTCAGCTCCCCGGCTGTCCTGTCGGGGCCGCCGATATGCCGGGGTGGGCGGATTTTCTCCGCCACATCTGGGCGTTCATTCAATGCGGCTGTCCAGGGTGTCAGGACCCCTTCTTTCTCGCCAGGCTCCGTTGCCCGCGCCACCTGCGCCCGCGAAGCTCAGCCTCGTGCCAGTACGCGCTCCACGGCGTTGGCGACCGCGAAGAGATCACGGTCCCTGCCCGCATGACCAATCAGCATCAGCCCCACCGGGGCCGTTCCAGGTTCATGGCATGGGAGGGAAATGGCCGGCCGATCGAGGATGTTCGCCACCGAGGTGTTGCGCAGCATCAGCCGGTTCATGCGCAGGTACTCCTCATAATCGGCGAGACTCGACTCGGGGGGTGCAGTTACGGGCGTTGTGGGCAACACGACCGCGTCGAAGTCCGCGGTCACCCGGTCCGCTTCGGCACCCAGCGCCCTGCGAAGTGCGCACAGGTCGACGTAGTCGGCAGCGTTCTGTGCGGCCGCCAACTCGATCCGGGCGAGTACCCGCGGGTCGTACTCATCCCGGTGGGCCTGGATGATCGGGCGGTGGTGGGCGTACGCCTCGGCTCCCTGGATGCCACCATTGACCACCATGTCGGGCATCGATACCAGAGGCTCAAAGCGGAGCCCTTCGACGGCCACCCCGCTTGCCGAAAGCGTCCGCAGGGCGTGATCGAAGGCAGCCCCGGTGGCCTCGTCAAGGTCCTCCACGACCACATTGGTGGGCAGCAAAAGGCGGAGGTGGTCCTCGCGTCGCTCATCCAGCCCGGGCGATGGTTCTCCGGCCATGACCGCGTCCAGGAGGGCGCAGCAGCCGACCGTTGCTGCCATGGCGCCAACGGTGTCGTAGCTCGACGAGAGCGGTTCGACCCCCTCCCGGGAGATTCTCCGCTGGGTGGGTTTGAACCCGGTAATGCCACACAAGGCCGCAGGAATGCGGCAGGAGCCCCCGGTGTCGGATCCCAGACCAGCGTAGGCCATCCTGTCTGCAACGGACACCGCGGCGCCGGAGCTCGAGCCTCCGGGGATACGCCGGGTGGAGCGGTCGAAGGGATTTGCCGGGGTGCCGTAGTGGGGGTTGAGTCCCAGGCCGGAATAAGCGAATTCGGTCATGTTGGTACGCCCCACCAACAGCGCGCCCGCCTGACGCAGTCGGGCGATGGCCGGCGCGTCACGCGTGGCCGGCTCCCGTTCACGCAGCGCCAACGACCCCGCGAGCGTCCGCTCCCCGGATACGTCGAACAGATCCTTAACCGAGATAGGCACGCCCGCAAGCGGGGGTAACGGGACGCCGGCCGCGTGCAGCTGATCCACCACGGTGGCGGTGGCGCGCGCGGTTGTTCGCGAAACCTCGCGGAACACCGCGGCACCCTCGCCTGCAGGGTCGTCAATCCGTGTAAGACACTCTGCCAGCACTGCTTCGGCGCTCCTGCGCCCCTCGCGCACCTCGGCGGCGATACCAGCCACGGTTTTCGTCATCTGCGACCTCCCACGTTGATCAGCCAGTGCGCGCGCTGGATTGACGCCGACGCCCCGGCACCGCGTCTCGAGCAAGGAATACCGCCGCTCCCCCACCGCCGGCTGGTGACCACGCGGTCGCCGAGCGCGTGACACGACGGAATCGCCCGCGCCCCGTCGGCCCATGAGCCATATCCGGGCCACCCGGAATGGACCGCGGGTGGTATGGGCAGCACGATGCGCGAACGGGGTGAAGGCGACCACGGCGTCGATGCGCTTGTGCGTTGTTGGCACGGGTCCGGGGCGGTGGCCTCACGCGGATGGGATCCACTCCACAGTGTCGCCCGCCCGCGCAGCGGGGCCCGGGCGGATGCGGGACAGGACTGCGACGTGAAAGCAGCCGAGCGCCGTGCCGATGGGGACATAGCGATCCCGTGCTTGCGAGAAACGTGACCAACATGCAACAGGACCACTGCGCTTGTCGACACCGGCCTGATCGCCGGCAATGTCGATCCAATCGCTGCCGCAGAGGGGCTCGCGACGTGGGCGCACAATTGCGCTCGGGAGCGCCTCGCGAAGGAGCGCAGGCTCTCGCCCGAACAGCGAGCTCTGTTCGCGCAATCGATCGGGTATCCCGGGAAGAAGGGCGCCCTGACGAATATGCTACGCCCGCCCCGATGAGACGTGCGGTGTCGGTGCGTAACCGACGCTCCGGCCGGGCGCAGACGCTGGCCCGGCGGCTACTTGAGCAGCTTGACCACCGCCTCGCCAACGTCGCGCGCCGACGCCGGATTCTGTCCGGTGACCAGACGGCCGTCGGTAACCACGCAGGTCTGGAACTTGTCGGCGTGCTTGTGGCGGGCGCCCCGTTCCTCCAGGCGCGTCTGCAGCAGGAACGGCACCACCTCGGCCAGGCCCACGGCCTGCTCCTCCTCGTTGGTAAAGGAGGCGACTTCCTTCCCCTCGATCAGCAACCTGCCATCGGCCAACCTGACGTCCAGCAAGGCGGCGGGACCGTGGCAGACGGCGCTTACCACGCCGCCGTGTTCGTATACGCTGCGGGTGAGCTCGGCCAGGTCGGGGTTGTCGGGGAAATCCCACATGGCGCCGTGGCCACCGGCGAAGAAGATGGCGTCGTATTCGGCGGCGTTGACCTCGGCGGGCCGGCGCATATCGGCGAAGCGTTGCTGCCAGTCGTCGTTCTCCAGGAACTCCTTGTTGTCGGGGTCGTCGGTGTTGTAGCTGCGCGGGTCCATCGGTGGTTTGCCCCCTTTCGGGGTGATGAACGTCACCTCCAGCCCGGCGTCGACGAAGGTCTTGTGCGGGTGGCTCACCTCCGACAGGAAGTAGCCGGTCTCCTTGCCGGTATCCCCCAGTCGAGCGTGGCCCGTGACCACGAACAGGATCTTGTTCGACATGCTGTCCCCCTGGCCGGCATGGCCTCGATTGTGGTCCTGCGCCGGATCCGGCGCAGCACATGGGTTGGAATCCATCCGTCGCGTATTTTCCGGCCTCTGGCCCGGCCGATGCAACTTACCGCCATCGGCCCACCCTGAGTGGCGGACCGGTAGGTCGCGATGGACCGGGCGGTGGCCGCACCCGGGGTGCGCGCCAGGAGCAAGGCAGCCAACCAGGCGGACCCCGGGAAGACCGCAACCGGACCCGGCAACCTGCTGGAAGCGTCAACGCGCAGCCGACATTGCAAGGCCGGGTTCGCAACACCCAACGTGAACCGCCCGGCGGCGGGCGCGGCCTTCGCCTTGGTTCCAGATGCGTTCGTAGGGGTTGCGCTGATGGGCGGCGGGGGGCCGGGGGAGCGGCTTTGCCTGACCCTCGGTTGCCTCAAGCGCGCACTGCACATGCTCGGTACGATGCCTCGGACGGCCGCCAACGATCAGAGAGATCTTCTCCGTGGCCGGGACTGCCAGCTGCGCCCGGCCCGGTGGATCAAGCATCCCACCGAATTTGACGCCGCGGTGGACGGGAGTCTACGTTAAAATCGGCGTTTTCTGCCCGACCCGTTGGAGCATCGCCGCGTTCCGCGCAACATTGAGCCGCGGGAGCAGGCTGCTTCCATGCCGATAACCTGGCGTCGCAAGCCTGATTGGCGATCCGGGTACGGCAAATAATCCGCCTCAATTACAAGTCGAGAACAGGCAACAAATGGAGAGGAATGCCATGAGCATCTCACACCCCTACCGGACCTTCTTGTCTCTGGCCATGACAGCTGCCGCCCTTTTGTATGCAGCGGGTGCCTCGGCGGCCCACTATTCGGGGACCGTCAAGGTCGGCATTTCCACCGCCCTGTCGGGCTCCATCGCTTCGCTCGGCCAAACCGGAAAAAACGGTCTGGAGGTCGCCATCGAGGACCTTAACGCCAAGGGTGGGTTGCTCGGCAAGAAGGTCGAACTCGTGAGCGCCGACGACCAGGCGACTCCCGCTACCGGCGTGACGAACGTGCGCAACTTCGTCCTGGACGACGGGGTCAAGGCCGTCTTCGGCCCGGTCAGCAGTGCAGTAGCGGCTGCCGAGGAAGGCGTTGCCGCGCAGTACCACGTGCCCATCTTCTTCTTCACCTCCAACGACGTCGACCTGACCACCAAGCATTTCACCAAGTACGCCTTCCAGGTGGTGCCGAACACGTACATGGAACCGCACGCAGTAGCTGCCTATATGGCCAAGAAGGGCTGGAAGACTTACGTGACCATCAGCCCGAACTACAGCTTCGGCCGCAGCACGGTGAACCAGTTTCTTGCCGGCATGAAGAAGTACCACGCCCACATCAAGGTCCTCGGCCAGCAGTGGCCCAAGCTCGGCGAGAGCGACTTCACCAACTACATTTCCACCATCCTGTCCAAGCGTCCGGAAGCGGTGTTCTCGGGTCTGTATGGCGGCGATCTGATCACCTTCACCAAGCAGGCGGAAGGCTTTGACTTTTTCAAGAAGGAGAAAGATCACTTCTACGCCTTGTACACGCTGGGGGCCTTGAAGGCGATGGGCAAAGATGCACCGGCGGGAGTGATTGCCGCCAGCCGCGCGCCGTTCTATGCCATCCACACGCCCGGAATGAAGCAGTTCGCGAAGCAATACCACGACAAATACGGTCAGTGGCCGACAGCCTGGGCGGTGATGGGGTACACGGCGATCCAGACCTGGAGCCAGGGCGTGCGCAAGGCCCACTCGTTTAACGCGGACAAGGTTTCCGCCGCGCTCAGCGGGGCCACGGTCAAGACGATCCGCGGGCCGATCCACCTGCGTGCCTGCGACCACCAGGGCAACGTACGGGAGTACGTCGGTACCCTGTCGCAGAAGGTGGATCCCAAGTACGGCTTCCGGACCATGGATCATATCTTCACGCCGAACCCGAAGAAGATCATGCTCACCTGCGCCCAGGCAAAGGCGCTGCAACCCCACTAGGGGGCCGGGGGGCTGAAGATTGCGGCCCGAGACGCCGTCACCTGGCGTTGATCGCCGCGGCATGCCCATCGTGGGCATGCCGCGGCGCCGGTGGGCGTTGGTCCGTGGAGTCCCGGTCGGGCGCTGCATTGAGCGTGTCGGGCGTTGGCATCTGCTGCAGCCATGCCACGCCTCGGGCTGAAACGCGCGCCTAGCGGTCTTGTCCTCGGCGCATCCAGGCCGGCAGGTACAGGCCCCGGATCGCTTTTGCTGCAGCTTTCAGCGCTTCAGTGTTTCATATAGTCGGGAAATATCACCTTTCCCTGCGCGATCCGCTTCGGCCAGATGACGATCTGCTTGCCATTCTGCCACTGGAAGTAGACCCCGCCCGTCATATCCCGTACGTACTTGAGCGCATGCGTCAGCGGATCCTTGCGGCCGGTGAAGGCGATACGTCCGCTGGCCCCGACCATGTCAGCGTTCTCCAGGGCCTCGAGCAGAGCCTTGTGGTTGGTGCTGCCGGCCTTCTCAATCGCCGTCTTGATCAGATACACGCCGTCATAGGTCGTGTAACCGGAAAAAGCCGGGGTGTGGTGGAACTTCTTCCGATACGCATGATAGAAGGCCGGCGTCTTGGGCGTCAGCGCGGCGCCGTTGGCGCTGATGGTCCCGCCGACGATGAGCCCCTGAGCCGCCCCGTTGGTTGCCTTCCAGAATCCGCCCGAGCTGCCCTCCCCGTCAGGGCCGGCCATGAGGGCGGGGAACTGGGACTGGTGCCACTGCACCACCGGACGTACCCCGGTATGCGCGATGGCGTTTATGACCACGTCGGGATGGCTCGAACCCAGCTTCTGGAAGATCGGCGTATAGTCACTGGTGTCAAGCGGGTAGTGCACCTTCCCGACGATCTTCAAGCCCACCTTTGGCAGGCACTTCGCGACGGCCTCGTCGAACGGCTTGGTCCAGGCCGCCTCCTCGCTCAGCATCGCGGCGGTCTTGTAGTGCAGCTCATCGACGAAGATATCCTTGGAGACCGCGCATGCCGTAAGCGCCATGTCCTTGGTATTCATGAAGGCCTGGAACGTGTACTTGTAGCGGTCGTAGTGGTCGTGGACCAGCTTCGCAATCTTGGTCGAGGCAGCCCCGGTGATGATCAGTGGCGTGTGCAGGCGGCCCGACCAGGGCTCCAATGCGAGTGCCACCTCGCTGATGAACACCCCGGTGACCGCCACTACATGGTCCTGCTGCACCGCTCGCTGAAAGGCCCGTACCGCATCGCTGGAAGACGCGTGGTCGTCGAAGACGAACAGCTTGATCGGACGTCCGTTCACCCCGCCGGCAGCGTTGATCTGGTCGCGTGCCAGCTTGGCCCCGTTGATGAACGACTTGCCGGGAGGCGTCGCGACCGGCGCGATGACACCGATGTTGATGGGACTGGCTGCCTGGGCGGGAGGCAAGAACGCGACGAGCGCCACGGCCGCCAGACACAAGGCACGTGCCGCTTTCCAGAATAGAACGGACATGACCGGCCCCCTCCAGTGTATTTGTGTAGTTGGTTTTCCAGCGCAAACCTTCTCCTACTGCCGAGTACCTGTCAACTTCGGAATCCGCGGGTGAACCGCCCGGCTTTCCCCGGGGCGGCGCAGTTCGCGGGCGGGGACGCGACTTATCAAAGAGTAGAGCGGCCGGCGGCCCTGCAATGGAAAACAGGCGGTGGTGATGCAACGCCCCCTCGTAGCCCTGTGCAGCGGCCGCTACCGGCGCTGATCCTGGCCCCGGGTACGTGGGGACCCCGGGGGCGCCGCCGCGCAGCCTCCACGCCGCTGTCTCCGGGTCCTGCCGACAGCGGACGGGGGCGCTTGCGGAGGACCGGGTCGGCCCCATTTGCCCGGGACGAGTCCACCCGCGCACTGCTCACCCGTCACGTCGCGGCACGCAGCTCCACCGTCAAGTGGGCCAGGGTGATCAGCGCGTCTTCGACGGCCTCGGTCCAGGGCACGGCGCAGCTCAGGCGGATGAAGTTGCGGTAGTTACCGCTGGCGGAGAAAAGGTGCCCGGGGATAACGCCGATGCCCTTCCCCAGCGCCCGCTCGTGCAGCAACTGGGCGTCCACCTCCGGCGGCAGACCGACCCACAGGATGTAGCCGCCCCGGGGCCGGCTGACGGTGGTGCCCGCCGGGAAAAAGCGGCTGACGGCGGCCGAGAAGCGCTGCACCTGCTCCGAGTAAGCGCCGCAGATACGCCGCAGGTGCCGGTCGTAGCCGCCGCTGGCCAGCAGGTGGGCCACGGCCAGCTGGCAGATGGTCGGACTGCTGACGCTGCTGAATGACTTCTGGAACTCCACGCTGTTCTCCCAGCGCCCGGGTGAGCACCAGCCTACTCGTAGGCCGGAGGCGATGGACTTGGAGATCGAGGAGCAGTAGAGCACCAGGCCCTTTTGGTCGTAGGCCTTGGCCGCCGTGGCGCGGGTGCCGTCGAAGTTGAGGTCCCCGAACTCGTGATCCTCCAGCAGCGGGATGTCACGTTCCGCCAGCATGGTCACCAGTCGGCGCTTGTTCTCGTTCGGCATGCTGGCCCCTAGCGGGTTGCTGTTGGCGGTTACTACCGCACAGGCCCGCACGTCCCACTGCGCCAGTGCCAGCTCCAGAGCGTCCAGGCTGATGCCGTCCCGGGGATGGGTCGGAATCTCCAGGGCCTTCATCCCGAGCGCCTCGATGGCATTGAGCAGACCCACGTAGGCGGGGCTTTCAATGGCAATGGTGTCGCCGGGCCGGGCGACGGTGCGCAGGCACAGGTTGAGGGCCTCCTGGCAGCCGTTGGTGATCACCACCTCCCGCGGCGAAACATGGCAGCCGGCGTCCCCCATGCGCCGGGCTACCTCGTGGCGGAGCTCTTCCAGCCCCGGCGAGAACATGGCCATGACCACCTCGTGCATGCGCCGACGGGTGACACGGCCCAGCGCCCGCTGGAGCTGCTTGAGGGGCAGGAACTCCGGCGATGGAATGGCGGTACCGAGATCGAGCACGCCGGGGTGCTGCAGGCGCTGGAGGGTCTGCGTGGCCGCGTTGCGCACGCTTACCGTGGTGGGCAACGCCAGATCGTCGGCCATGGGCGGCTCGGAGGTCCGGGGCTGCATGTTGTGGCGCACGTAGAAGCCCGATTGCGGGCGGGACTCGATCAGGTGCCGCGACTCCAGCAGATCGTAGGCATTCTGGATGGTGGCCAGGCTCACACCCAGTTGCCGGGCCAGGCTGCGGATGGAGGGTATGCGGTCGCCGGGACGGTAGGTGCCCTCCGCGATCTGCAGCCCGAGGTCATCGGCAATACGCTGGTAGAGCGTCTCGTTCATGGCCGGCTCCTGTCGTCGCAGCGGGACAGTCGTCGCGAAATGAGGCATTACAGTGTTTCCCCGGCACGACTGTAATGGTTCACTTCGCAAAGTGTATATCTGTATCCCGGTCCGTGCCGTTCCTAAACTTTGTTTGGACACCAGTGTCGGAGCAGGGCCCAAGTGACGTACAGGATATTGGACGGCAACGAGCTTGTGGTACAGGGCGGCCTGGAGGCGGGCTTTTCCCTTTACACGGGCTATCCGGGCTCGCCGCTCGCGGATTACTTCAATGTGCTGCAGCGCAGGCGCGACGTGCTGCGCGAACACGGGGTGCGGGTGGCGATCGCCAACAGCGAGGGTAACGCTGCGAGCATGGCGGCAGGGGCCAAACAGGCGGGCCGCAACTGCCTGGTCGCGATGAAGTCCATGGGCCTGCACGTGGCCGCAGATGCACTGTCCGTGGGCAACTTCGCCAATCCGGGCAGGCCTGGGCCCGGCTCAGGGACCGGCGGGGACGAACGCGCGGGCGTGGTCGTGGTGGTGGGCGACGACCCCTGGTCGATGTCCACGGCCACCCCCGCGGACTCGCGCTATCTGTTCAAGCACCTGCACATCCCGTTTCTGGAGCCGGCCACGCCCCAGGAGCTCAAGGACTGGATCGGCCACGCGCTGGCCCTGTCGCGGCGCACGTCGCTGTATTGCGGCGTGGTCCTGACCACGTTCCTGGCGGAAGGCGGCGGCCGCGTCGAGCTGGGCGACAGGGCGCCGGTGCCCGCGGAGCGCACACGCCTGAAGGCGGCGGACTTCGATCTCGCGCGCGGCGTGATGGTCCCACCCAACTCGCTGAACGCCGACGGCGAGATGATCCGCGAGCGCTTTCCGCGCGCCCAGCGCGTACTGGCCCAGCTCGAGCTGGATCGGATCCATGGCAATCGCGGCGCGCGCATCGGGTTCATCGCTTCGGGCGCCGCCTTCGAAACGCTGCGCGAGGTGATGGAGGACATCGGCCTGCTGGAGTCGGTTTCGCTGTACAAGCCGGCTTCATCCTATCCCCTGGTCAGCGAGCCACTGCTCGGTTGGCTGCGTGGCCTGGAGCGGGTGGTGGTGGTCGAGGAGAAGCGGGGCTTCCTGGAGACCGAGCTGACGGCGTTTTGCCACGAGCACGACGTGCCTGCACGGATCATGGGCAAGCGCTTCGTCGCCGGCCGGCGCCGGATCGAGGGCTTTCCGGCATACGGGGGGCTTAGCTACGAAATCATCCGGGACAAGCTCGGCCGCCTCGCGGACCTGCTGCCGCCGGGGCACGGGGGTTTCGGTCCCGCATTCTGCGCGCCCCGGTTGAACACCCCGGTCCCACAGCGCCTGCCCACCTTCTGCGCAGGCTGCCCGCACCGCGAGACCCTGAGCCTGCTCAAGGACCTGCGCGCCACCCTGGAGGCCGAAGGCGTGGATCTGCTGGCCCACGGCGACGTGGGCTGCTACTCGCTGGCGTTCCTGCCGCCCTTCGGCGAGATGCACAACATCGGCGCCATGGGCCAGGGGGGGTCCGTCGGGGCCGGCGTGGACACCTTCTCCGACAACCCGTCAGTGGTCCTAATGGGGGATTCCACCCTGTTCCATACGGGGCTCACCTCGATCTCCAACTCTGTCCAGCTCGGCCATGACGTCACGTACATCGTGCTCGACAATGACGTAACCGCCATGACCGGCCACCAGGTCACGCCCCACACCGGGCGCTCGGTGGAAGGCCAGGCGCGGCCCCGGCAGGACATCCTGGCTCTGGTCCGCAGCCTGGGCGTCAGCGCCGCGATCGAGGTAAATCCCAGCGACCGGTATTTCTATCGCAACGTGCTCGCCGACCATGTCCGCCGTTCCGGTACCAAGGTCATCGTCTCGCGCAAGGAATGCGGGCTGACCTACCATGCCCGGATGCGGGCACGGGACCGTGAGCTGTTCCGGGCCGGCGGTGTCAAGCCCGAGCAGACGTTCTTTCGCATTAACACCTCGGCCTGCGAGGACTGCCGCGCCTGCCTTGAAGCCACCGGGTGCCCGGGCCTGTCGCGCGTGGAGGACCCCTACGGACCGAAAATGCTCATCGATCCGCAGGTCTGCGTCTCCGACGGGTATTGCACGCGGATCATGGCCTGCCCCAGCTTCGAGCAGGTAACCGTGACGGATTTCCACCCTACGCGCTACAGGTCCCTGCCCGCCGTCGGCGGCGAAGAAGCGTTACCCGTCCCGCGCGAGCGCAAGACCCTGGCGGACATCGCGGCTGGCAACCGCTGGCGGGTGGTGGTGACCGGCGTCGGCGGCTCGGGGGTGACCACGATCTCCAGAGTGCTGGCGGAAGCGGCGGAAGAGATGAACGGCGTGTCCGGACTCGGCTTCCGGTTCGTGGATCAGAAGGGGCTGGCACAGCGCAACGGACGCGTCACCGGCCACCTCTCGGTCTTCCCGGAAGGACGGGCAGCCGGGCCGATCACGCCCAGGGGCTCGGCGGACCTGGTGCTGTCACCCGACCTGCTCGACGGGAGCCAGGCTGTGGAGTTTCTGGCACCCCACGGCCAGGCCATGCTCGACCGCAACTTCCAGGTACCGCTGTCCGTCATGCTCGACCGCGGCGAGGAGGGGCCGGCGATGACCGCGGAGACACTGCGGAGGGAGCTTTCGACCACGCTACCCGGCCGCGTGACTTTCGCAGACACCCGGGCCCTCTGCCAGAGGATCATGGGCAAGAGCGTGTACGCTTCGGCCGTATTGCTCGGCATGGCCTTCCAGGCGGGAACCCTGCCTTTCACGGTGGAGAACATGCGAGACGCCTTCGCCCGGTCCGTTCCCGCAGCCGAGCTGGACAGCAACTGGCAGGCCTTTGTTCTGGGCCGCCGGCTGGTCCACGAAGGGGTCGACGCGGTGACCACCGCGTTCGCCGGCCCTGCAAAGCCCAACGACGCGGTTCTGCTGCGCGAGAGCGTGGCCCAGAGCGTGCCGCCTTTCGGTCGCGCAGGACCCTTATTACGGCGCTTTGACGATGGCGTGGCTGTCCTGGCCCGGCTGTACCCGGAGATGCCCGCGGGCCACCATGCACGGTACATTCACGACCTGATGGTCTATGACCGGGGTGCTCGCCTCGACGCGTTCCTGCTCGAAGCCGGCGACTTGCGTTCGCTGTATCGCGACCCCGAATGCCGGCGCATCGCGTTGCGGATACTGGCCCGGACCTATTTCATCAAGGACGAGATCTTCGTCGCCCACCAGCTCGTTTCGCCGGTGGAGCGGGCGCGGCGTGAAAATGCCTACGGCGGCCTGGGGACGGGTTATCGTATCAGACACCTCAACCGTCCCAGGTTCGAGTTGCTGGGCCACAAACTGGAGCTCGATCTCAGGCCGTACCCCTGGATGCTCAGGATCGTGCGCCACCTGCGCTTCCTGCGCGCGCTCATGCCCGGGGTGCACCGCTGCGACCGGGTGATCGCCGCGCGCATCCGCCAGGAGCTGCTGGAGGTGATCCCGGCGACAGGCGGTGACACGCGCAAACGACT
The DNA here is from genome assembly GCA_035638695.1 of Gammaproteobacteria bacterium. Classification (GTDB taxonomy): domain Bacteria; phylum Pseudomonadota; class Gammaproteobacteria; order UBA5335; family SLRW01; genus DASQZJ01. The sequence goes on along the minus strand of DASQZM010000052.1, from coordinate 22,929 downwards.
AATGCGCCTGGACAGCATCAAGGGTTACCGGGACGTTCGGTACCAGCGGGCGGAGGCGGTGCTTGCCGACATGCCCAATCCGCGACCCGGTAGAGGAGCCCAGCGCGCTGGACTGCAGCCCGGCCCGCGGCTGCGCCGGAGCCGGTGAGCCGCATCGGGAGGGAATCCCGGAACCCGGGACCGGTGCGTTTTCGGCCCCTTGCCCGCATATTTCACCGCCGGGATACAAATAGGCCTCCTTCCGGAGCATGCTGCAAGAGCAAGCAAACCCCCGGGTCTCCGGGAAAGCCGGAGCGGTTCAGATGGCCGGTGCGTGGCCCGGAGGCGCTGCCCGCTCAAGGGCCCGACAGGCCCGCAGGATCGTGGGTTCCGAAAAGCGCGGGCCGACCACCTGGAGACCGACAGGCAACCGGTCGGCGGTGAATCCCGCCGGGAGCGAGGCGGCAGGCTGTCCCGTCAGGTTGAACGGCACGGTGTAGGGCACCGCGTGCTGCCAACGGTCGAACCCGCGAGAATGGTAGACCACGTCTGCCACGGGCGCCGCCGTTGGTGTCGTAGGCGTAACCAGCAGGTCAAACCGCTGGTGGAACTGCTCCATTTGACTGCCCAGTCGCACCCGCGCACTGACAGCCCGATAATAGGCGTCCAGGTCCACGCCCAGGCCTTCCTCGGCCAGCGCACGCAAACCCTCGTCCATCAGGGCCCGCCGGTCTTCGCGGATGCTGTTGAGCAGGTAGGCGAAACCGGCCTTCCAGTACGCCTCGAACACTGGCCGCAGGGGCGCAAGTATCGGCCCGACCTCCTCGACCTGAGCGCCGAGGTCCCGGAGGCGGCCTGCCGCTTGCGCGACGCGCTCCGCGATGCCGGGCTCGGGACGGGCGCCTCCGAGCCCAGGGCTGTAAGCGATGCGCAAGCCCTCAACGCCGGTGTCGAGATCCGCCTCGTAGTCGACACCATCGTAGGGAAGGGCGTACCAGTCACGGGCGTCCGGACGCGCCATGATCGTGAGCATGCGCGCGGCGTCGCGAACGCGACGCGCCAGGGGCCCGCTGCTCGCCAGGGTCGCGTATGGGCTTTCGTTGGGTACGTGCGGCACGCGTCCGAAGGTGGGTTTGATGCCGAAGAGGCCGCAGTAGCTGGCAGGGATGCGGATGGAGCCGCCGGCGTCGGTGCCGTGAGCCAGGGGCCCGATCCCGGCCGCGACGGCCGCGCCCGCGCCGCCGCTCGAGCCACCCGGCGAGCGCCCCAGGTTCCAGGGATTGCGGGTGACGCCATGCAGCGGGCTGTCAGTGATACCCTTCCAGCCGAACTCCGGCGTGTGGGTCTTGCCGAACAGGACGGCACCCGCCTCGCGCAACCTCGCCACCGCGGGGCAGTCCTCCCGTGCGAGCGTGTCGGGGTTGGAGGTCCGTGAGCCGCTCCGAGTAGGCAGCCCCTTGACCGCCACCAGATCCTTGATGCTGACGGGCACACCGTCGAGCTTGCTCAGCGGGCGCTGGCGGCGCCACCGGTCAGCGGCGGCCTCCGCCTGTTCCAGGGCTCCGTTCCGGTCGATGATCGCGAAGGCGTTCAGCCGCCCGTCAAGTTGCTCCGCCCGCTGGAGGACTGTCTCGGTGACCTCGAGCGGAGACAGGTCTCCCCGCGTATAGCATGCGTGGAGCTGTTCTGCCGTCAGCCCATGGATCGGGTCAGGCATGACTTCTTTCCCCCGTCATGGTTGGTCTCCGGGCGTGGGCCGCCGGGTCGTCCGTCAGCGACGCAGCAAGGCGAGCTGTCTGGAACGTGCCACCAACGCTCCGGACTGGTCCCAGAGCTCGCCATCCTCGACCAGCATGCCATCGGCGAGGTCACGGGTCCGAAAGCGGCCGGTGATCCAGCCGGGTACCGGCCGGCGCCGCACATGCACCGTCAGTTCCAGGGTGGGGACCCAGCCGGCCTGGTCCAGGATCCCCAGGATCGACGGCGGGAAGGCGTCCGCAAACAGCACCAGCGCCAGCACATCCACCGGGCGATGGTCGGCAAACCGGATCCAGCCGGCCACCTCCGCCCGTCCGGCCTTCCCGGGCACGCTCAGTGCCGGGTGAATCCGGACGTCGACCCGCGATGTGATGGCCAGCTCGATACCCTGCTCGACGGCATCCCGGGGGTGGCATTCCTCCGGTGGGGGCAGGTTTACGGGAGGAATCGACAGCGCGGCCGGATCGGCTGCCGCACTTGCGTCAGATCCGAGCTGCCCAAACGTCGCGAGGGTGCGCAGGCGTTCGCGTCCGGCCTGCCAGGTGGACGCCTGCGCGGTGCTGGCGCGCCGGCCCGCACGAATCAACTCGGTGCGGATCTCCGCCTCTTCCCCGCTCTGTGACGGGCGGAGGTAGTACACGCTGACCGCCAGCGGGTCCGGCTGGCCGGTGAGCCGGGTCAGGGCCCGCAGAGCCGCGGTGCAGGCGTATCCGCCATTCGGGGTGGCACCGATGTTCCACGCCGGGTCCAGAACGGTTGAGCAACGCCCGGGACCGGCTTCAGTTATCGCGGTCTCGTTATCGTATTGCCAGGATGCCATCGAAAAGAGGTCTCCTTGGGCTCCGTCAGCGCGCTAGCGCCGAGGGTTCGCCACGTGAACAGGGCGGGCAAGTATTCCTCGCGCTGCCGCCGCGGTCTGGCTGTTGATCAGGGGAAAGGCAAGGGCCATGCCGCGACGGGGACCCGGCGATTCTCTTGCCAAAGCGTGGCATGCGGCCCGACCGTGGTCTCGCGGGAGCCCCGGGCCTCTGTCAGCAGCTCCGATTCCCGTGCGTTGCAGCTGACCGGAGGATATTCTGGCACGTGCGTTGCTGCAGTCCCTGCCGGGATCGGGCGGACGGCGGGCACTGGCCCCACTGTGCCCGCCTGTCCGCTCACACCTCCTGTCCGCCGCCCAGGACCGCCTCAACCGACTCCCGGCAGATCTCCACGATGCGGTCCAGCTCCCGCTCCGGAGTGACGATGGGCGGTGCCAGGCACAGCACATCACCACGCGCGCGGGTAAACAGTCCGCGCTCACGGGCCGCCGTGAGAACGCGGGAACCGACGTTCTCGGCGGCCTCGAAGGATGCCTTGGTGGCCCTGTCAGCAACCAGCTCGACCGCGCACATCAGGCCGAGCCCGCGTACGTCACCGACGTGAGGGTGATCGGCCAGCGCCCGTCGCAGGCCACCGAGGAGTCGCTCTCCCTTGCGCCGCGCCTGCTCCGGGAACTGCTCATGCTCGACGATATCCAGCATCGCCAGCGCCACGGCGCAGCCGACCGGGTGCGCGCTATAGGTGTAGGCATGCATCCAGGCTCCCTGGTCGGCGTCGAGAACCTCGGCGATGCGGTCGCTGACGCCGATCCCGCCAAACGGGAAATAGCCCGAGGTAATGGCCTTTGCGAACTGCATGATGTCGGGCTGCACTTGCCAGTGCTCCAGGCCGAACATGCGCCCGGTACGCCCGAACCCGGTGATTACCTCGTCTGCCACCAGCAGCACGTCGTACTGGTCACAGATTTCGCGGATACGGGGGAAATAGTCATCCTGGGGAACGATGACACCGCCAGCGCCCTGTACCGGCTCGGCGATGAACATGGCCACAGTGTCCGGGCCCTCGGCAAGGATCGCCTTTTCGAGCTCATTCGCCGCGGCCACCCCCGGACTCTCGCCTGCCGGCGCCTCGTAGCGGTAGGGGTAGGGGGAGGGAATGTGCAGGAAGCCCGGCACCCGGGGCTCGAAGTCACGCCAGTACGGCGCCATGCCGGTGGCTGACATGGCTGCCAGCGTGACCCCGTGGTATGCCCACTGGCGCGAGATAACCTTGGTCTTGTCGGGCTTGCCCACATGCTTCCAGTAGTACCTGGCCATCTTGAAGCTGCTCTCGCTCGCTTCGCCGCCACCGGAGGTGAAGAAATAGCGATTGATGGCGGGATAGGTGATGGTCGACAGGCGTTCTCCCAGTTCGATCGCGCGCAGGTTGGTACTGCCGGTGTACCCGGAGACATAGGCGAGTTCGCCCATCTGCCGGGATGCCGCGTCCACCAGCTCGCGTCGCCCATGACCGGCAGTGACGTTCCAGAGACCGGCCAGGCCATCAATGTAGCGGTTCCCGTCGGCGTCGAAGAGGTAACACCCCTCGCCGCGCGTCCAGGTGAGGCCACCCGACTGCGCGGCACGATTCTGCAACGGATGGATCAGGTGTTCCAAGTCGCGCTGCACCAGCGCTGCATTAGCTTCTTTCGACATCGTTGCTCCCCTGGGTATGCTCGTTCCGACCCTGGCCTGTCGAGGTCTCGGCGATCGCGTGACCGTTGCAGGCGGGGCGCGAGACGCGATCCGCCACGGCTCGAGACGCAGCTAAACACGGGGCGCTACCGGCAACCTCACCCCGATTCGCCGCTGCCAGGTCCGCGCGGGCGTCGCAAGGGCCGCGCCACGCGCGGAATCCTACCGGAGCGCCCGGTCGCGCTTTCCAATGCCCTCCGGCATCAGTCAATGGCGCGGTCACAGGCGGGCCTCGTCTTTACATCTGCGAGCCCCCGTGAGAGCAGGAGGACCGGCTCGACCGCATGTATGCGTACGTTACGGCGAGGGTGGCCAGAAAGCCAGACCTCATTGGCCGGGTAGCCGGCGGCAAAGAGGGCCGGAGTGATTCGCCATTGCCAGCCTTCTCTCGGCCGAGTACGCTCATCCGCAGCCGCGCTGCAACAACGCTCAGCACGATAACTATATTCAGGATGGGCACAGCCGACGTGCCCGATTTGTGCGACCCGAACTATTCGGCTTGGAGCCTTGATCCGGGGGAGACACCGGAAGCCATGCGCCCTTCCTCCGGGCGTTCCTGTCGCCCCGTCTGACGGCGTTGCCCGGCGGTCGTGTCGCGCCCGGCTGCACTCCGCTCCTCGCGCCTTGCAAGACAGATCGGCAGCGGCGCTGAGATCAGGCTTTACCTCTGGGCGGGTCAGCGATTCACTGGCGTAGGGGAAAACCCGATGAGTGAAGATACAGCGTCTCCGTTGTGGACACCGGACGCGGAACGTCTCGAAACGTCCCGCATGAGCGACTACATGCGATGGTTGGAGCGGGAGAGATCGCTGCATTTCGATGGCTATGAAGCGCTTTGGCGGTGGTCTGTCGAAAACCTGGAGGCGTTCTGGGATTCGGTTTGGGACTACTTCAACATAAGCCATTCAAGCCCGTACGAACGTGTGCTCGACAGCCACCGGATGCCGGGCGCCAAGTGGTTCCAGGGGAGTTACCCCAATTTCGCGGAGCAGATCTTTTGCCATCGCGAGCGTGATCGGGACGACCCGGCCATCCTGTCCCGATCGGAGTTGCGGCCGCTGGGCCAGATGTCCTGGGGCGAACTCCGGTGTCAGGTGGCTTCGGTCGGCTACGCTCTTCGCGACCTGGGCGTGAAGCCGGGCGACCGGGTTGCCGCTTATCTGCCAAACGTGCCTGAAACGGTAGTGGCATTTCTCGCTTGCGCAAGCGTCGGCGCGATCTGGTCGTGTTGCTCACCGGACATGGGCACTCGCAGCGTCGTGGACAGGTTCCAACAGATCGAGCCGAAGGTTTTCATCGCCGCCGACGGCTACCGCTACGGTGGCCATGATTACGACAGACTCGAGGTCGTAAGCAGTCTGCGGCGCGCTCTGCCCACACTCGAGCAGGTCGTCTTGCTCCCTTACCTGAACGGTGAAGCCACCCTTGAGGGTGCCCGGTTGTGGCACGACCTTCTTGGGCACGATGTGCCGTTGCACTTTGCGCAGGTTCCCTTCGATCAACCGCTCTGGGTGGTCTACTCGTCAGGCACGACGGGGATCCCAAAAGCGATTGTACACGGTCACGGGGGAGCGCTAATTGAAGGCGTGAAGGGCCACGCCCTCCATCTTGACCTGGGTCCAGCCGACCGCTACATGTGGTTTTCCACGACCGGATGGATCATGTGGAATTCACAGGTGTGTGGGCTGCTGACCGGTGCCAGTATTTGCCTGTATGACGGCAAACCCGATTATCCGGCTCTCGGAGTCCTCTGGGAGTTCGCGCAGGAGACGGGGATGACCTTCTTCGGGGCTGGCGCAGCGTATTTCACCGCGTGCATGAAGGCCGGTCTGGAACCCACGAGCATTGCCGACCTTTCACGCTTGCGCTCCGTGGGGTCCACCGGTTCGCCGTTGCCGGCCGAGGCCTACGAGTGGATCCAGCAACAGGTTGGGCACAACGTGCTGATAGCGGCTCGCAGTGGCGGTACAGACGTGGCCGCTTCCTTCGTCGGGGCGTGTCCGATCAAACCGTTGTTCGCCGGCGAAATGCAGTGTCGCGAGTTGGGCATTGCAGCCTGCGCGCTGGACGCGGACGGCAATGAGCTGCAAAACGAGGTCGGTGAGCTGGTCATTACCGAGCCGATGCCCTCAATGCCCCTCTACCTCTGGAACGATCCCGATGGCCGGCGATACCGGGAGAGCTATTTCGAGAAGTACCCCGGCCGGTGGCGGCACGGCGATTGGATTCGGATAACGCCTCGGGGGGGAGCGATCATCTACGGGCGCTCGGATACGACGATCAACCGCCGCGGAATCCGAATGGGAACCGGCGAGATCTACCGTGTCGTAGACAGCTTTCCGGAAATTGTCGACAGCCTCGTGGTCGACCTGGAATATCTTGGCCGCCCATCATACATGCCACTGTTCGTGCTGCTTCAGCCAGGCAAAGAGCTTGCGCCGCAATTGAGTGAACGGCTGCGAAGGGCGATTCGGACCGAACTGTCGGCCCGCCACGTGCCAGATGAGATCCTGGCCGTAGACGATATTCCGCGGACCCTGACGGGAAAGAAGATGGAGCTGCCAATCAAGAAACTGCTGTTGGGAATGCCAGCCGACGAGGTCGTGAACCCGGACGCCATGAGCAATCCCGATAGTCTGCAGTACTATATTTCACTCGCCGCGAGGCTCGCCGAATCAAGCGGTGCGGCGCGATGAGCGGAAGCCGCGAGCGGCGCTGACACCGCGCATCTGCGCATCCGCGAGAAACGGCCTGTTCTGCTGTTCTCCGACTCCCGCGAGGGGAATTGCGCGGGCTGGTTCGGGAGGTCATGCCCCCGGTTGGACCGGGATTCGAACTTGCTGCTGATCGAGCGCGCGGGGAAACTGCGCACGACCGCCTTCCGCAATTCGGCAGGCAGATAACCGGATGGCGGCGCAAGGCCAGATTGCATGATCCCGAAACCGTGACCGAGGGCGCGAAGAAAACCGCAAACTATCCGCGTTGCGTGCTTCCGGAGGGACGGCGGTGTCGGCCAATGCCGGTTGCCGGGGCTCACCAGGCCGCCGCCAACCCGTCCGTGCGACTGTCGGATCCTGCGACCAGCACGTCTCCCTGTTTCCAGATGATCTGGCCTCGGCCGAAGCGGGGGCCCCAGCCCGGTTTGATGCCGATCTGATGTCCCCGCTGGGCAAGCTGCCACGCGACGTGATGGGGGATGGGGTGTTCCAGGAGGACCTCCAGGCCGGACTGCCAGCACCAGCGGGGAGCATCCAGCGCCGCCTGGGGATCCATGCCGTAGTCCAGCGTGTTGACCACCACCTGCAGGTGGCCCTGGGGCTGCATGTAGCCGCCCATCACGCCGAAGGGCCCGACCGGCTGGCCGGCGCGGGTGAGAAAGGCCGGGATGATGGTGTTGTATGGGCGCTTGCCTGGGGCCACGACGTTTGGATGCCCCGGATCACCGGAGAAGTTGTAGCCGCGGTTGGCGAGGGCGATTCCGGTGCCGGGCACCACCACGCCGCTGCCGAACCCCAGGTAGTTCGACTGGATGAAGCTGACCATCATGCCGTCGCGATCGGCGGCGGCCAGGTACACGGTACCGCCGGCGGGCGGAGTGCCAGGTGCCGGAACCTGGGCGCGGTCGGTGATCAGCGCCCGGCGGGCCGCAAGGTATTCCGGGGCGAGCAGGCCGTGGACCGGCACCTCGGCATGCGCCGGGTCGGCCAGGTAGGCCCGGGCGTCGGAGAAGGCGAGCTTGATCGCCTCGATCTGCAGGTGCAGGCCGCGGTCGTCGTCGCGCGCTTCGGGCAGCCGCAGCCCGTCCAGGATGCCAAGTGCCTGAAGCGCGATGATGCCCTGGCCATTGGGCGGGATCTCCCATACCTCGGCGTCACGGTAGCGGGCGCTGATCGGCGTGACCCACTCACCGGTGTGTGCGGCGAGGTCGTCGCCACGCAGCAGGCCGCCGCTCTCGCGCGCGAACCGGTCGATGCGCTCCGCCAGCGGACCAGTGTAGAAGGACTGCGCGCGGCTCCCGGCGATCGCCTCCAGGGTGGCGGCATGGCCCGGGCTGCGCCAGATCGCGCCGGGCCGCGGCGTAAACCCGTCCGGGGCAAAGGTTGCACGCCAGGGAGCGAACTCGGGGCCTTCGCAGGCGGCATACGTCACCGCGGCCTCTTGCCAGTGGTGGGCGAGCACGGGAGAAAGCGGGTAGCCGTCCTGCGCGTATTCGATCGCCGGCGCCAGCAGGCGCTCGAAGGGCAGCCGGCCGAAGCGGGCGTGCAGGTCGGCCCAGGCGCGGGGCGCCCCCGGGACCGTGACCGGCCACCAGCCATAGGCGGGCACGGTTTCCAGCCCCGCCTGGCGCAGGGCGGCCAGCGAGCAGGCGGCGGGCGAACGGCCGGAACCGTTGAGCCCGTGCAGGCCGTTCCGGTCCCAGACCAGGGCGAAGGCATCGGCGCCGAGGCCGTTGGAGGTCGGCTCGACGACGGTCAGCGCGGCGGCGGTGGCGATCGCGGCATCCACCGCGTTGCCTCCTTCGCGCAGGATGAACAGGCCCGCCTGCGCCGCGAGTGGCTGGGAAGTGGCCACGACCCCGTTGCGGGCGTAGACGGGTTGACGGGAAAGCGCGTATGGGTGATCGAGCATGGCAATCTTCGCCTGTCTTTAAACGGTTGGCCCGAAACGGGTGGCCCGGGCGTTTGCTTACCTGGTGGCGGTCGGCGGCTGGTGCCCGGGTACCTTGCCAGCCGGGCGGATCACTATCCGGACATGGCGGTCGCAGGGCTGCAAGCGCATTCCCGGGCTGCGTCCGGGACCCAGGACAACGCAGGCGGCCTTGACGATCTTCATGCGAACGCGGCCGTCCCCCGCCGACCGCCGCCAGCGAAAACGCATCGCGGCCCTGCGCACGGTTCACCCGCCGCATCAGCTTGAGCGCGCAAATCGACAGTCTACACGCCGAGATACCGCATGACTTCCTCGCTCCCGCGCAATTCCTCGGCGCTTCCGTGGTGTCGGATGCGTCCCTTGTCCAGGATGTAGGCCCGTCCGGCGAGCTCCAGCGCGAATAATGCGTTCTGCTCGCACACCAGCATGCTCAGGCCCTCTTCCTTCAGCCGTGCCAGCCACCGCTTGAGGTCCCCCACTACCGCGGGCGCGAGCCCCTCGGTCAGCTCGTCGAGCAGCAACAGCCGGGGGTTGGCCACCAGGGCCCGGCCGAGCTTGAGCATCTGCTGCTCCCCCCCGCTCAGGAAGCCGGCCCGACGCGTATGCAGCTCGGCGAGTTTGGGGAAGGTCTCGTAGACACGCTCGATGGTCCATTCGCCGGTGGTGACGGCGCGACTGTGACGGCGGGCGAGCAGGAGATTCTGGCGTACCGTCAGGTGACTGAAAATCCGGCGACCGCTCGGCACGAACGCGAGCCCGGCGCGGGCGATGCGGTGCGTGGCCAGGCGGGTGATGTCGCGGCCGTCGAACACGACTTGCCCCCGGCGTGCCGGTGTCAGGCCCATGATGGAGCGCAGCGTTGTGGTTTTGCCGGCGCCGTTGCGTCCCAGTAGCGCGACCGTTTCAGCCGTCCCGATCTGCAGGCTCACCCCCTGCAGGATGTGGCTGCGGCCGTAGTAACTGTGAATCTCACGCAGGCCGAGGATCACGCGCGGCTCTCTCCAAGATAAACGCTGATTACGTTCCGATCGCTGCGCACCATCGGCGGCGCGCCGTCGGCGATCACCCGGCCCTGGTGCAGCACGGTCACCCGGTCCGAGATGTTGAAGACCACGTCCATGTCGTGTTCACAGAACAGCACGGTCAGCCCCCGCGAGCGGGCCAGCCCGCGCACCAGCTCGACCATGCGTTCGGTCTCCCAGGGCGACATGCCGGCGGTCGGCTCGTCGAGCAGCAACAGCCGCGGCTGCGTGGCCAGCGCGAGGGCCACCTCCAGGGTCCGCTGGTCGCCGTGCGACAAGGTCATCGCCTGGGCGCCCGAGGTATGCGTCAGCGACACCGCCTCGAGCAACTCGGCGGCGGCCCGACGGGTCCGGCTGCGGTGCCGGAAAAGCAGACTGCCGCTCACCCGCTGCTGCGCGATCACCGCGCATTCCACGTTCTCCAGCACGCTCAACCGCGGGAATACGTTCGTGATCTGGAACGCCCGGACAAGCCCGCGGCGTGCCAGCCAGCTCGGACGGCGCCCGGTGATGTCCATGCCGTCGAAGTCGATCAGGCCCTCGCTCGGTCGCAGGTGACCGGTCATCAGGTTGAACATCGTCGTCTTGCCGGCCCCGTTGGGGCCGATCACGGCGTGGATCGTTCCGGCAGCCACGTCGAAGGAAACACCGTCGACGGCCCGGAATCCGCCGAAGTTCTTGGCCAGGTTCTCGATCGCCAGCAGGCTCACTTGTGGTCCCGCCCGTCCTCTTCGGCCGCCGCACCCAGGATGCGCGCCAGCCGTACCCTTACGGACCCGCTCGAGGCCCGGTTGCGCCAACTCAGAACCCCGAGCAGGCCGTCCGGCGCGAACAGGACAATGGCCAACAGCACCAGGCCGAGCACCAGCTCCCAGGCGTGCGTGTGCTTGAGCAGATAGTCGTGCGCGAACTGGAATACCGCCGCCCCGACCAGCGGGCCCAGGAAATGGTCCAGGCCGCCAATCATGGCCATGAGGATCGGTTCACCCGATTTGGTCCAGTCAAGCAGTCCGGGATACGCGGACTGGTCATGGACCACGAACAGCGCACCGGCCAGCGCGGCGAAGGCGCCGGCAATGACGAAGGCGTAAAGCTGGTGCCGGTAGACGTCGACGCCGATGGCCTCGGCCCGCTTGCGGTTTTCCCGGATCGCCTGCAGGGTCAGTCCGAAGGGCGAGATCTTGACCAGCCAGAGCAGGAAGATGGAGACGAAGCTGACTGCCAGGATAAACCAGTAGCCCACTCGAGGCGCCGCGAGGACGCGCGGCACCATCGCTCCAAACACGCCATTCGCGCCGGAGGTGAAGCCGTACCACTGGTTGGCGATGGTGAAAAACAGCTGCGAGAAGGCCAGCGTGAGCAGGGCGAAATACAAGTGCCGCGCGCGCAGCGCCAGGGCTCCCACGACGAGTGCCGCGACCGCGCCGAATACCGGGGCGAGCACGAACAACAGGACAAAGGGCGCCTTGTAGTGCAGCCAGCCGAGCGCGAGCACGTAGGCACCAAGCCCGTAGAAGGACGCCTGGCCGAAAGAGACCAGGCCGCCGTAGCCGACCAGCAGGTTGGTGGCGACCGCGAACAGGCCGAGCACGAACACGGTCTGAAGGAAGAACAGCCAGCGCGGCGAAAGATATACCCCGAACACGGCGAACACGGCCAAAGCAGTGGCCAGCGTCACCGGCACGCCCCACCGGCGCAGCGCGTCTCCGGCGCGCATCATGATTCGGCCACTCCCAGCAGTCCCCAGGGACGGATCGCCAGGACCAGGATCATGGCCACGTAGATGAAAGCGGACTCGAAGTTGGGCGCCCACAACACGCCGGCGGTCTCGAACAGGCCGATGATCAGGGCCCCGAGGGCGGCGCCGGCGACCGAGCCGAGCCCACCGATTACCGCCACGATGAAGGCCGACACCAGGATCTGGGCATCCAGACCCGGGGTGATCGACTGCGTCGGCCCGACGATCGCCCCGGCGATCCCGGCCAGTAGCGCACCGAGGGTAAAGACCCCGGTGAACAGCGCGCGCACGTTGGTGCCGGTGGCCGCCAGCATCTCGGGATCCTCGATCGCCGCGCGGATCCGCCAGCCGAGCTGGGTGCGCTGCAACAGCCACCACATGCTCAGCCCGACCGCGAGCGCCACCGCCATCACGAAGCCGTCGTAGATCGGGAATGCCGCGCCGCCGGTGAGCATGAAATGGCCCTGCAACACCGGCGGGAGGGGCACCGAGCGGTATTGCCCGCCCCAGATGAGCAGCCCGGTCCCCGCCAGGATGTAGAACAGGGCGAAGGTCGCCAACAACTGGAGCAGGTGGTTGCGGCGGTAGAGCCAGCGCAGCACCAGCACCTCCATGAGGCCACCCAGCACGGCTACCAGCAGTGGCGCGACGATCAGTGCGAGCCAGAACATCCAACTGGCCGGGACATTGATACCGGCAGACGCTGCGACCAGGGACGAGACCAGGAACGCACCGTACATGTAGAGACTGCCGTGCGCGACGTTGATGATTCGTAGTGCGCCAAAGATCAGGGTCAGACCGGAGGCGACCAGGAACAGCAAACTGGCGGTGGTCAGGCCGCTGAACAGCGACGTGGTCAGCCCGTGCATGCACCCTCTCCGGTTGCTGCCGCCTGCATGGCCCGGCCACACCTGCGGATATGGGTCTGCAGCTGCATGCTCATCGTCGGGTCCCAGCCTCCGCGCTCGCGGAGTACAGTTGCATGGCCTTTGCCTGGCCGCAGGTCAGCATGATCTTCTTGTGGGGGGCGGGTCCGCATTCCTGAATGCCGGGTTCCAGCCCCGTCACCAATCGTATGGCTACGATTCGGTGAGTTCTTGCGTCGGCTACCTGCTGTGTGGCTAGAAGCGTTTCCCGCGATCGTTCCCCGCCCGTGCAGCCGAGCAGGAACATTCCCCGCCACGTCGATGCGGATCCTGGTTTCGCGATCGTCGTTTGGGCCAGGTTTCCGATTCTTTCGCCTGTTTGTCCCCGGCCACGAGCACATCTGTCAAGCGAGCCCCAATCTTGCGCAGCCGCTCTGTGACGTGTCAACGAGCGGGCTCAGCAATCTTTCCGGATGCGTGGTCGCCGCCCGCGCGGCTGTCCCGACCACGGTTTGACCATTAGGAGGGCTGCGTTACCCGGGGCCGAAGCGGTGAATGGACCGAGCCCGCCCGTTCCGGTATCTGCCGGAGCCGGCGCCCGTGGTGACGGCATTCCCGACGACAGGCGGTTGACTGACGGAGCGCGCAACGATTCAGGTCAAAGCGGCAGCAGGGTCCGCCGCTTCTCCTGCAACGCTCGCAGCCCCCGGCGCGGCCGTGCCCCGCGGACCTCGGGGAAGCCGGGCTCGAGCCGGTGCCGTGCTTCACGCCTGGACCGAGTAACCCCCGTCCACCGGGACCGCAGTCCCGCTGACAAAGTCGGATGCACTGGAGGCCAGGAACACCGCAATGCCCGCGAAATCGCCGGGCTCGCCCCAACGTCCGGCCGGTGTGCGCGCCACCACGCGCTCGTACAGGCCCTGGATCTGCTGGCGCGCCCCGCGGGTGAGCTCGGTATCGATCCAGCCCGGCAATATTGCGTTGACCTGAACGTTGTCGCTGGCCCAGGCGGTGGCCAGCGCCCGCGTAAGCTGTACCAGACCGCCCTTGGTCGCCGCATACGGGGCGGCGAAACTGGCACCGAAGATTGACATCATCGATCCGATGTTGATGATCTTGCCGCCCCCGGCAGCCTGCATGTGGGGGTAAGCCGCCTGCGAGCAGATGAACGCGCTGGTCAGGTTGGTGTCGAGCATGCTGCGCCACTCGGCGATGGTGTACTCCTCCGGCCGCTTGCGGTTCGCGGTCCCGGCGTTGTTGACCAGGATGTCGAGGCGCCCCAGCTCGCGCACCGCGGTGGTCACCATCGAGCGACACGAGCTCTCGTCGGCCACGTCCACCGGTACGAAGGTCGCGCGGGCGCCCAGTACCGCCAGCTCGTCACAGGCCTTCTTGCCCTTGTCCACGTCGCGCGCGGCAATCGCCACCGCCGCCCCGGCTTCGGCCAGGCCGCGTGCCATCCCAAGGCCGATGCCACCGTTGCCGCCGGTGACCAGTGCCACCCGCCCGCTGAGATCGAATAGTCGCATCGCGAGTCCTCCTTATCACTGCACGCGCCCGGCGGCACAGAGCTTACCGCGGACGGCCCTCGTCCAGGTTTGTTTCGCCGGGATCCCGCGAACAGTATACGAAATGCGAGCTCCCCGGCGCGGACCGGAGGTCCGAACAAGACTGGATTAGGGAACCCGGATCGGGTAAAGATGGCCACCGGCCCGGACGGGGCGGGGGAAGACCGGCCTCGCCCGCGGCATCCACTCACACAAGGAACCACGCATGGAGACCGTCATGCAAGACCTGTTTACGCTCCAGGATCGCGTTGCGCTCGTCACGGGCGGCTCACGCGGCATTGGCAAGATGATCGCCACCGGGCTTCTGCATCAGGGTGCCCGGGTCTACATCTCGGCACGCAAGCGGGAGGAGGTCGAAACGGCCGCCCGTGAGCTGTCCGATATCGGCCCCTGCACACCGTTGGTGGCGGACGCCTCCGGGGCCGAGGGGGCGCGGGCGATGGCCGCGGCGTATCTCGACCATGAAGCAAGTCTCGACATCCTGGTCAACAACGCGGGGGCCGCCTGGGGCGCCGAGTTCACCGAGTTCCCCGAAAGCGGCTGGGACAAGGTCGTCGACCTCAACATGAAAACCCCCTTCTTTCTGGTCCAGGCGCTGCACGATGCACTGAAGGCGACGGCGACGCCGGATCGGCCAGCCAAGGTGATCAACGTCGCTTCCATCGACGGCCTGTCCGTCAACACGCTGTTCCAGGCCTACTCCTATGGCGCCAGCAAGGCGGGCCTGATTCACTTGACCCGGCATCTCGCGCTGCGCCTGATCAAGGACAACATCGCGGTCAGCGCCATCGCGCCGGGCGCGTTCCCCTCCAACATGAACCGCGCCGCGCGCGATCACGGCGAAGCGCTTTCCCGGGCGATCCCCGCCCGTCGCGTCGGCAGCACTGAGGATATGGCGGGCGCCGCGGTCTATCTTGCTTCCCGCGCGGGAGACTACGTGGTCGGCTCGACCTTGGTGGTAGACGGCGGCATCAGTTACACACGGGCGGACGACGCCTCGGTCCTCTCCCTCTGAGAGGGCCGGTGGCGTCCCGTTGGAGTCACCGTGGGCCGACTGGTGGAGATCAGATCCGGACGGGCAGCAGAACCACCGGGTTTGCGGCTCTGGCGCGCGGAGCTGGGGATTGCGACCGTGATCGTGGAGCCGGCGGACAAGCGCTATGATCACCGGCTCCGGACGGGTATCCCGGTATGCGTGACGGACCGAAGCGTCTGTCCCGGGGTCGGGCGCATCCGTGCGCCGGCAGCCAGTCAGCCGGGTGGGCCGCGCGTGTAGACGGGGAACCGCGAGAGGACAACCACGGGTCGAGGAGGGGTCATGGCAGAACAGGCAAGCGGACGCGGGATCACGATCTTCAAGGCGGGGCGCGTGATCACCATGGGACGGGAGCCAGCCGAGGCCTTCGCGGTCCTGGCCGGTCGCGTGGTCGGCGTCGGGGGCGACGAGGGGCTGCGGCAACAGTTTCCCGGGGCGCGGCATGTGGACTTCGGGGACGGGGTCGTGATCCCCGGCTTCAATGACGCGCACATGCATCTGGCGCACGCGGCGGACGCGATGCTCCAGCTCGACCTGTCCGCGGATGCGGTGGGCTCACTGGCCGAGATCAAGGACAAGATCCGCGCGCAGGCCGAGGTGACGCCGGCCGGGACTTGGATCCGGGGCTGCCGGTATGACGACGGCAAGATGGCCGAAGGGCGACTCCTGCATCGGGCCGATCTCGACGCGGTGGCGCCGGAGCATCCGGTGTTGGTGACCCACGTCGCCGGCCACTGGGGCGTGGTCAACTCCCGCGCGCTGGAGCTTGCCGGAATCGGCAAGGACACGCGGCCGCCCGAGGGCGGCGAGTACGGGCGCGACGCGGACGGCAACCCCAACGGAATCCTCTACGAGCAGGCGTTTTTCGACTTCGCCTACCCGGGTGTGTCGCGTACGGGCGGCTCGGTGGCCCCCGAGTTCAGTTTCGAGGAGCGGGTGTCGGGCCTCGGCCGGGCGGTAGCGCAGTTCCACGCCGCCGGGCTGACCTCCGTGTGCGATGCCCTGGTCGGTCCTGAGGATCTGCGGCTGTTCATCGAGGGTGGGCGCCGTGGGGTGCTTACGCTGCGGGTGAACATGCTGGTGGCCGCGGACCATTACGGGAAGATGCGTAGCCTCGGCCTGGTGGGCGAGTTGGGGGGCGACCGCCTGCGGATCTGCGGGCTCAAGACCTTCGTCGACGGCGCTATTGGCGGACGTACGTGTCTGCTCGAGCAGCCTTTCGAGGGCACCAGTGATGACTACGGGATCCAGACGCGCAGCACCGACGAGCTCCGGGACGTCGTTAACGAGGCCCACGAGCAGGGTACGCGGGTGTGCGTGCACGCCAATGGCGACCGCGCCATCAAGCTGATCCTCGGCCTGTATGAGGAGGCCCACAAGCGCCGGGAGCGCCCCGGACTGCGCCACCGCATCGAGCACTGCACGATCGTGAGCGAGGACGTCGTAAAGCGGATGCTGCGCGCGAACGTGATCGCCGTGCCGTTTGGCAGCTATGTCGACTACCATGGCGGAAACCTTCTGAAATGGTATGGCGAGAAGCGCCTCAAGCGCATGTTTGCGCACCGCTGGTTCCTGGATTCGGGGGTCGGGGTGGCCGGCTCGTCCGACTACCCCTGCGGCCCGTTCGAGCCCTTGCGCGCACTGCAGAGCTGCGCGACCCGCACCGGGCACGACGGGGCGCCGGTGGGGGTGAACCAGAAAATCTCGCCGGCGGAGGCGTTGTGGCTGTACACGGTGGGCTCTGCGGCCGCGTGCGGCGAGGCCGACTGGAAAGGGCGTCTGCTGCCCGGGTTTGCGGCCGATTTCGTCGTGCTCGGAGGCAATCCGCTGACCACCGATCCCGGGAGGATCGCCGCCATCCCGGTCCGCCAGACCTGGGTCGCCGGCGAGCGGGTCTGGGCGGATCCGGAGGCAGCTTCGGCCGCGTGAGGGCCCGGCCCGGGTGAACAGGCGCTGCGTCCGGCCGCTGGCCGGATGGCGCGCGGTGGCCCGTTCCCCCACGAGCTCCGCGTTCGAGCTGGCGATGGTTCTTTGCAAGGCCGACGACGGTGTAGCCCGCCCCAGCGCGGCGCCATCGCCGCTCACGCCCGTCCCCCGGGATATCCCGGTCGCCCGATCCGGAATGCACTGCGCTCGCCTGGCGGGCCACCGCCTTCCGCAGCAACCGCGGGCACTGCCTGGACAGGGAGCACGGCGGCCCGGCCGCTCTCCCGACGCGGCCGTTTCCCCGCGTGCCCGCATGGTGCATCATCGGGGCTGGCTCCCGCGCAACCGTCGGCCTTCGCTGCGCACCACCCGCGCCGGTGCGGGCCCGGCCCGCTCCGCTCGAAGGCAGCGTCGCCGGCGAGCCAATCCATAAGCGGCAAAGGAGGGGGGAATGCGGCAACATCGGCTCCGGGAAGGGCCGGCGCTTCGACCGGCTCGGGGGCTGGCCTTCGAGTGGATCCGCTGGCGCCTGTACGCGGTGCTGTCGTTCTCGTTCCTGCTGGGGTTCTTCTACCGGATGGCCCCGGGGGTCGTCGCCGGCACGCTGATGAAAGCCTTCGATGCCTCCGGGGTGGCGCTGGGCGTCCTGGTGGCGACGTACTTCTATGTGTACACGGCGATGCAAATGCCGGCCGGGATTCTCGCGGACACCGTTGGGCCGCGCCTCAGCGCCGGTGTGGGGGCCCTGCTGGCCGGGGCCGGATCCATCGTCTTCGGCCTGGCACAGACCTTCGCTGCCGCCGCCACGGGGCGCTTTCTCATGGGACTGGGGGCCTCGACGATCTTCATCGGACTGCTGAAGATCAACACCACCTGGTTCCGTCCGGAACGGCACGGGGCCGCAAACGGTCTGAGCATGTTCGTCGGCAACCTGGGCTCTGTGCTCGCGGCGGGTCCGTTTGCCGTGGTCCTGCTGTGGCTCAGCTGGCGTACGGTCTTTGCCGGCGCGGGCGTTCTCTCCCTGGTCCTCGGCTTGTTCACTCTGGCCTACGTCCGGGACCGGCCCGAGCACGCGGGCTTCGATCCAGCCGCCGGCGAATCTCACGCGTACGCGATGCCCGTGGCGCACTGGGGACGGGACCTGTTGGCGGTACTGCGCAACCGCCAGGTGTGGGCCGGGCTGTGCGCGCAGTTCGGTCTGGGGGGGAGTTTTTTCGGTTTCGTCGGGCTCTGGGGCGTTCCGTTGATGCATCAAGGTTTCGGGCTCTCCCGCACGCGGGCCTCGCTTTACCCGACAGCGGCGATGGCCGGCTTGGCCGTGGGTGCGCTTTTGGCCGGCTGGCTTTCCGACCGCGTCGGACGACGCAAGCCGTTCATGATCGGGGGGCCGCTGATTACCGGCTTTCTCTGGCTGGTGTTCCTGCTGGCTCCCTGGTCACCTGGCTGGCAAGGGCTCAGCCTGTGCGGCCTGATCGGGCTGATCGGATCCGGAACCAGCGTGGCCTATGCGGCGGCGAGCGAAACCGTGCCGCCCCGCCAGGCCGGCATGGCGATGGCGGCGGTCAACACCGGGCTGTTCCTGGGGGTCGCGGTGGCACAACCGGTCCTCGGCTGGCTGCTGGATCTCGGCTGGACCGGCCGGATGGCCGAAGGTGCACGCTTCTACAGCCTTGCGGACTACCGCCACGCGCTGTGGTTCTCCTTTGCCCTGGTCATGCTCAGCCTGATCGCCTCGGCGTTCATCCGGGAGACCTACTGCCGCAACCTCGTCGGGCGGGCTCCGCCCGACAGCCGACACCGGGACGAGGCCTGCACCCTGGTGAGCGACCGCTGAACGCCGGCCACACCGGACCTCGATCACCGGTGACGGCTTGGGAGCCGCGCTCTTCGACCGCCCCGTGACGCATCCGCACCATCTCCCCGCGCCACGCCTTACATCGAAACCATCCCGCCATGCCGCAAGCCGATTCGCCGGCCGAAGCGCTGGAAGATCGATTCGTCGTGGGTCAGCACCAGTCCCGCGGCTGCTGCTCCTTCGCGATCCGACTGGCTAGATCCGTGACGTTATGGGCGCGCGCCGAATCCGGCGGCGCCGTCGGGTCCGCCTCCTGTTGCTGAGGCATATGCCGGTACAAGGCATTGGCTTTGATCACGATCAGCGTTTTTTCCAAAATGCCCAGTAAGCCACTCCTTGATCGGCACGGGTTGGCCGAACAACCCGCTGCCGCGTTCCAGGGGAACTATACATTCAGCCAATCCGCGGATTCGAGCTCTTCGAACGGCCGCCTCCGAGGGCTTCCCGCGACTCCTCTGCCGCATCCGTGAAAATGCCTTTGGCCATCAGACAACTCTCGGCTTTGGCCCGCGCCTCATTAACCGCCAATCTGGCTTGGTGCGCCTGTTGTGATTCAGGATCCGCGAGGGCTGCGAACTCCGCCAGATGACCTGCAAGTCGCAGTTCCCCGTAGCCCACGAACTCCAGTGCTTTCTTCGCGAGCTGAGCGGGGCCGCCCGCGAGTTCGGCCATGACCGTAGCCAGGTCGCTATCTCGCGCCGGCTTGAGGTTTGCCGGATTTCCGTCAAACCATCCCCCATAGAGGCGCCACACGTTTCTGACCACAAACTCGGGGTCGTCATAGGTCGGTTTCAGGTACGGTCGTTCGAGCAGGCCGGCTGGTGGCTCGACTTCGTGAAGTACGTCCGACAGCTTCATCCCCGCGTTCATGCAGTCTATGGTCTGGTGGTGAATCGATTCCAGAAATTCAGCACCGTCATCCAGCATTCGGGCAACCCGATCCGCGCCAAACACGGCAGGACCGTGCCCCGGAATGAGGACTTCCGCTCGTTTTTCCGACATCGCGCGCAGCGCCCGGGCCCATCCGAGAGCATACCGCTGCACTTTTTGCGGATTCCCGGCGTTGGGCGCGGCCCAGATCACAAAGTCCCCCGATATGACGGTCCGAGCATCCGGAACCCATATCCAGGTATGGTCATCAGTCTCGCCGATGCCGTGAGACAGCTCGATCGTGCGCCCCCCCACCGCCAAAGTGCAGTTTCGATCGTAGACTGTATCCGGACGCCGGTACTCCTCCGGCCATTGAAAGCCTGTGACCTTGAACTGCCGGCCATTGATCCTGGCGTTCCAGCCGGAAGTCTCTTGGTAACGTTCAAATCTTCGCTCGACGTTCTGGTGAGCAACAACCATGGGCTTTTTTACATTGTGACGCTCTGCTTCTTCATCAAACAGGGACACTCCGCAGACGTGGTCAATGTGTCCATGCGTGTAAATGACGGTGTTGATGCGGTCGTCCGACCAACGCCGGATCGCATCATGCACTTGTTCGGCGGTGTTGCGGCTGCCCGTGTCCACTACGACCAGGCCATCGTCGGTTGCGATCAGCGTGACGTTGCCGACGATTCCACGGGTGGCAATGTAGGCGATATTTTCCGTAACAGGGATTACCTGGCTTCCCTGGATTGCGCGGTTCCAGGTTCGAAAGTCGAAGTCCGTCCAGCACGAGTCTCCGAGTGCGCGAAGGTCAGTCTCACCCATTTTGTGGCTCCTTGATCAGCCGGATTGATGCATGCGGCAAAGCTACCAATGTCGAAAATAGCGCCGGGTTTACTCTATGTTTGTCATGGCGGCTTGAGATGCGGTTACAGGACTTGTCACCCCCGGAAGCATGGAAAGCGAAGGTAGCCCGTCACTCCACGACGGCACGCGATCGGGTTCCAAGATTCCCGTGATGGATTTTCCCGACCCCCCGCTGAATCAGGGGTAGTAGAGGTAACGCCAGCAGCCCGGTGAAAGCCAACATGTAGAACGCGTCGAGCATCCCCCGCCAGTGGGCTTGGTGACCCACAATATGTTCGAGCAGCGCGCGGCTCTCTGGCGAGTCGGGCGAAAGGTGGAAGCGCCCGAGAAAATGTTGTGTGGCTTCCGACCAACCGTTGACATGAGCACCGATCTGGTCCCAGCCGATCTGGCTCTCGCGTGTCAGTACCGTGCTGCTGAGGGAAACACCTACGGACGAACCGATAACTCGAGCCAACTGACGGATACCTGCAGCCTCGACCGAATCCTCCTTCGGCAGAGTCGAAAAAGCGGCCGTGGCCAGTGCCACGAAGACGAATCCGCGCCCGAACCCTTGTACGGCTACCGGCCAGCCGAGCCACCACGGTCCGACCCCCGGGCTGTACCAAGTGACCACGTATGTTCCAATGAAGACGAAGATCAGGCCGCAGAGAATTAGCGGGCGCGCACCTGTGCGTCGTATCAATGCGCCTGCCAGAAACATGGCGATTATCGAGGTAATACCACGCGGTGCCAGCAAAAGTCCCGTCGTGGAAGCGGGATAGCCGAGCAGCGCTTCCATCATTAACGGCTGCAGCTCCATCACGCCGTACATACTGAACATGATTACTGCCAGGATGAGGCAGGAAGAAGCAAAGTTCCGATCCCGGAATACGCTCAGCCGGAAAATCGCCTTTCTACCCATCATCCAGTTGCGTGTGATTAGCGCGAGGAAGCCGAGCGCTGAGAGTAGACACGTTCCCTGAATCAGGTGTGCACTGAACCAGCCATCTTGTTGGCCACGGTCTAGCGTAACTTGCATGCAGGCCACTGCCACGATCAGTAAGGCGAATCCCAGCCAGTCGGTATTGCGGCGCACACGTTCCGTGTCAGGAACGAACAGCCAAGTGCCGGTCAGTGCCAGCAATCCCACGGGCAGGTTTATGAAGAACGTCCAGCGCCAGGAGAGAAACTGGGTGAGATAGCCACCCAGTGTGGGCCCCATTATGGGGCCGAACATGGCGCCGATACCGAAAATCGCCATCGCCTGGCCGCGCTCTTCCGCCGGATAGATGTTGACCAAAATTGCCTGCGCGGTGGGCACAAGACCAGCTCCGGCGACTCCCTGGGCGAGGCGAAACAATACAACTTCATTGAGGGTCATGGACAAGCCGCAGAGCATCGAAGCGATGGTGAAGCCGACGATGCTGATCATCAGGTACGTCCGCTGACCGATCCGGTCGGTCAAATAGCCCGTCAGGGGCATAAAGATTCCCGATGAAATCAGATAGCTGGTGAGGACCCAGCTGATCTGATCCGCATTGGCGCCAAGCGATCCCTGCATGTGGGGCAGTGCAACGGTGACAATGGTGGTATCGAGGATCTGCATTACCGCCGCTGCCATCACCACCAGTGTGATTAGTCGTCGCAGCGATTTCCTCTGTATCACCATGTGCGGGGCCTTGGTGCCGCTTTATCGACCCAACTCATATGCGAGCAGCGCTACCAGACTTCTCGCAGCTCGGCTTGGGGTAATCGCCTTGGTTGCGGCGTCCCGGGCCCGCGGGTTGCTTCCCCTTCCCGGTGCCCGGGTGGCTGTAGCCCGACCGATTTCGGACTCCCCGGGGCTCCGTTTTCGGCTCTGCCAGGAGGGTCTTGCGCAGCAGCCGCGGTACGTCACGGCGCGGCGGGGTACCAGCTGTGACCAAGCCGCCTTGGCGAGGCCCGGATAGGCACCGTAGGGAACCGGCCGCAAGTGGCTCGCATAACGAAGGTTAGCGTTATGATAATTTGATCCTGTCAACCGCGACCGCGCTTGTCAAGAACACGGTGGTTGCTGGAACGGGTCTTCCCATCCCCCGGTGTTTCCGATGGCATCGCGCTTTACGGAGGGAGCCTCGAACTCCTGGTACTCGGCGTCGCTGCAGAAGCCCATCACCCGTTCCACGCCGGCCCGGTTGTACCAGCTGCGGTTGAGCAGGACCATTTCCTGGGCCGCCGGAAGATGCGGTGCGTAGCGCTGGAAATACCAGCTCGTGCG
>DASQZM010000051.1:0-7794 GCA_035638695.1 Gammaproteobacteria bacterium | reverse complement strand
GAGGCGGAACAGCAGCACCTCGTTGAGGCTCACGGAAAGGCCGCACAGCATCGAGGCGATGGTGAAACCGATGATGCTGACGATGAGATAGGTCTTCTGGCCGAAGCGGTCGGTGAGATAGCCGGTCAGCGGCATGAAGATGCCGGAGGAGATCAGGTAGCTGGTCAGCACCCAGCTGATCTGGTCCGCGTTGGCCCCGAGCGAGCCCTGCATGTGCGGCAGCGCCACCGTCACGATGGTCGTGTCCAGGATCTGCATCACGGCCGCCGCCATCACGACGACCGTGATCAGGTAGCGTGTCGATTTCTTCTCTACGACCATGAAGCTGCTCCGGACATCGGTCCGCCGTGGCGGGAAGGCCTTCCGACTGCGTTGCGCGCCCCCCGGCGCGCCAGGGCCGGTGACCCGGCGACGGAAATACCGGTCTTGCCGAAGGGTTCATCAGGTCTCAGCGCCGCCGTGCGCTTCGCCGGCCAGGCGCGGGGGCGAAGGCGCGGTGGGGCTGCCCCGGGCGAGCGCAACACCGCCGGCGGAGCGCACGGCGACTCCCCGAGCCGCCCTGGACGGTGTTGCTCGTCGCTCGTGTACGCGCCACTACAGCTGCCTCCTCGCGCCTTGCCACGACGGCTCAGGGAGCTGCCGGGACCTGACAAACCCTTCCAGAGGATTGGTAATGGATGATGCCGCGGAAACGGGGGTGGCATGCGGCCACACTCCCTGTGGACCGACCACGGCGGTGGCCGGTTCCGGGAAACAGGGATCATTTTCGTGCATCATCGACCGTGCCGTCCAATCCGGAGGAGATACCGGACATGTCTCTGTTACTGATGCACAGCGGCCTGGAGTTCTTCGCGCGGCGCTCGCCCGCCAAACCCGCGGTGATCCTGGGGGAGCAGACCCTGACCTTCGAGGTCCTCAACCGGCGTGCCAATCGCGTGGCCCATGCGCTCGCGGCAAGCGGCATCGGCAAGGGCGACCGGGTCGGCGCCTGGCTCGACAATTGCCTCGAGTACCCGGAGATCATCTTCGGATGCTCGAAGGCCGGCGCGGTGCTGGTGCCGATCAACTACCGCCTGACCGGCCGCGAGGCCCACGCGCTGCTTGCCCACGCGGACGTGCGCCTGGTCTTCGTCTCCCCGCGCCTGCGGCCGGAGCTGGAGCCCTTCCGGGCCGAGCTGCCACGGCTGGTGGCCGACGGCGCGATCACCGTGGCCGGCGACGCGTCCGGCTACGGCGAGTGGATCGCCGGCCGGCGCGAGGACAATCCGGAGCTGGCCATCGACGAACGCGACCCCTTCTACATCGGCTACACTTCCGGCACCACGGGCGTGCCCAAGGGCGCCATCATCCCGCACCGGGCCCGGGCGCTGCTGATATTGGCCAACTGCGCCGAGTACGGGCTCACCGGGGACGACGTCAACCTGACCCCCGGGGCGATCTATCACGCGGCGCCCATCATCTGCATGCTGATGGCGGTGTGGATCGGCGGCACCACCGTGATCATGGAGCACTTCGACCCCGAGGCCATGCTCGCCCTGACCGAGCGCCACGGCACCACCAACGCCTTCGTCGCCCCCACCATGCTGCACATGATTCACCAGCTCCCCACGGCGGTGAAGGCGCGCTACCGGCTGGACAGCATGCGCGTGCTGATTTCCGCCGGCGCGCCGTTGTCCACCGCCGACAAGGAGGCCACCCGGGCCCTGTTCGGTGACGACGTGCTGCACGAGTACTACGGCTCCACCGAGGCCGGGTGGAACCTCAACCTGCGCCCGCGCGACCTGCTGCGCAAGCCGCGTTCCTGCGGCAAGCCCACGCTCGGCTGGGAGGTCAAGCTGGTGGACACGGAGGGCAACGACGTGCGCGAGCCCGGTGAGGTCGGCGAGATTTACGTGCGCGGCGAGTACATGTTCGACGGCTACGTGGACAACCCGGAGGCGACCGCCGCGGCCTTCCGCGGCGACTGGTTCAGCGCCGGCGACCTGGGGGAGTTCGACGCCGAAGGCTACTACTACATCGTCGGGCGCAAGAAGGACATGATCATCAGCGGCGGCGCCAACGTGTATCCCGAGGAGGTCGAGGACTGCCTGCACGGCTGCCCCGACGTCGCCGACGTCGCGGTGATCGGGGTGCCCGACGAGACCTGGGGCGAGACCGTGCTGGCGGTGGTCGTTCCAGCGGAGGGCTCGCAGGCCCGCGAGGAGGACATCACCGTTTACTGCGAGGGGCGGATTGCGGGCTACAAAAAGCCGCGCATCGTGCGGTTCGTCGACGAAATCCCGCGCAACCCCTCGGGCAAGATTCTCAAGAATCCGCTGCGGGAGCGCTTCTCCGGCCACTCACCCGGTCAGCGGTGATGCCGCGTCTCCGAGGCGCGCCCGCGCGGGGAGGGCAACGCCGGGATCGGGTATACCAATCGTCCCGAACGGTTTGTCAGGCCCGCTTGCGCCCGGCGGCGGTCTCGCCCAGCCGGTCCTCCTCGGGGACCGGCCGGAGCATGCTGACCTCGGTGGGACCGGAGCGCTCCAGGCGCAGCGCGGCGTTGATCAGCCCGAGATGGCTGAGCCCCTGCGGGAAGTTGCCCAGCAGTTCGCCCGTTTCCGGGTGGATCTCCTCGCTCAGCAGGCCCAGCGCAGAAGCATGGCGCAGCAGGGCCTCAAAGGTGGCCCGGGCTTCTTTGTACCTGCCGGCCAGCAGCAGGCACTCGACCAGCCAGAACGATGGCAGCAGGAAGGCGCCCTCCTCGCCGCCCACGCCGTCCGAGGCAAGCCTCGGGTCGTAGCGATAGAGCAGCGGATACGGGCCGGCGGCGAGCTTGTCCACGATCAGCTCGCGGGTGGCACGGAAACGCGGATCGCTGGCGGAGATGATCCCGGTGATCGGCATCACCAGCACGGCGGCGTCGAGTACCTCCGCGCCGTAGTACTGGGTGAACGCGCCGACCTCCTCGTTGTACGCGTTGGCCAACACGTCGCGGCGGATGGCCTCGGCCTCCTCGGCCCACTCCTCCCAGGGCAGGTCCAGCCCCAGCCGGCGCGCCAGGCGCACCCCGCGGTCCAGCGCCACCCAGGCCCAGGTCTTGGAATAGGTGTGATGCTTGGGGCCGTCGCGGGCCTCCCAGATGCCGTCGTCGGGACGGCGCCAGAGCTCGCGCACGCGCTCGATGATCGCGACCAGCCGCTCGGCCTCGACCATGGTGAGCACCCCGCCGGCCTCCTGGTAGTGCAGCGCCGCGTCGATCAGGCTGCCGTAGATGTCCAGCTGGAACTGGCCGCTGGCGCCGTTGCCGACGCGGACCGGGCGGGAATCGCGCCAGCCGCGCAACGGGATTTCGCGCTCGTCCAGGTCGGATTGGCCGTGGATGGTGTAGAGCACCCCCGGCTCGGCGTCGCGCCCCAGGCAGTGCTCCAGCAGCCAGTCGAAGTAGGCCGTGCCCTCCTCCACGAAGCCGGCGGTGAAGAACGCGCGCAGGATGAAGGCCGAGTCCCGCACCCAGGTGTAGCGATAGTCCCAGTTGCGCGCGCCGCCCGGCCACTCCGGCAGGCCGGCGGTAACCGCGGCGATCACCGCCCCGGTGTTGCCGTAGGTCAGCAGCTTCAGCGCCAGCAGGCTGCGCTCGACCTCCTGGCGCCAGTTGCCCTGGTAGCGCAGGCGCGAGATCCAGTCGCGCCAGTAGCCGCGCGCGAGGGCAATGCGGGTTTCCGAACGGTAGGCGGCGGTCGGATGCACCCGGTTGCTGTCCCAGTCGACGATCAGCCATACGCGCTCGCCGCCGTCCAGCACGAAGCGGGCCCGCGCGAGGCCCTCGCCCACCTCCAGGGGGACCGGGCTCACCAGCGTCAGGCTGCGGCCGCTGCCGTTGCGGTCGCGGGCGATCGCGCCGTAGGCGTGGCGGTCCAGGGTGAGCGGCTCGAGGCCGTGATCGAAGCGGGGCTCGAACACCAGGTCCATCTCCACGTGCCCTGCCACACCCTCCAGCTTGCGGTGGATCTCCGAGGCGGGCAGCCGGCGCTCGGCGATCACCGGCATGAAATCCCGCATCCGGACCACGCCGCCCCGGTCGGTGGTGAACTCGGTGACCAGGATGTTGGTGCCCGGCTCGTAGTACTGGCGGCTGCGAAAGGGCTCGGCCGGGCGTACCGCGAACCGGCCGGCGGAGGGATCCAGCAGGGCTGCGAACACGGCCGGGCTGTCGAAATCCGGGAAACAGGCCCAGTCGATCGACCCGTCCTCGCCCACCAGCGCGGCGGTGCGGGTGTCGCCGATGGCGCCGTAGGCCTCGATCGGCTTGAACTCCGGCATGCGCGCGGGATCGTAGCGGGGTGGCTCGCGCATCGCTCAGCCGCCCTGGGTGAAGGAGGGGAACAGGGTCATGCCGCCGTCCACGTAGACCGTGGTGCCGGTAACGTAGCGGGACAGGTCCGAGGCCAGCATCACCGCCATGCGGGCGATGTCCACCGGATCGCCCAGGGCCCCCTCCGGGATCTTCTCGAGCAGGTCCTCGAGCGCGTGCCGGTCCTCGCGCACCGCGCGGTTGATGGGGCTCTCGATGGCGCCCGGGGCCAGCGCCAGCACCCGCACGCCGTAGGGCGCGGCCTCCTGGGCCAGGGTCCGGGTGAGCATGGACAACCCCGCCTTACTGGCGGTGTAGGCGCTGTAGCCGCTCCAGGGGATGATCTCGTGCACCGAGGTGAGGTTGATGACCGTGCCGGCGCCCCCGGGCACCATGCGCCGCAGCGCCTCCTGGGCGCAGTAGAAGGCGCCGAACAGGTTGACCTCGAACACCCCCCGCCAGTCCTCCAGGCGGGCCTCCCAGGCGCGCTCCCGCGGCCCGTCGATGCCGGCGTTGTTGACCAGCACGTCCAGCCCGCCCCAGGCCTGGTCGACCTCGGCGAACAGGTGCCCGACGGCGGCGGGATCGCTGATGTCCGCCTGCAGCGGCAGGGCCTCGCCGCCGGCGGCCTCGATCTCGCGGCACAGATCCCGCGCGGCCTTCGGATGGGCGAGATAGTTCACCGCCACCCGGGCGCCCGCGGCCCCGAACTCGCGCGAGATCGCCGCGCCGATGCCCGAATTGGCGCCGGTGACCAGGGCGCGCTTGCCGTCCAGTCTTACCTCCATCGCCCACTCCTCGTTCGTGCTCCCGCACGGGCGCGCGGGAAACCGCAACGGCCGGGAGCATCACGTATGCGCGGGCGCGCCGGAGGCGCTCAAAGCCCTGGCGCCGCCCGCTCGACGATCGCATCGAGACCGGATCCCGGCGGCAGGGTGCCGAGCGCCAGGCCCGCGTCGCCGCCGAGGCGGGCGGCGCAGAACGCGTCACTGAGCGCGGCGTTGCCGGAGCGGATGAGCACCGACGCCTGCAGGGCCAGGGCCGTCTTCTCTACCAGACGCCGCGCGCGGGCCTGAAGTTCCCCGCGCTCGCCCAGCATCGCCCGCACCTCGCGCAGGTGGGCGTCGTAGTGCGGGTTCTCGCCCGCGACCGAGCGCAGCTCCGCCAGCAGCGCCTCGACGCACTCCGGCGAGCGCTGCATCGCCCGCAGCATGTCCAGGCACTGGACGTTGCCCGAGCCTTCCCAGATGGAGTTCAGCGGCGCCTGGCGGTACAGGCGGGGCATCATGTGGTCCTCGACGTAGCCGGCCCCGCCCAGGCACTCCTGGGCCTCGTTCACCTGCACCGGCGTGCGTCGGCAGATCCAGTACTTGCCCACCGGGGTCATGATCCGGGCCAGCAACGTGCCGTGCTCCTCGCCCCGGGCGGCCTCCTCGAAGGCGCGGGCGGTGCGCATCGACAGTGCCATGGCGGCCTCGGACTCCAGCGCCAGGTCGGCCAGCACGTTGCCCATCAGCGGCTGGTCGAGCAGGCGCTTGCCGAACGCCTCGCGATGGCGGCAGTGGTGCAGCGCCTGCACCAGCGCCTGGCGCATCAGGCCGGAGGAGCCGAGCATGCAGTCCAGGCGGGTCTGCGCGACCATCTCCAGGATGGTGGGCACGCCGCGCCCCGCCTCGCCCAGCATCCAGCCGAAGGCGCCCCGGAACTCCACCTCGGAGGAGGCGTTGGAGCGCTCGCCCAGCTTGTCCTTGAGGCGCTGGATCTGGATCGGGTTGCGGGTACCGTCCGGGCGCCACTTGGGCAGCAGGAAGCAGGACAGGCCGCGCTCGGTATGAGCCAGCACCAGGAAGGCGTCGCACATGGGCGCCGAGAAGAACCACTTGTGTCCGACCAGCGTGTACTCGCCGCCCGGGCCGCCCCGGCCGAGCGGCCGGGCGCGCGTGGTGTTGGCGCGCACGTCGGAGCCGCCCTGCTTCTCGGTCATGCCCATGCCCACGGTCAGGCCGGCCTTCTCCGGCGCCGGACGGCAGGCGGGATCGTAGACGTCCGCCAGGATCTTCGGCAGCCACGCCTCGGCGACGTCGCTCTGGTGCCGCAGCGCGGGCACCGAAGCGTGGGTCATGGTGATCGGGCACATGCTGCCCGCCTCGAACTGGTTGTGCAGGTAGATCAGCGCCGAGCGGACCACCTGCGCCCCTTCGCGCTGCGCGGTCCAGGCGAGGCTGTGCAGGCCGTGCTCCTTCGCGATGCCCATGCAGCGGTGGTAGGCGGGATGGAACTCGACCTCGTCGATGCGGTGGCCATAGCGGTCGAAGGCGCGCAGCCGCGGCGGGTTCTCGTTGGCCTGGCGCCCGACCTCGAGCAGCTCGCCGCCGGCGATCTCGCCGAAGCGCTGCAGCCGCTGCTCGCCCCAGCCGCCGCCCTCGCGGTGCAACGCCTCGCGCAGCGCGGTGTCCGCGGCGTAGGCGTTGTAGCCCTCCAGCGGCGGTGGCTGGTTGAACACCTCGTGAGTCGCCGCATCCGGTGCGACGGGCCTGTCTGCTGTCGGCATCTCTCGCTCGCGTGTCGCCATGACCTGCCTCTCGATCTTAGCAATCTTGCCGAAGGTATGGTCAGGCCCCGGCGACCCCCCGAGCCGTCGCGGCAAGGCGCGAGGGTAGTGGCGCCGCCTTCGATCCCGACGCCGGGACCTGTCCGCGGGAGCACTTCGAGCAGGCCCTGCGACGCCTCTTCGCCAGCCCCGGAGGACCAGCTACAGCAACCTGTCCGAATAGGGTGGCACGCCGGGAGTCATGGATCAGCAGAACTCCACGCGGCTCATCGGGCACTTGCGTATCGCGCCAGGACCATTGGGGAAACGCGACGCTACCAGTCGTCGGCGGATCCCCTACGGGGTCGCGCGACAAGCTGTTAGAATGCTGCCCGGTGATGGCGGCCGTCGCCCGGCCGTTGCCGTTACCCGACAGAGGGCCCGGCGAGCCCCGGAATACCCGGCGACGACGATCTTCCCTGGTTGGCATGAGGCATCGGCAATCTTGAACACGCGCACCCTGCCCGCGGGCTGGTCCGCCCGCCTGCGACTCGTCCAGGCCTTCTCCCGCGCCGCCTGGCGCGTGCTCACCCACCCGCTCTACGGCATCTACGAACGGCACCTGGAGCAGGAGGTGGCGCGCGGCATGGTGCCGGGGCACCTGGGCATGATCCTGGACGGCAACCGGCGCTATGCGCGCGCGCTGGGGATGGACGCCCGGCTCGGCCATCACTTCGGCGTGGACCGGCTGATCGAGGTGCTGGACTGGTGCGCGCAGACCGGCATCCGGCACGTGACCCTGTTCGTGTTCAGCAACGACAACTTCTCGCGCCCGCCGCAGGAGGTCGAGTACCTGATGGACCTGTTCGTCAAGCGCGGTCCGACCATCCTGAAGGACCCGCGGCTGCGCTCGCACGGGGTACGCATCCGG
>DASQZM010000050.1:0-11967 GCA_035638695.1 Gammaproteobacteria bacterium | reverse complement strand
AGGCCAGATGATCCCGGTAATCCTCTCGGGCGGCTCCGGCACGCGCCTGTGGCCGCTCTCGCGCGAGCAGTATCCGAAACAGTTCCTGCCCCTGACCGCCGACGGCAGCATGCTGCAGGAGACGCTGGCGCGGCTGGACGGCCTCGAGGGCGTGGGCGCGCCGCTGGTGGTGTGCAACGAGGGGCACCGCTTCCTGGTGGCGGAGCAGCTTCGCGAGGGCGGCATCGAGGCGGGCGGGATCCTGCTGGAGCCGGTCGGGCGCAACACCGCCCCGGCGCTGGCCGTGGCGGCGCTGGCCGCGCTGGAGCAGGACCCGGAGGCGATCCTGGTGGCGCTGCCCTCGGACCACGTGATCCGGGACATGGAGGCGTTTCACGCGGCCCTGCGCGAGGGTCTGGCAGCGGCGGAGAAGGGGGCGCTGGTCACCTTCGGGGTGGTGCCCGACCGGGCGGAGACGGGCTACGGCTACATCCGGGCGGCCGCCGCCGAGGGCGACGTGCGCCCGGTGCAGGCGTTCGAGGAAAAGCCCGATCGCAGGACGGCCCGGCGCTACGTCGCCTCCGGCGACTGCTTCTGGAACAGCGGCATGTTCATGTTCCGCGCCGGCACCTACGTCGCGGAGCTCGACCGGCACGCGCCGCAGATCCTGGCCGCCACCCGCGAGGCGCTGGCGAAAGCGACGCGCGACCTGGACTTCATCCGGCTGGACCGGGAGGCCTTCGAGAGCTCGCCCTCGGACTCGATCGACTACGCGGTGATGGAGCACACCGAGCGCGCGGTGGTGGTGCCGCTCGATGCGGGCTGGAGCGACGTCGGCTCCTGGTCGGCGCTGCAGGAGGTGAGCGAGCGCGACCCGTCCGGCAACGTGGTCCTGGGCGACGTGCTGCTGCACGACGTGAGCGATTCCTACGTGCGCGCCGAGCACCGGCTGGTCGCCGCCGTGGGCATCCGCGACCACGTGGTGGTCGAGACCGCCGACGCGGTGCTGGTCGCCGGCCGCGAGCACGTCCAGGAGGTCAAGGCGATCGTCGCGATGCTGCGCGCCCAGGGCCGCGATGAGTCCGCCTTCCACCGCCGGGTGCACCGCCCCTGGGGCTGGTACGAGGGCATCGCCGCCGCCGAGCGCTTCCAGGTCAAGCACATCTGCGTCCGCCCCGGCGGCGCCCTGTCCCTGCAGATGCACCACCACCGCGCCGAGCACTGGGTCGTGGTCAAGGGCTCGGCCCGCGTCACCCGCGGCGACGACGTCTTCCTGCTCGCCGAGCAGGAATCGACCTACATCCCCCTGGGCACGCAGCACCGCCTGGAGAACCCGGGCAAGATCCCGCTGGAGCTGATCGAGGTGCAGACGGGGGCGTATCTGGGGGAGGACGATATTGTACGCTTTGAAGACAACTATGGACGGAGTCCATAGAGTGGTTGGGTTTTAGGTTTTAGGTTTTAGGTTTTAGGTAAGACGGGGCGTGTTTGGGCGTGGGGGTGTACGCATTCGTGTCAGCCTCTTTCTGGGGTGGTTCTGAGGTAGTGCGCGAGCCTGTGGAGCATCTTCGAGATCCGGCGAAGCTCATCGACCATGGACCGGGCCGTGGCCTCGTCGATTACCTGGATGCGCCGGGCGATTTGGACCTGGGTCCTGAGTTCGGCGGCGGAGCCCTTGGCGATATGGATGAAACGCGCGGCGTCCGCGGCCGTGTCGCGTTCGATGCCTTCGGCGATGTTGGAAGCGACTGAGATTGCCGACCGGAGCGTCTGGTCCTTCAGCGCCCACTCCCTGGAGTCCCGGAGCGCACGGTGGACGTCGACGGCAAGACGGACAGCCCGCTGCCACACCTCGAGATCTTCAAATGACCAGTAGGCCACGACATCATCCCTGTCAAAACAGCACGCAGCAGCAACGAGGCGTCCCTGCCTCTTGCCTAAAACCTAACACCTAAAACCTAAAACCGCCCTGAAACATTGGAATTTCCACCCGCGCTGCCATCACCATCGGAACCCGAATGCCCAACCCACGCATGAACCTCACCTGCTTCAAGGCCTACGACCTCCGCGGTCGGCTCCCCGACGAGTTCAACGAGGAGATCGCCTATCGGGTCGGGCGGGCGTTCGCGGTTTTTCTGGGGGCGCGGCGGGTGGTGGTGGGGCGCGACATGCGGCTGTCTTCGCCGGCGCTGGCGGACGCGGTGGCGCACGGCATTACCGATGCCGGGGCGGACTGTTTCGAGCTGGGGCTGTGCGGGACCGAGGAGGTGTACTTCGCCACCTTCCATGAGGGCATGGACGGCGGGGTCATGGTGACCGCGAGTCACAACCCGGCCGACTACAACGGGCTCAAGTTCGTGCGCGAGCAGGCGCGCCCGCTGAGCGGCGACGCCGGGCTGCCCGAGGTGCGGGCGCTGGCCGAGGCCGGGGCGTTCCCGGAGCCGGCGCGGCGCGGGTCGCGGCGGGCGCTCAACACCCGGGCGGATTACGTCGCCCACCTGCTCGGCTACGTCGCGCGCGACGCGCTCAAGCCCTTGCGCCTGGTGGTGAACCCGGGCAACGGCTGCGCCGGGCCGGTGCTCGACGCGCTGGCGCCGCGGCTGCCGTTCGCGCTGCTGCGGATGTATGCCGAGCCGGACGGGACCTTCCCCAACGGGATCCCCAACCCGCTGCTGCCGGAGAACCGGGCGGCCACGGCCGAACGCGTGCGCGCGGCCGGGGCCGACATGGGCATCGCCTGGGACGGGGACTTCGACCGCTGTTTCCTGTTCGACGAGAACGGCCGCTTCATCGAGGGCTACTACATCGTCGGCCTGCTCGGCGCCGCCTTCGCGCGCCGGGAGCCGGGGGCGAAGATCGTCTACGATCCGCGTCTGACCTGGAACACCGTCGAGATGGTGCGCGCGGCGGGCGGCGAGCCGGTCATGAGCAAAGCCGGGCATGCCTTCATCAAGGCGCGGATGCGCGCGGAGGACGCCGCCTACGGCGGCGAGATGAGCGCCCACCACTATTTTCGCGACTTCGCCTATTGCGACAGCGGCATGATCCCCTGGCTGCTGGTCGCGGAGATGCTCGGCCGCACCGGCAAGCCGCTCTCGCAACTGGTCGACGAGCGCATGGCGCGCTACCCGGCCAGCGGTGAGATCAACCGCGCGCTGGCCGACGCCCCGGCGGCCCTGGCCGCGGTCGAGCGCGACTACCGCGACGGCGCGCTGCGGGTCGAGCACGTCGACGGCGTGAGCATCGAGTACCCCGACTGGCGCTTCAACCTGCGCGCCTCCAACACCGAGCCGGTGGTGCGGCTGAACGTCGAATCGCGCGGCGATCCGGCCCTGCTGCGCGCGCGCACGGATGAGCTGTTAGGACTGCTCGACGCGCTCGCCTGAGGTCCCGCTCGCGACCGGCGCAGCCTTTGCGAAAGCGGGGGCTTACCGGTCCGGCGGCGCGCCGGAGCCGGGGTGCCAATCACTGCGCAAGCTGTCGCCAAAGGCCCGGCGGCCGCCTCTGCAAGCGGCCCTGGAGCGGTTTCGACTTCCGCGGCGTACCCCCCCGTGCCGGCTCGGATTTTCCCCTTCGGTCAGACGAACAGCGGCGATCGCGCGACGGAAGGCAGTTGACAATGGAATCAGACTTGTTCTAACCCAAAAAAGCAATAACACACGAACAAGCCCGCGATCCCCCTTGCAGGGTGCGGGGCAAGGCGAGTCACACAGTGAACAACGAAGAAGAACGGCCGGAGACCGTGGCTGACGGTCCGGGGGACGCAGCGGCGTTCCAGGAACCCTCCGAGGCGAGCGGCGAGCAGCCGGCGGCCGGCCCGCGAACGCTGCTGTTCTATCGCCGGCCCGTCCCGCTCAACCGCGATACCCATCGCACGCTGCGCCTGCGGCAGATGCCGGGCGATTACGCGTTCGCCCGGGAGGTCAATTCGGTCCCGGTCGCGGCGGTCGAGTTTCCCGAGGCGTGCAAGCACTACCCCATCGTGTTCGCCGGGTCTGAGCCCGCGCGTTCCATCCCCTCCGTGCTGGTCGGCCTGCGGGCCGACGAGAACCTGTTCGTCGAGCCCGACGGGAGCTGGCCCCACGGCTACGTCCCGGCGTTCGTGCGCCGCTACCCGTTCGTGTTGGCGGAAAAACCCGAGGGCGACGACTTCACCGTGTGCGTGGACGAGGAATACCCGGGCCTGGGAAGCGAACAAGGGGAGCCGTTGTTCGACGAGGCGGGCAAGGAGACGCCGCCCCTGCAGCGGGCGCTGCAGTTCCTGAGCGAGTATCAGGGGCAAATGCAGCGCACCCGGGATTTCGTCCAGCGCCTGGACGAGCTGTCCCTGCTGCAGCCCAAGGTCGTGCAGGTGACTCCCCGGGAAGGGGAGCCGTTCGTGCTCCAGGGCGTCCACGTGATCGACGCGGAGCGCCTGGGCCGGCTCGACGACACCGCGCTGCGCGGCCTGTTCGACGCGGGGGATCTGGGCCCGATCTACGCACACCTGTTCTCGCTAAGCAACGTCGAGCGATTGACCTCGCGGCTGGACGAATCCCGTCCGGCCGCACGCCAGGCAACGCCGTAGCGATCGACTCCGATCGCTCAGCCGGATGCTGTCGCGTTCTATCGACGCCCGTCGCGGGCGGCCGGGCAGCGGTCTTGTGCCCGCACCGGATGGAGGACGCACGGCAGGGAGGGGGGAGGAATGAAAGGCAACAGCAACGGCTCGCTCGCGGGACCACCCCAGGGACGGCACGTCGGTGCGATCCGGGCGCCGCGCAAGCTGCCCCGCCCGCGGCTGACTCCGATCACCGCGGCGGTGCTGGCGGTGCTCGGGGCGGGCGGTGCCGGCACGGCGCGCGCAGCCGGCAACGTCATCACCCCGGACGGGCGTACGGCAACCCGCCTGCACGTCCACGGCAGGGTCACCGACGTCACCACGGGCACGGTCCACGGCGCCGACGCGTTCAACGCCTTCACCCGGTTCCGCGAGGCGCGCGGCAACACCGTTAATCTCCACCTGCCCAAGAGCGCGAGCAACCTGGTCAACCTGGTCTACGGTGGGCGCACCGTGATCGATGGCGTGCTCAACGCCTATCGCGCGGGGAAGATCGGCGGCAACGTCGCCTTCGCCGATCCTGACGGCCTGCTGGTGGGCCAGTCCGGCGTGATCAACGTCGGCAGCCTGAGCGTCTCCACGCCCACGCGGGCGTTCATGAACCGCATGCTCGGCGAGAGTGGGCAGATCGACGGGCAGGCGGTGGCGCAGTTCCTCGACGGCCAAGCGCCGCTCTCGGCGGATGGGCGGATCGACATCGCGGGCCACGTCAACGCGAGCGGCGGGATCACCCTGAGCGCCGCCCAGGTGCTGGTCGCCGATACCGGGCGCCTGACGGCGGGTCGGGCCGATCGGGCCCGCGGCGAGCTGTTCCGGGCCACGGTCAACACCCAGGGCCTGCAGCAGGGGACGCGGGCGGTCGCGCACGACGGCGTGGTCCGCATCGTGGGGGCGCAGTCCGCCACCGTGGCCGGCGGCGTGGAGGCGCATGCCAGCGACGGTGGCGCCGTTTCCGTGACCGCCGCGCAGGTCGAGGTGGGCGGAAGCGCGCATCTCGATACGTCCGGCCCGGCCGGCGGCGGGCAGGTGCTGATCGGGGGTGGGCCACACGGCCAGGGGACGCTGGCCGACGCGCAGACCACCGCGGTGCACGCGGGGGCACGGATCGATGCCTCGGCCACCAACGACGGCAACGGTGGTCACGTCGTGGTGTGGAGCGAGCAGGGCACGAATTTCGCCGGCAGGATCGCGGCGCGGGGTGGCCCCCATGGCGGCAACGGCGGCCAGGTCGAGGTCTCCGCCGCCCACGGGCTGAGCTTTCACGGCCAGGTCGACACGGACGCACCGGACGGCAGCATCGGCGATCTGCTGCTCGATCCCGACAACCTCTACGTAGTCGATACGGCACCGTCGACGGGCACCGCCGCAACGCCGAGCACCGGCAGCTCGCAGTCCACGGTCGGCAGCTTCAGCGACACGTCGCCCTCGCCGAGTCCCAGCTACGTCACGGTCCCCACCCTGCAGAACCTTGGCGATACCAACATCACGCTCAAGGCGTTCGACCAGATCACCATCGGGAGCCCTTCGGGCGCTGCGGCCAGCGTCGCCCTGCCGGGCCTCACGGCCAAGCAGACGCTGACGCTCGAGGCGGGTGACTTCAATCCCCAGACCAAGACGTCCGGCACCGGGGACATCCTGTTCAATTCGGGCTCCTCGATCACCACCGGCGGGGCATCCGTCATCCTGGATGCCGGAGCCGGGTTCACCGACGCCGGTGCGATCCAGAGCTTTGCCGCTTCCACTCCCCCCACCGCGAAGCCCACGGTCCGTCTGGGAAAGGTCAGCACGGACGGCGGCGCCATCACGGTCAACTCCAGCGGCCCGATTCAGCTCGGCGCCGCGCTCGACACGAGCGGGGGATCGGCCGGCACGGTGACGCTGACCTCCGGCTACCGCAACTCGCTGAGCGGCAACGAGGGCATCGGCGACATCTGGTTCGGCTCGGGCGCCTCGGTCACCACCGGCGGCGGCTCCGTGGTGCTGGATGCCGGAACCGGCTTTACCGGCGCCAACGCAAAAGGCGCCAGCGCCACCCTCGGGAATATCACCACCAATGGCGGTGACCTCCATGTGAATTCGGGCGACTCGATCAATCTGCCCGCTGGCGACACGCTGGAAACGACCAGTGGCGCATCCGCCGGAGCCGTGGATCTCGAGGCCACGCAGGAGGCCGCCAACGCCTCCGGACTGTTCGGCTCCAGCGCTGCCTGCCAGAGCGTGTGCCCGATCGTGAGCGGGAGCATCCAGCCCAGCGCGACGGCCACGGTGGACGTGTCCGGGACCATCACGGCGGGCGACGTCAAGCTGTCGGCCTCGGCCAGCTCGGACGCCGGCGTCGGGGGCAACGCGGTATACGAGTCCATCGGCAAGCAGGTACTCGGCAAGTTCGGGTTGTCGTCGACCGCGTTGGTGCAGGCCTACCGCCTGACGAGCTCGTCCACCGCGACGGTGACCGTGCACGGCACGGCGAACATCACCGGTACCCGGGTCGAGCTCAGCAGCGACGCCAAGCCCACGGTGACGTGGCTCAACGAGATGGCGTCGAGGCCGACGAAGTACCTCGCGGCCGTCGCCGCGTTCGTCAACGGCACTTCGCAGGCGCAGGTGGACAACGGGGCTACGATCACGCTCGAGGGCACGGACGCCAAGTCCCACGCCCTGGATGTCAGCGCCAAGGCGGAGCCCGGCGTTGCCATGCAGGTCGCCGACAGCCTCGACGGCACGGGCCCGGCGCTGACGCTGGGCTACGACCACGCGAACGTGCAGACCAGCGCGCTCGTCAACGCGGGCGCCGACATCCTGCAAGCCTCGGGAGCGTCGCCCTACGACGTCGCGGTGGAGGCGGAAAACAAGCAGAGCTACGTGAACAAGGCGACTGCCGACGCGTCCGGGACCGGGGCCAATGCCGGCATGGTCGTCGCCCTGTCCAACCTGAATACGAGCGCGACGGCGACCGAGGGTGCGAACCTGTGGAACGCCGGGGACGTAACCGTTGCCGCCAGCTCGACCACGGACAAGAACGTCGCGTCGGCGGAGACCGACGTCACCGCCGCCGGTTCGACCGTGACGCTGCCCGGCGAAGGCTCCAGCCAGTCGTTGAGCCCGTTCAAGGAACTGTTGGCCAATCTGCTCGGGACCGTCAAGGGCAAAGCTTCGCAGCCGGCGACGTCGGAAAACGATCTGCCCGGCGCATCCGGGAGCAGCAGCGGCGGGTCCGGGAGCGGCACCAGCGGGTCCGGCACGTCGAGCGCGGACCTCGGTTCGGCGCTGGCGTTGAGCTACGGCGACCAGAGCGCCACGGCCGCCATCGCCCCGGGGACCACGATCGACGCGAAAGGGAACGTGGTGGTGGCCGCGGCCAACACCGCCCCGGGTTTCCACGACCTGGCCATGGCCGGCACCGCCTCCGCCGAGGCGACGTCCACCACCACCAGCGGCTCGAGCAAGGTCGGCGTGAGCCTGGCCGCGGCGCTGAGCTGGCAGCAGCACCACGCGCATGCCAGCGTCGGCGCGGGCGCGAAGATAAAGGCCGCCCGGGTCGGGGTGGGCGCCATCAACGATACCACGCTGTCCTTTCTGCAGCCCTACAACGAGGTCTACAGCCAGGCGCAGACGCTGCGGCAGGAGCTCAGCAACGGCTTCCCCTCGAACCAGAAGCTCAACCAGGCGTGGAAGAATCTCGCGGGGGCGCAGCAGCAGCAGGAAGTGAAGACGTTCGTGGACGATCTGATCAGTCTCAGCGGCGCGGCCGTCCTGCTCCCGAAGGACTGGAACAGCTCGACCCGGTTCTACACCCAGCTCGACAACATCATCCAGACGCAGGGACCGAATACCCTGTCCGCGTTCGGCAAGCTCCCGGCCGGTTTCCGGAACGCGTGGAAGCAGAGCGCCATCGGCAAGGCGTTCGAGGAGATCAAGGCGGGGCTGACGGGCCCGGACGGGATGACGACATACGCGCAGGCCAAGTCCGCCTCGGCCAGCAATCTGAATGTGGCCGGCGCGGTCAACTACCTCTCGTTTTCCAACGACACGCAGGCCTGGATCGCGCCCGGAGCGAAGGTGACCCTGACCGGGACCCTGTCGTCGAGCAAGCAGGGCTCGAGCTCCACCGTCGGCGATGCCACCATCGGGTGGAAGGCGCCGCTGTCGGTGCACGCGGAGAATGGCAGCGCGGTGCTCGACGGTGCCGGCAACGGGTTCCTGAAGTTTTTTGGCGTCACCCCGTCGAGCCCGTCGGGTGTCGGCGTGGGCGGAGCCTTCGACTGGACCGACTACCACAACGTCACCCGCGCCTGGGTGGCGGACGGCGCCACCCTGAACACCGCCAAGAACGACGTGTCCGTACGGGCCGGCGACGCCAACCGGGCGTTCAGCTTCACCCCGAGCGGGGGCAAGGGCGGCGGCTACGCGGGCAACGGCGCGGTCGCGGTCACCCGGATCGCGGACCAGACCGCGGCCGAGATCGACAAGGCCGCCACCGTCCGCGTTTCCGCGTTGTCCCCGAAGACTGTTCCCAACGCCGGCGCGGTGGATATCAAGGCCGCCAGCGATCTCGAGGCCTTCAGCCTGTCGGGCGCCGTCGTCAAGGCGCAGGGGGCCGGAGTGGGCCTCGGCGTCGCCGTGGACCTGATCGACCCGAGCACCACGGCGGGCATCACCAGCACGTCGACCCTGACCACCGGCGTGAACGGCACCCCGGGCAGCTCCAAGGACTGCTCCGCGGCCGTCTGTGTGCGGGCCGGGAGCCTGGACGTGCAGGCGCAGACCACCGGCGCCGTGGGTACGCTGGCGGTCGCGGGGGCCGTCAGCGGCGGGAGCAGCAGTACCGGCGGGGGCAGCGGCAGCGGCTCCGGGTCGGGCTCGACCGGCCTGCTGGGCAACCTCGAGACGGGCGTGTCGTCCTGGAAGACGGGCGTCGTGTCGAAGTCGTCCGACAACAACAACGCGGGCAACAACCAGAGCATCGTGATCGGCCAGCACCGCGCATCCTCCTCCGCCAGCGATGCCCAGTCCAAGCTCTCCGACGCGAACAGCAATACCGCCAGCCAGCAGGACGCGCAGGGCTCGCTGCAAAGCGACTACCAGAAGAATCCCAACACTGCGGCCTCGGATGCGGGAGGTTCCCCGTCGGGCACCAGCAAGCAGCCCAAGATCAGCTTGGCGGGGGCCGGCAGCGCCGCAGTGAACGTGGCGCAGATCACCACCAAGGCCGTGCTGGACGACG
This sequence comes from Gammaproteobacteria bacterium, assembly GCA_035638695.1. GTDB lineage: Bacteria > Pseudomonadota > Gammaproteobacteria > UBA5335 > SLRW01 > DASQZJ01. The sequence goes on along the minus strand of DASQZM010000050.1, from coordinate 2,164 downwards.
CCCGGGTCAGCCTCGGGGGCAGCGGCACCGCTTCGATCCGGGCGCTGCGCAACACCAGCATATTCGCGGCCGCGGGCGCCGGGGCACTCAGCCGCATGGGTGCCAGCAGCTCAAGCACATCGGCGGCGATCGCCGGCACGCTCGGGATGAACCTGCTCGAGAGCGACACCGAGGCCAACCTGACCGACGGCACGGTCCTGAATCTGACCAGCGTAGGCAACGGCGTCAACGTCCAGGCGATCGCCGGCGGCCAGTCCGTGGCCGTGGGTCTGGGTCTGGCCGTCAACACCGCCAGCGGACAGAAGGCGCTGGCCTCGATCGTGGGCTCGGGCTCGGTGAGCGTGGGCCGCGATACCACCCAGGCACTGGTCAGCGACAGCACGCTCGAGAATGCGCCCGGCGGCGCCGCCTCGGTGCAAGCCTACGACAGCACCGACATCGGCACCGGCGGCGGCGCTTTCTACACGGGCGGGCGTGCCGGGATCGGGATCGCGCTGAGCGTGGCGATGACGGGCAACGACACGCTGGCCCAGGTGCTCGGAAGCCAGGTCAACAATTTCTCCAACCTGTACGTGCAGGCCTACGCGCCGGCACAGATCGTCTCGGCCGCGGCCGTGGGCGGCTGGGGCGGGTCCACCCAGACGTTGAGCCTGTCCGGCGCGGTGGTGGTCGACGAGCTCGCCAACAGCACCGAGGCGAAGATCGGCAAGGGCAGCCAGAAGACCGGCTCGCAGGTGACCGTGAGCTCCGGCGTGGCGGTGGACGCCACGAGCCAGAAGAATGCCTACGGCAACAACCTCGCGGCCTTGCTGCCCTCCTCTTACACGTTGCCGTTCGATTTCACGGGCTCGGCGCTGCCGGCCCTGCAGGGCAGCATGGGCGGCGGCTCGGCCGGCAACCAGGGCAGCAAGCCGCACCCGGCCGGCGGCATGTCGAACGCGACGCCCGGGGCGAGCGTGATCGCGCTCGCCGGCAGCGCCGCCGTCGGCCAGGGCAAGGGCAGCCTGGGGATCTCCGCCGTCTACGGCGGGATCGACGACAACACCCGTGCCAGCGTCGCAAACGCGAGCATCACGGCGGGGCCGGCCTCCGGGAGCAGCGGAAGCGTGCGGGTGAGCGCCGACAACGCCGCCCGTGTGATCTCGGTCGCGGTGGGCGCGGGGGCGACCACGGGCAAGTTCGGCGGCGTGGGCGCCTTCACCATCAACAATCTCGGTGGCGCCACGACGGCGACGCTGGGCAATACGACCGTCCCCACCCCGCCCCCCGCGAACTACCAGACGGTCGTGGACGGCGTCAGCGGCGGGCCGAGCCCCGATGTGCGCATCACGGCGACGGACGCGCACACCGTCTGGTCGGCGGCGGGCGGACTGGCGTACGGCGGCACCGTCGGCGCCGGTGCCGCGATGGCGCTGAACCTGAACGGCCAGCATACCCAGGCGCAGGTGAGCCGGACCCGGCTGACGGCAGACACGCTCAAGGTGAAGGCCAACTCCGGGACCGAGCTGAACAGCGGGGCGGTGGCCGGCGCCGCCTCGCCCAAGTTCGCCATCGGGGGATCGCTCGACGTCACCTTCGACCAGGGTTCGACCCAGGCCGATATCGTCAACAGCGACCTGGCGCTGTCCGGCAACCTCACGGATACGGCCAACGACACCGGCAATATCTGGGACGGGGCCGGGGCGCTGTCCTTCGGCGGCAAGGCGGCGCTCGGGATTGCCGCCGCCGTGAACGTGACCCGGCACGACGTCGCGGCGGGCCTGACGGGGTCCACTCTGTCCTACGGCGGCTCCGGTGTCGCCGGCAACACCGTGAGCGTGCAGGCGCAGCGCAGCGGGTTCATCGCCAGCGGCGCCGCGGGGGGGCAGGCGAGCGGCAAGGTGGCCGGCGGGCTGGCGGTGGTCGCCAACGTCGCGCAGGACACGGTGCAGGCGACGGTCGGCGGGCTCACCGGGGGCACGACCGGCGGGACCAGCCCCACGACGCTGCCGGCGGCCCTCGGCACGCTGGACGTCTCGTCCAGCGACAGCGCGCAGATCTACGCGCTCGCGGGCGAGCTGGCCGGCAGCGGCAGCGCCGCGCTGGGCGGGGCGGTGACCGTGAACTGGCTCGACCAGACCGTGGCCGCGGACCTCAGCGGCTCGACCCTGGCAGCTACGAACCA
>DASQZM010000049.1:0-2590 GCA_035638695.1 Gammaproteobacteria bacterium | reverse complement strand
GCAGGTGGTGCTCTCGCACAGGCCCAGCATGGCGTCCAGGCGGTGGCGCTCGGCGCGCTTGTGCTGCTCGCTGCCCTCGGAGGCCTCCAGCATCTGGCGCAGCTTGATCACGTCCTGCAGGCCGTAGACCAGCCAGGCGGTGGCCGGCTCGCCGTCGCGCCCGGCGCGGCCGGTCTCCTGGTAGTAGGACTCGATGCTCTTGGGCAGGTCCAGGTGCGCGACGAAGCGCACGTCGGGCTTGTCGATGCCCATGCCGAAGGCGATCGTGGCGACCATCACCACGCCTTCCTCGCGCAGGAAGCGGCGCTGGTTCTCGTGGCGCTCCCCGGCCGGCAGGCCCGCGTGGTAGGGCAGGGCCGTGAAACCCTGCCCGGCGAGCCAGGCGGCGACGTCCTCGACTTTCTTTCGCGAGAGGCAGTAGACGATGCCGGCGTCCTGCGGATGTTCCTCGCGCAGGAAGCGCAACAGCTGGCGCCTGGCGTTGCCCTTCTGGGCGATGCGGTACTGGATGTTGGGCCGGTCGAAGCCGCTGATGAAGTGGCGCGCGTCGGCGAGGTCCAGGCGCCGGGCGATCTCGGCGCGGGTGCGCAGGTCGGCGGTGGCGGTCAGCGCGATGCGCGGCACCTGCGGGAACTCCCGCTGCAGCATCGCCAGCTCCAGGTAGTCGGCGCGGAAGTCGTGGCCCCACTGCGACACGCAGTGGGCCTCGTCGATTGCGAACAGGGCCAGCGGGCTCGCGTGCAGCAGCGCCAGCGTGCGCGGCTGCACCAGGCGCTCGGGAGCGACGTAGACCAGATCCAGCCCGCCCTGGCGCAGGGCGCGTTCGGTGGCCGCGGCCTCCGCCGGGGTCAGGGTGGAATTCAGGAAACCGGCGCGCACGCCCAGCTCGCGCAGGGCGATGACCTGGTCCTGCATCAGGGCGATCAGCGGCGAGATCACCACCGCGCAACCCGGGCGCAGCAGTGCCGGGACCTGGTAGCACAGCGACTTGCCGCCGCCGGTGGGCATCAGCACCAGGGCGTCACCGCCGGCGACGAGCGTGTCGATGATCTCCTTCTGAGGGCCGCGGAAGCGCTCGTAGCCGAAGACGCGCTCGAGGACTGACTGGGCTGTCTCGGTCATGCCGGGAAGGCGGCTCCGTTCTCGTCGGGCGTATCGGGTGGCGCGTCGGAGCGGGGTCACGGTCCGACGGCGCTCGGGCAATGTTAGTAAAAGCCGTGTGCGCTTGCCGCTCCCGGCCCCGAGGATACCGGAACGTGCCGGCGCTGTAACCGCGGACTCGCGCCAGGCCCTGCTCCCGGGCCTGACCGTCGCAGCGCACGACGGCTCTGAGACCTGACAATGCCTTCGGGAAGACTGGTAAACTCTGCATCTCGCGCCCCGGCGACAGCCGGAGCGTCCGCTCTCACCGACCGCTTCCCGCCAGGACCGACCAGCAGGCATGAGCGACACCACCCGCATCCGCGAGATCCCCTACAATTATACTTCCTTCTCCGACCGCGAAATCGTCCTTCGCTACCTCGGGCAGGAAGCCTGGGACATCCTCAACGAGCTGCGCGCGAAACGCCGTACCGGGATCTCCGCGCGCATGCTGTTCGAGGTGCTGGGCGACCTCTGGGTGGTGGGCCGCAACCCCTACATCCAGGACGACCTGCTGGGCAACAGCAAGCGCCTGCAGGCGCTGGTGGAGGCCATGCACCACCGCCTGCGCCAGATCGACGAGCGCGCCGAGGGCAACCAGAAGGCGCTGCGGCTGGCGGCACTGGGCCGCAAGGCGGTGGCCGGATTCGAGGCCTGGTTTCCGGCCACGCGCGCGAAGCGCGAGAAGGCGCTGCGGGCTTTCGCCCGCCATACCCGACGCGACAACATCTGCTTCGACGGCCTCTCGCGCGTCTCGCACCAGACCGACGCCACCGACTGGCGCGTCGAGGTGCCCTTCGTGGTGCTCACCCCGGATACCGAGGAGGAGATGGCGGCGCTGGTCAAGACCGCCGTGGACCTCGGCCTCACGGTGATCCCGCGCGGCGGCGGCACCGGCTACACCGGCGGCGCGGTGCCGCTGACCGGGGACTGCGCGGTGATCAACACCGAGAAGCTGGAGTTCCTCGACCCGGTGGAAATGCGCGAGCTGCCGGGCGTCGATCACCCCGTGCCGACGGTGCGCTGCGGCGCCGGAGTGGTGACCCGACGGGTGGCCGAGGCCGCCGAAATCTCGGGCCACGTGTTCGCGGTGGACCCGACTTCCCAGGACGCCTCCACCATCGGCGGCAACATCGCCATGAACGCCGGCGGCAAGAAGGCGGTGCTGTGGGGCACCACGGTCGACAACCTGGCTTCCTGGCGGATGGTCACGCCCGACGCCAAGTGGCTGGAGGTCGAGCGCCTGGACCACAACCTGGGCAAGATCCACGAGCAGGAGACGGTGCGCTTCCGGGTCACGCGCTTCGGGCGCGACGGCAGGACCCGCAAGGGCGAGCCGGAAGTGCTGGAGTTCCCCGGCGCGAGCTTCCGCAAGACGGGCCTGGGCAAGGACGTCACCGACAAGTTCCTGGGCGGCGTGCCCGGCGTGCAGAAGGAGGGCTGCGACGGC
>DASQZM010000048.1:0-16803 GCA_035638695.1 Gammaproteobacteria bacterium | reverse complement strand
GCGCTCCGCCGTTCCGGATCGCTCCCGCGATCCGGTCGAACCCTGAATATCTACACCGAGGGCTCGAATCCGACCTTCATGATCTTCCCCAAAGGGGGCCTATGACCCCCCTTTGGGGAAGATGGCGGAGAGGGAGGGATTCGAACCCTCGGTACGTTTGCACGTACACACGCTTTCCAGGCGTGCTCCTTCGACCGCTCGGACACCTCTCCAATACTCGTTGCGTTCTCTCACCCCCGCCCGGCAGGCCTGCGGCCCGCGAAGAAGGAGGGATTATTGGGCCCTGACGGGCCTCACCCCTTCGGGGCCGGCGCCGCTGCGCCCCGTCGTTCCGGATCGCTCCCGCGATCCGGTCGAACCCCCGGTGCGTTTGCAGCTACCCACGCTTTCCAGGTGTGCTCCTTCCACCGCTCGGACAGCTGCCCTGGCGCGCGGCTTCCGTTGCTGGCAGCATGTCGTCGCCACCGGGCGTACGCGCCGCGCCGGGCGCAAAACGGTAACCCATCGGCGACCCGCGGGGCAACGCTTCCGCCCCCGGCGGATCCGGTGCTACTGCGGGCCAGTCCCCGGGCCGGTTCCCGGGATCGTCCGAACTTCCGGTCGCTGCGGCTTCCGCCGCGGGTGCGAGCCGGGAGACTGCTGGCCCTGGTCGCCCTGCGGCTTCGCCGGGGGCTTGAATGGCGGCGGGGTCTCCAGGCAGGTGCCATCGGCGCGCATGCGCAGGGACTTGCCCCGGGCCGACGCGACGTTGGGAATCTGCATGGACGAATCCACTTTGGGTACCTGCAGGCCCGACGGTGCCTTCAGCGGTGGAGTCTCCCGCGCGTTCTGGTACTCCTGGTGGCTGCCGCAACGCTGGCTGGCACAACCGGCGAGGAACAGAGCCGCGAGCAGCAGGGGAAACACGGCCCGCCGCCTCACTTGAGCACCCCGGCGGCCTGCAGCGCCTGCCGCAGCGGCTCGCGACAGGCTTCCGCCAGCGGCGTCAGCGGCAGCCGGATGCCCGGCGGGATCAGACCCATCTCGTGCAGGGCCCATTTGACGGGAATCGGGCTGGACTCCATGAACAGCGCCTTGTGCAGACCCTCGAGCGGCCGGTTGATCTTCTCGGCGGTCTCCCGGTCGCCGGCGACAGCCGCGGCGCACATGCGCTGCATCTGGTTCGGGGCGACGTTGGCGGTGACCGAGATGTCACCCCCGGCCCCGAGCAACATCGCCTCCATCGCGGTACCGTCGTCGCCGGAGAACAGCGTCAGCCGGTCCCCGCACATTCGCCGCAGGTCGATGATCCGCTGCATGTCCGGCTTGGCCTCCTTGAGACCGATGATGTTGGGAACCTCGAGCAGCCTCGCCACGGTATCCGGCTGCATGTCGCAGGCCGTGCGTCCTGGCACGTTGTACAGGATCTGGGGCAGGTCCACCGCCTCCGCCACCTTGCGGAAGTGCCGGTAGAGACCTTCCTGGGTCGGCTTGTTGTAATACGGCGTCACCAGCAGGCAGGCGTCGACCCCCGCCTTCTTCGCCGAGCGCGTCAGACGGATCGCTTCCTCGGTATTGTTGGCGCCCGTGCCACCGACTACCGGCAGCCGCCCGGCCGCGAGGCGCACGGTCTCGCGGATGACCTCGTCATGCTCATCGAAGCCCAGCGTCGAGGACTCGCCGGTGGTCCCCACGGAGACGATGCCGTTGGTACCATTGTCCACGTGGTATTCAACCAGTCGCCCGAGCGATTCGAAGTCGATCCGGCCATCCTCGTGCATCGGGGTGACCAGAGCGACGAAACTGCCCTGCAGCATGGGGATTCTCCCGGAAAAAGGTGCAGCAATGGTACCGTGGGGCTCTGGAAGCTGACAAGAAACCCGCCGAGCCAGCACTCCCGCAAACGGCCCTCGCAACGGTAGAATCTTTCAGGCAATGCGGAACACTTGGGGAATATCTGCAACCAAGGAGAGACGATGAGCGAACTGGTAATCGGCGATCCCGCGCCCGCGTTCGAGCTGCCAGCCACCGGCGGCAAGACCATCAGCAGCCGCGACATGGTGGGGCGCAACTACGTCCTGTACTTCTACCCGCGCGACAACACGCCTGGCTGCACCGCCGAGGGACAGGAATTCGCGAGCCACTACGATTCCTTCAAGAGGGCCGACACCGAGATCCTCGGCGTGAGCCGGGACAGCGTGACCGCCCACGAGCGCTTCAAGGAGAAGTACGGCTTTCCCTTCGACCTGCTGGCCGATACCGACGAAACGGTCTGCCGGCGCTACAAGGTGATCCGCGAGAAGAACATGTACGGCCGCAAAGTGATGGGAATCGAGCGCAGCACCTTCATCATCGACAGCGATGGCACACTGCGCGAGGTGTGGCGCAAGGTGCGGGTAAGCGGGCACGTCGACGAAGTGCTCTCTTACGTCCAGACCCTGTTCCTCTGACTGCCAGTGGCGCCCGGCGCCAGGAGAGATAGCTTCCGTGAACCAGCAGGCACAGCCTGACATACGGCGGCTCTTCGTGCTCGACACCAATGTGCTGATGCACGACCCCACCGCACTGTTCCGTTTCCAGGAACATGACATCTTCATCCCGATGGTCGTGCTGGAAGAGCTCGACGCTTCAAAGAAGGGACTGTCCGAAGTCGCGCGCAACGTTCGCCAGGTCAGCCGTTTCATGGACGAGCTGATGCGCGACATGGACACGGGGGACATCGGCCACGGCCTGCCGCTGGCCCAGGGCGCTCCGGACAACGGGCACCACGGAGCCCGTCCGTCCGGCCGCCTGTTCTTCCAGACCTGGCCGCTGGCCGGGGAGTTGCCGGGCAACCTGCCCGGCAACAAGCCGGACAACAGCATTCTCGGTACGGTGATCGAGCTGCAGCGCCAGCACCCCGACGTCTCCGTGACGCTCGTGTCCAAGGACATCAACCTGCGCATCAAGGCCAGCGTCCTCGGCCTGCAGGCCGAGGACTACCACAACGACCAGGTGCTTGAGGATGTCGACCTCCTGTTCGGGGGGACCCATGCGCTGCCGGCTGACTTCTGGGAGAAACACGGGCAGGAGATGCAGTCCTGGCAGGAGACCGGGCGGATGTTCTACCGTCTGACCGGCCCGCTGGTCCCGGAGTGGCACCCTAACGAGTGCCTGTACCTGAACGACGCTTCGGAGTTTGCGGCGGTCGTACGCCAGACCGATGGCCGCCAGGCGATCATCGAGCGTCTACAGGACTATCGGGAGCGCCACGCGGTCTGGGGCATCCACGCGCGCAACCGCGAACAGAGTTTCGCGCTGAACCTGCTGCTTGACCCGGAGATCGACTTCGTCACCCTGCTCGGCGCCGCCGGCACCGGCAAGACGCTGATGACGCTGGCGGCCGGGCTGACCCAATGCCTGGAGAGCAACCGCTACGTTGAGATCATCATGACCCGGGTGACCATCCCGGTGGGTGAGGACATCGGCTTCCTGCCGGGTACCGAGGAAGAGAAGATGACGCCTTGGATGGGCGCGCTAATGGACAACCTGGAAGTCCTGGCCACGCCGCCCAAGGACAGCGGCGAGTGGGCCCGGGCGGCGACCAACGACCTGCTGCGCAACCGGATCAGGATCCGCTCGCTCAACTTCATGCGCGGGCGCACCTTCATCAATCGCTTTGTCATCATCGACGAGGCTCAAAACCTGACGCCGAAACAGATGAAGACCCTGATCACCCGTGCCGGCCCCGGTACCAAGGTCGTATGCCTGGGTAACATCGCCCAGATCGACACGCCCTACCTGACCGAGACGACCTCGGGCCTGACCTACGCCGTCGACCGGTTTCGGCCGTGGACGCACAGCGGCCACATCACCCTGTTGCGCGGCGAACGCTCCCGCCTGGCCGACTACGCTTCGGAAAACCTTTAGCGCGCCCGGGCCGCGTGACCAGCCGTTCAGTTGCTCCCATCGTCCGGCGGCGGGCTGCCGGACCGGTCTTCAAGCCGGCGCCGCGCATCCTCCCTCCGCGGCCAGGCCTTGAGAACCGCGTGTGCCAACGCGGCCAGGGGAATCGCGAAGAACACGCCCCAGAAGCCCCAGACGCCGCCGAAAAACAGCAGCGCGATGATGATCGCCACCGGGTGCAGGTCCACTACGCCGGCGAACAGCACCGGCTCCAGGATGTTGCCGTCAAAGAAATGGATCGCCCCGTATGCGATCAGCACGTAGGCGGCCGGCAATGCCCAGCCCCACTGGAAGTACGCCACGGCGGCGATCGGGATCGTGCCTACCATCGCCCCCACGTAGGGGATCACCACGGACAGCCCGACGACCGCGCCGACGAGCATCGCGTAGTGCAGCCCAAGCATCCAGAAAACGCCTCCGCTGACGATCCAGATCAGCACGATCTCGAGGACCTTGCCGCGCACGTAGTTGCCCAGTTGCTGGTCGACGTCGCGCCAGACCTCCGCGGCCAAGCCGGAACCTGGTGGCATATACGCCCGGATCCAGCCCAGGATGCGGTCCTTGTCCTTGAGGAACAGGAACACCAGCACCGGAATCAGCACCAGATACACGAGCCAGGTGAGCAGCCCCATGCCCACTGACAGGGTATGCTCGACCACAGACTCCCGGAGGCCGGCGAGCTGGGTTCCCAATCCGGACATCAGGTCCCGGATCTGCTTCTCGGTGAACAGGTGCGGATGGCGGTGGGGAAGCCCCGCGAGCAGCTGTTGCGCACGGTCGACCATGTGCGGCACCTGCTGCAGGAACTGGCCCGCCTGGCGCGCCAGCAGAGGCACCAGCGCCAGCAGCACGAACAGGAGCCCGGCGACCAACAACGCGACCACCACTGACACCGCCGCCGTGCGCGGCAGATGCCAGCCCTGCAGGCCGCGCACCGGCGCCTCCAGCAGGTACGCCAGAACCAGCGCGCCGAATACCGGAGCGAAGATATCCCCGAGCAGGACGATGAGGGCCACCCCCAGCAGCAGGCTGGTGGTCAGGAAGACCACCTGGGGATCGGAGAGGTAGCGATCAAACCAAGGCTTGAAGGAATTCATGCGGGCTCCGGACGTTCCGGCATCCGGCGGGACACGCTCCGGCGCCTCGACCCGGGACACTTATCAGTGATGGCCCGGATTCCCCGGGGGAAAGATCAGTTCTTGCGCAGTACGAAGTGCAACCGGTCACGCGTCACCTGCTTGCCGAGCAGCACCCCGCCGGTGTGCCGCGCGAGGGTCTCGAACTCCGGCGCAGATTCGAACTCTGTAGTGATCACGTGCAGGGTCTGTCCCGCCGACATCGCTTCCATCGCCTTTCTGGCGCGGAGCAGGTGCATGGGCGCCTCGAGGCCGCTCAGGTCCATCTCGAGATCGTAACGGGCCATCGATGATCCACCACGTCTTGTCGATCGGCCCATTGTACTAACCCGGTCAGAGGTAATGCCACGTTTCAGGGCTGGCGTATGAGGTGAAGACAAGCCCCGGAAGCGCGGGCATGGCTTTACCCCGTCGAGCCAGCGCGACACCGCCATCGCCCCCTCCGGGCGCTCGTGTCGCCTCGCCTGGAGACGGTGTTGCGCGCCGGCCGTGTAGCGACCACCACGCTCCGCTGCCCGCGCCCTGCCGGACAAATCGACAGCAGCGCTGCAGCGCGGCATCAGCTCTGACCGGGTTTGGTAGATGAGGATCCCCCGGCGGGCAGTCGGTACCGTCGTCTGATACGCTGGCTTTACCGACCCCGGAACGCACGTGTCCGGCGTCGGTCAAACCAGTTACCAGAGGGCGCAACCTGGTCAGGGTCGCAAAGTGAAACGAGTGCTTGTGCTATTCATGCTGGTGCTTCTGGCTGTGGCGCCGGCAACGGCTTTTGCGCGCCCGCCCATCGACAGCCTGCCCGACATGGGCCTGGGAGCCGACAACACGTTGTCCATCAATCAGGGCATCGCCGTCGGACAGAGTATGGTCGACCAGATGCGCCAGAGGAACCGGCTTCTGGACGATGCGCTACTGACCAGCTACCTGAATAACCTCGGGTACCAGCTGGTCTCGCACAGCCAGGGGGCCAGCTGGCACTTCAAGTTCCTCTGGGTCAAGGGTTCGGACGTCAACGCGTTCGCCATGCCGGGCGGCTTCATCGGCGTCAACGAAGGCCTGATCCTGGCCACCCATGATGAGAGTGAGCTGGCGGCGGTGTTGGCGCATGAGATCAGCCACGTGACCCAGCGTCACATTGCGCAGCAGATGGAGGATTCCCGCCGCACCGGCATGGCAACAGCGGCGGCGGTCGGTGCCGCGCTGCTCGCGGGCATCGCCGGCGGAGGCAACCCCTACCTGGCCCAGGCGGCGATCTCCGGCGGGCTCGCGGGCGCCTACCAGCACCAGATCAACTACACCTACCAGGACGAGGAGCAGGCGGATCGCATCGGGGAATCGCTCCTGGCCCAGTCCGGGTTCAACCCCGATGCGATGGCGACCTTCTTCCAACGGTTGCAGCACCAAGAACAGTACAACGAGGGGCCGTACAGCAGCTTCCTGCGAACCCACCCGGTTACCACGAAACGAATCGCCAACGCCCAGAACATCGCCCGGCAATACCCGCAGATCCACCCCAAGCCGGATCCCAGCTATTACATCGCGCGGGCGCGGGCGCGGGTGCTGGCAGCTGACGATCCCTCCGACAGCGCCAGCTACTTCAAGGCGCGACTGGACCAGACCAAGGGGATCCGGCATGACGCCGCGCGCTACGGCTATGCCCTGTCGCTGGCACGTGAGGGGGATACGGACCAAGCCCTGAAGCTGCTCGACGAGCTACGCAGCCGGCACCCGGACACGCTCGCCTACCGCCTGGCGCTGGCCAACTTCCAGAACCAAGCCGGAAACACAACCGCCTCGTTGGACACTTATCAGTCCGCGCTGAACCTGTATCCGGACAACCGTGCCGTGATCGAGAGCTACGCGGAGGCGCTGCTGCAGACGGGCAGGCCGCAGAAGGCGCGCAGGCTGCTGCTGCGACTGCCGCTGGACCACAGCGAAACCGCCCGCCAGCTCCGCCTGCTGGCCCGGGCCGCAACCGCCATGGGCGACGACGCCGACTCGCACTACTACATGTCGGAGTACTACCTGATCCGCGGCCAGTCCCACATGGCGCTGCAGCAGCTCGAGATCGGCCTGCACAGCGGCCATCTGTCCAGTTTCCAGCGCCAGCGGCTGGAGTCGCGCCGCAAGGAGATCCGCACCGCGATGACCCCGGCCGGGCGGAGTCCGACCGCCGCCGGGGGCGGCAAAAGCGGTCAAGGCAACGGCGATGGTCAGCTCGCGTCGGAGACCGGACCGGAGTTCGGGCTCGCAGAGGGACTCCCAGGTCTCTTCCCGGTAACACCCGGGCACTGATTACCGCCGCAGGGCCTTGCGAATGAACCAGGCCCCGCCGATGACGATTGCGGCGCCCAGGACCAGGCCCGTCCAGGGGCCTGCCGGGTAACCGGACGAGGCCGGGGGTGGCCCGCCGAGGAGGCGATGCACGATTAGCCATGCGCCTCCGAGGACGCCCGCCAGCCCCGAGAGCCAGTATCTCATTGCGGTCCTGCTTCGCCGCCAGGTAAAGCCACAGTCTGGCCGATGATGATGCGTCTGCGAAGTGCCCGCAACGCGCGCGTCCCCGACAGCAGGAGTGTCGGGCCGGGTGGCCAGCCGCCGGCCCGGCAAGGCTGGCGCCTCCAGCCCGGGCGATACATGTTCGCCAAGCCTGACGCTGTCCCGGGGTGAGCGCGGCGCGCACCTTGTCGCGCGCTTGCAGACGGCTGCGGCGCGTGTGTAGCGACTAACCTGCAGCCCCTTGACCACGTCTGCCGTGGCATCGACAGCCATCTCACCCGGGGTCAGTTGATGCCAGAGCATCTGCATCCGGGCGTGCATGCCTTGTCCCCGGCCCGCCGGCCGGCCCCGTATTCCCGCGGATTCCGGCGTTCCCTGCCTTCCGGGAAAGCCGGCCCGCGGTGACCGCAGCGGAAATGGTTGCGCCGGACGTGGCGGCGGAGGAAAATCGGTTCCGTCGGACGGACAGGAGAACAACGATGCCCCGCTCCATCCGTGCTCCGATCCAGTTGGAAAAAACCAACCCGCGGTATGCCGGGGATTCCCTGGCATCGACGATAGCCGCGCATCTTCGCCAGGCCACCGGTCAACCTGTCCCCGGTCCGCGCGGTGATGCCGACGGCGACACCATCGCAAGCGCCTATAAGGACTTCGGCCGGCTCATCCAGGACATCCGAACCGCCGAGGCCATCATTGCCGCCGGGGCCGACGGGCACCCCCGCGACCAGGCCGAACGCCGTGCCCGTGCGGCCGCCGAGCGCGCAGGCTGGTCGGACCGAAGGATCGAAAAGGCCTTCTACCGGGCGCGCAAACGTTCCGCGGTCAGGCCTCCTGGCAACCCCTTTCTGCCGGCGAAGAAATCCCGGCGCGCCATCGCGCAGGTAGCCCGGCAAAGCCTCGAGGCCGGAGCCCGCTATGTGACCGACCTGATCGATCGCTGCGTGGAGGATGGTATCCGCGATCCGGAGGGTATCGCCGCGCAGGTGCGTACCGCCAGCCGGGAACAGCAGGTGCGGCGGGATGGGCTGGTCGAACGGGCGCGGGTGGTTCTGCGCTCGCGCGAAGAACTCGAGCGCGACCGCGTGGCCTGGACGCGGCTGGCCTGCAGGCTCGCCAGGGGCAAAGGGCCCGTGTCGAGCTCACGCGGCTGACCCGGCTGTGGAACGCTCGCGCGGCGGGGCCGCGTGCGCCCGGGCAGAGCGGTATCCGCGCGGCGACGTCAGTCGCGCCAGAGAATCGCCTCATCCACGTCGTCGATATCGCGCAGGCCACATAGCGCGAGAGTGGTATCGAGCTCCCGGCGGATGGTTTCGAGGGCGCTCGTCACGCCGGATTCGCCCATCGCCCCCAGCCCGTATACCCAGGCGCGACCGATGAAGGCACCGCGGGCACCGGAAGCCAGCGTCTTGAGTACGTCCTGCCCGCTGCGGATGCCGCCATCCATATAGACCTCGGCGCGGTCCCCGACGGCGGCCACCACGCCGGGAAGCGCCCGGATCGCGGCGGGTGCGCCATCGAGCTGGCGCCCGCCATGGTTGGAGACGAGGATCGCGTCCGCCCCGGCGTCCACGGCCTCGACGGCATCCCGCGGGTCCATGATTCCCTTGATCACCAGCTTGCCATCCCAGCGATCGCGGATCCGGCGCACGTCGTCCCAACTCAAGGCAGGGTCGAACTGGGACGCGACCCAGCCGGACAGGGATTCGAGATTGCTGGCCTCCCTCACGTGTCCAACAATGTTGCCGAAGGTACGGCGACGGGTGCGCAACATCCCCGCTCCCCAGCGCCACTTTGACGCCAGGTTGGCGACGGTGGCGACGCTGAGCTTTGGCGGGACGGTCAAGCCGTTGCGTATGTCCTTGTGGCGCTGACCCAGAACCTGCAGGTCCGCGGTGAGAACCAGCGCCGGGCATCCGGCCGCCCGGGCACGGTCGATCAGCCGCGCCGTGAAGTCCCGGTCCCGCATCACGTAAAGCTGGAACCAGAACGGCCTGTCCGTGTGGGCGGCAACATCCTCAATAGAGCAAATGCTCATGGTCGAGAGCGTGAATGGCACGCCGAAGCGCTCCGCCGCCCGTGCCGCGTGTATCTCGCCGTCCGCGTGCTGCATCCCGGCGAGCCCGACGGGCGCCAATCCCAGCGGCATGCTGCATGGCTCGCCGAGCATCTCGCGCCGCAGGCTGCGATCGGACAGGTCGACCATCACCCGCTGACGCAGGCGCAGGGCCGCCAGCTCTTCGTGATTCGCCCGGTAGGTGCTCTCGGTCCAGGACCCGGAGTCGGCGTAGTCGTAGAACATCCGCGGCACGCGGCGCCGCGCGAGCCGCTGCAAATCGTCGATACAAGTTATGCTGGCCATGATGGACGGGCAAATGCCTCTTCTTCTCGTGTGGCGACCCCGCGTCGTTGCCTCAACCCGGACGAACACGCACGGGGCCGGGTTTCCGGACCAGTATAGGCACTCGGCCGCAGATGGGCCACGGTCCTGTACCGGACAGGCGCGCTCGCCGTTGATCAGGATCAGCCCCCCCGGTCGCCCACCGTGCTGAGATGGTCGTGCAGGCAGCCTTCCGCGGGACCAGCCAAGGGCAACGTTGATGAGCAACACAGACAGCAAAGGGAGCGCCGGCGGCGAGAGTCTGCTGGTGGCAATCGACGACAGCGAGGCTGCCGGGCGGGCTTTGGCCTACGTCGGACGTGTCCTTGGCAGCCGTCCAGGCTTTCGCGTGCTGGTCTATCACCGCCTGCCCGAGCTTCCGCCCCGGCTGCGGGAGCATGGCGGTTCCTCCGATCCCGAGCGCGAGACCGAGCTCGGGCGCGAGCTGGCCCGGCTGATCGCGGAATGGGTCTCGGGACTGGAGGTCCGGCTCGAGCCGATCATGCGCAAGTCACATGCCGTGCTGCGCGAAGCCGAGGTTCCCGATTCGGCAATCGAGCTGCTGCTCGACCGGGACGTTTTCCCGGGCGAGAGCCTGTGCGACGCGCTGATCCGCGTCGCGCGGCAGCGCGGCTGCCACACCATCGCGGTTTCGCGCGAGCACGTGCACGGGATCGAGGGCATCGACGAGTTGCTGCGGCGCCACACGGGCGACCGCCTGGTTCGCACCGGGGAAGGACTTGCGGTCTGGGTCATCGAGTAGGGCGGTCCCGGCCAGCGAATCCGCAGGCCTGGCCGGAAAACCCCGCTCGAGGATGAAGAAGGCCGCGATCGCGGTGCCCACCATGACCAGCACCGCGGGCCCGCCCAACAGGACCCGCGGCCGGAGAACTCCGCCGGCCATGGGATGCGGCGTGTAGCGCATTCTCGGTGAGTCCGGCGTGTCGTTCCCGCGCCGTTAGCCGAGTACACGCCCGGGACCTCCGCAGAAGATGCCGCACGCGCGTGACCAATTCCCTCGCCTTCGTCCCCTGCGGCGGGCACCCTTGCGCAGGCCGGGCGCGAGTGGGCAGAATGCCTTTTAGTCCGCTCCGTATTCTGGATGTCTCACGTGCAACAGGCCAGCATCGAACCCGCCCGCAGCGCCCTGCTGGTGATGGACTTCCAAAGTGCGATCGTCGCCCGCTACACCAGCGATGATTCGCCCCTTCTGGCGGCCACCGCGGGTGCCATCAGAACCGCGCGACACCACGGGATGCGCATCATCTACGTCGTCGTGTCCTTCCGCCCCGGTCTGCCGGAAATCAGTCCGCGAAACCGGATCTTCAGCGCGATCCGCCAGTCCGGGGGAATCGCCCCGGACATCCATCCCCGGGTGGCGCCCCGGGAAGACGACGTCGTGGTCACCAAGCACCGGGTCGGGGCCTTCATGGGCACCGACCTGGAGATGATCCTGCGCGCAGGCGGGATCGACACCCTGATCCTGGCCGGCATCTCAACCAGCGGCGTGGTGCTGTCGACATTGCGCCACGCTGCCGACGCGGACTATCGCCTGTTCGTCCTGCGTGACTGCTGTGCCGACGGCGATCCCGAGGTGCATGCCTGCCTGCTGGACAAGGTCTTTCCCCGGCAGGCGGACGTGCTGGAATCGTCAGCGCTGGTAACCGCACTGGCCATCTGACCGGGCCACGCGCCGGCGACGGCCCCGCGCGCGTCAGGGGCCCGGTGCCGGCTCCGCGCTGTAGCCCGCGTATTCGATAGTGGCGCGCAGCTTGGCCTCGGAAACCTCGTCGGGATCGAAGACGATGCGGGCCGTGCCTCTCTCCCAGGAGATGTCGCTCAGGCCGACGCCCGGGAGCCGCTCCAGTGCCCTGTGGATCCTCTCCACGCAGTCCGCGCCGCGCATGCCCCTGATCGTCAGGTTGATCGCTTTCACGGCCTTGCCTCCCAATTTCGTGAACCCACTCCCACCGTCGTTCTAGTCGTTACGACGGGAGATCGCACGAAAACGGGTTCCCGCGCAATCCCCCGGCACCGCCCGCCGAGGGTTCGGTCCCCCGCACGGGCAGTCCCGGGGACCGCGCAACGGATCAGCCTCGCGTTCCGCCCGGATTATAGCGCCGGTTGAGCTTGCGCATGCCGCCAATCCAACGATCGTAGTTCTCGGTCTTGCGCCGCATGTACTCGAGCACCTGGGGATGCGGCAGCACCAGGAACGTCTCCTGCTCAATCGCCTTCAGGCACGCCTCGGCAACCGGCTCGGGCTCCAGCATCCCGTCGACGCTCGCGACGCCGTCCTCGATGCCTCTGGTCATTGCGGTGCGCACCGCCTGGGGGCACAGGACCGACACCTTGATGCCGTCGTCGCCATAGGTCAGCGCCAGCCACTCCGCCAAGCCCACGGCAGCGTGCTTGGTCACCGCGTAGGGGGCCGAACCGACCTGTGAGAGCAACCCGGCCGCCGAAGCCGTGTTGAGGAGGTAGCCGCCGCCGCGCGTGATCATTCGCGGCACCACATGACGCGCCGCGTAGACGTGCGCCATCACGTTGATCTCCCAGATCCGCTGCCAGTCCTCGTTGGGCACTTCGGGCCCACCACGCAGCGAAATCCCCGCATTCGAACAGAACAGGTCGATCGGGCCCTCCTGCTCCTCGACGTCCTCGATCAGTGTCCGGATCTCGCCCTCCGCGGCGACGTTCACCCGCCGGCCAATGCCGCCGATTTCCGAGGCGGTCGCCTGCGCGCCGTCACCGTCGATATCCACGCACACGAGGCGCTTCGCCCCGGCCTGCGCAAAGCGCAACGCAAGCGCACGACCGATGCCTCCGGCCGCGCCCGTGATGACCACGATCCGATCTTTCATGTCCATGCTTGCCGCTCCTGTCGATGCATTGTGCGGGCTCTCAGGTCCACATGTTGCTGCCGCCGCAGACGGTCAGCGCCTGCCCGGTCATGTAACAGCTGGCGTCCGAGGCGAGAAACACCGCCACCCCGGCGAGGTCCTCGGGCTCCCCGAGGCGGCGCAGGGGGATCCGCGAGTTCGCCCGCTGCTCGGCCTCCGGATTGTCCCACAGCGCCCGGGCGAACTCAGTGCGGACCAGCCCCGGGCAGATGGCGTTGGCACGGACTCCCCTGGGCCCGTACTCAAGCGCCAGGTTGCGTACCAGCCCGATCAGCGCCAGCTTGGACATCCCGTACACGCCCAGCGTCTCGGACGGCTTGAAGGCACCCACGCTGGAAGTGAACATCATCGACCCCGCGCCCCTTGTGACCATGTCGGGCGCCACCAGGCGCGCGAGCCAGAGATTGGCCTCGACGTTGGCCGTCATGGTCTTCTCGTAGGCCTCGTCGGGGATCTCGGAGATGCTGCCGTAGAAGACGTTCACACCCGCGTTGCCAACCAGGATGTCGACCGGGCCGGCGAGCTCCCGGGTCTTCTCGACCAACGCCTCGAGCTCGCCCTTGCGCCCGGCGTTGGCAGCGACGGCGTGGGCCCGCCGCGCGCCGCAGGCTCGGTTGATCCCCTCGGCGGCGGCGTCGAGATGTTCCTGCCTGCGCGAGGAGATCACGACGGTGGCGCCGTGCGTGGCGAGTCCCTGAGCCATCGCCAGCCCCATGCCCCGGGAAGCGCCGGTAAGCAGTGCCACCTTCCCCGTCAGATCGAACAGCGTCGTGTCCACCATGTCTCACCTCGTCAATAGGATTGTCCGTCGGTTCTCGTGCGGTTCGGGAGCATGGCCCGGCTCAGTCCACCAGATTGAACCGGGTCCCGCAGAGCATCACCTGCTCATCGGACACCCGCGCTCCCCGGCGCTCGGCCTCGGCCAGCAGCCGGGCGCGGTCCACGACCCGCAGATCGAGTGCACCGAGGCCGTCGCCACGCCCGTCCCTGGCCGGCACAAAGCGCAGATCCGCATTGCCGAGCGCGATCATCGCCTGCCCGTTGCGATGCTCGAGCGGCAGGCCGGACACCGCCGCCCAGCGCTCGGCCAGGCTCTCCGGCTGCTCACCCTGCAGCTCAACCGCGACGATGTCCGACACCACGTCGGTGCTTACCGCGTCCTGCCAGTCCGTGCCGCCGGCCGGCTGCCAGTTGCCGGTCGGGTCGGCTTCCCGGTCCCAGTCGACCTCAAGGAACGAGGCTCCCATGTCGCCCGGGTGCAACTGCATGATGTTCCAGCTCCCGCGGTCCGCCTCGAAGGCGACGCGGACTCCGTTCTCGTCGGCCCTCGCGCGCAGCGCTGCCTGCTCCTCCAGGGTCGGCACCTGGCAGATGACCATGTAGCCGCCGTCGCCGCCCCGGCGCTCGAGAAAGCGGCCTGCGGCAGTGTGCTCCCGTACCGGCGCGACCACCTCGATGAACTTCGTCCCTACCGCGAGCAGC
Organism: Gammaproteobacteria bacterium; assembly: GCA_035638695.1. Classification (GTDB taxonomy): domain Bacteria; phylum Pseudomonadota; class Gammaproteobacteria; order UBA5335; family SLRW01; genus DASQZJ01. Next base: position 2,485 of record DASQZM010000048.1, on the reverse strand, counting down.
GTGTTCTCAAGGCCGAACTTTCCCACCTCGGGATCCACGTAGCAGGACCGGACCGAGAACACCCGGGAGAGATCCCGAATCGTCGGCGCCAGCCGTTCGGCCACCAGGCATACCTGGCGCAGATGTATCGCCATGTCAGCACTACCCCCCTCGCCGCCTGCGGCCGGATGTCCCGGTCCCGGGCGGCGCTGCTCGTCGATTCGTCCATTGCGGCTTGCGCTTCTCCACGAAAGCGTTCACGCCCTCGCGGCAATCCTCCGTGTGGCGCAGGTCGTCCATCACCAGCCGGCTGCAGAGCGGGCTCGCCTCGAGCTGCTCCAGATCATCCAGACCGTTGAGGATGCGCTTGATCGCCTTCACCGAGGAAAGCAAAACGGCGCGGATCTCGCGCCCGCGGTTACATCCCGCGACAGGTGACGGCTGCCGGGTTCGGCTACAGCTCCAGGCCGGAGAAGAACTGCCGGGTATTCTCGGCCAGGCCGTCCAGGAAGTAACCACCCTCCTGTACCACCAGCACCGGCACCCCGATCTCGCGCAGCGCCGAGGCCATGCGGGCGAATCCCGCCGAGCTCAGCGCCACCTGCGCCTGCGGGTCCTCGCGGTAGGTGTCGAAGCCCAGGGGCACCACCAGGACGTCCGGGCCGAACAGCCGCACCGCCCGGATCGCCTCGTCCAGGCGCTCGAAGAACACCGCTTCCGGCGAGCCGTGCGGCATCGGCAGGTTGATGTTGTAGCCGTAGCCGGCCCCCGCGCCCCGCTCGTCCTCGAAACCGGTCACGACCGGGTAGAAGTTGGTCGGATCCGCATGGATCGAGACGTAGAGCACGTCGCTGCGCTCCCAGAAAGTCTCCTGGATGCCCTGACCATGGTGCATGTCCGGGTCCAGGATCGCCACTCGCGGGAAGCGTTCCTGCAGGACCGTGGTCGCGATCGCCGCGTTGTTCAGGTAGCAGAACCCCCCCGCGGCGTCCGGCCGCGCATGATGGCCGGGCGGGCGGCACAGCGCGTAGGCGCGCCGCTCGCCGTCGATCAGGGCACGCGCCGCGGACACGGCCGTCTGCGCCGAATGGTAGGCCGAGACCCAGGTATGCTCGCCGATCGGGCTGCTGCCGTCCGCCAGGTAGCGGGCGGCCTCGGCCAGGATGCCCCGCAGCGGGTTCGGCGAGCGCACGAACACGTTCGACAGCACCTCGCCGCCCCACTCCTCCGGCCAGCGGCGGTGGGCGGATTCCAGGAACCGCAGGTACCCGAGGTCGTGCACCGCGGCGATCGGCCCCATGCCGTGATCCGTAGACTCGATCAGCTCGATCCCGAGCGACTCCAGGCCCTCGCTGATGCCCCTGGTGCGTTCCGGAATCTCCTGTGGCTCCCGCATCTGGCCGCGGGTGAAATAGGTGCGCGGGTGATGCCGATTCTGGGCCGGATGGAAGAACGCCTTCATGATTCCTCAGTGCCTCGCGCGTCACGGAAAAGTGGTGGCCGCGTGGACGCGACCGCACCAACGGACGATACCAGCATTCGCGTTCCCGATGCATGAAGGCCCCCTCTTCACCCGCGGGGACAACCCGGCCCGCCGCACGCCAGCCGCGTCCCTCTCCAGAAAAGGGTGGATCTGTGCCAGGCTGCCCGGGCATCGCGTGCCCGGGCCCGCCAACCGGCCCGCTGACGCGAAATCTTGACCGGCATCAACATCCGGAGCGGACCGGCAGGCTAGGATTCTCTGCACGGTGACCGGGAAATAACGGTCGGGCACGGGAGCGCCAGCGTCGAATGTCGCCGAGATCCAAAGGTCGCGCTGCAAGATCCGCGGCGGCGGAGGGCCGGCTCTCCATATGGTTGCTGGTGCTCGGCTTCCTGTTCGTCCTGCACGCGGGCGCCACGGCCGCCCGGCACCCGGCCAGCCAGACCTCCCCATACGTCCATGCCAGCCTCGCAGCCGCGAACCTCCACCTGATGGCCGGGCACGGCTCTCCCGAGTGGCCTGCGCCCTGTTGCCTGCAGAACACTTGCATCAATCCCGCTGTGGTGGGGCCGACAATCCTGAACGGGCGCGAGTTGATCCCGCGGGATCGCCGGGCAACCTTCGCCACCGCTGCGCACGGTGTCTTGCCGGCACAGACCCGCATCACGACGCTTCGTCTGCTGGTCTCGGATTCGGCCCGGGATGGACCGGTCGATCCTCCCGTTTATCTCACCACCTCACGCCTTCGGCTATAAGCCCGCGCCGCCGGGGCGAGTCGCCGCAGCTTTGTGACCTGGCGCATCGACCAGTCCCGGTCCGGGAACCGGGCTCAGTCACCAGCACAGCGCGCCGACACCCCGGCAACCCGGTCGCACCCGGTCCCGCGCTCGCGCGGGGGGCCGGCAGGCGGGAGCCAGGTAATCCATACCATGCGCCCGCACCTTCACCGACAGGGGAATGCCGAGGGCATTCCAAATCAGGGAGCACGAACCATGAACAAGCGCACCACGAGAGCACTACTGG
>DASQZM010000047.1:0-35688 GCA_035638695.1 Gammaproteobacteria bacterium | reverse complement strand
CGCCCGGTGCTTCCCCGCCCGGTGCTTCCCCGCCCGGTGCTTCCCCGCCCGGTGCTTCCCCGCCCGGTGCTTCCCCGCCCGGCGCTTTCCCGCCCGGCGCTTTCCCGCCCGGCGCTTTCCCGCCCGGCGCTTCCCCGCTCGGCGATAGCCCTCCGGCCACCATCTGGCCCGTTCTGCGCGCCGGCTTCCGGCTGCCCGGCAAGGACCGCCCCGCCGTGCGCGAGGAGCTCGCCCGGTACGCCGCCCACCCGGGCACGGTGGAGATCATGCTCCAGCGTGCCGAGCCGTACCTCTACCTGATCACCCAGAAGATCCGCAACCGCGGGATGCCGACGGAGCTGGCCCTGCTTCCCGCCGTCGAAAGCGGCTATGACCCGTTCGCCTACTCCCAGGGACGCGCCGCTGGCCTCTGGCAGTTCATCCCCGGTACCGCCCGCCGCTTTGGGCTGCGCCAGGGCTGGTGGTTCGACGGGCGCCGGGATGTGCCGGATTCGACCCGGGCCGCGCTTGACTACCTCCAAGGCCTGGCCGACGACTTCCACGGCAACTGGCTGCTGGCGCTGGCGTCCTACAATGCCGGCCGCGGCCGCATCGACGCGCAGCTGCAGGCCAATCGCCGCCGACACCGGCCACGGACGTTCTGGAACATCTCCCTGCCGGACGAGACCACGCGCTACGTGCCCAAGCTGCTTGCGCTCAGCGTCATCATCTCGCACCCGACCAGGTACGGCGTCAAGCTCCCCCCGGTGCCCGACAAGCCGTATCTCGAAACCGTACGGCTGAAGAGCCAGATCGACCTGGCCAAGGCGGCGCACATGGCGGGCATCAGCCTGGCCAGCCTGTACCGTTACAACCCGGGCTACAACCGCTGGGCGACGGCCCCGCACGGCCCCCACCGGTTGCTGGTGCCGGTCGCTGACGCCCCCGCCCTGCGCCAGAACCTGGCACGGCTTGATCCCTCGCAGCGGGTGCAGTGGGTGCGTCAGCGCATCCGCCGGGGCGAGACCCTGAACGAACTCGCCAAGCGCTCCCACACCACAGTGGCACTGCTGCAGAAAATCAATCACATTCATGGCCGGATCATCCGCGCCGGCCATTACATCCTGCTACCCGAGCCCAGCCGGAAGCTCAGCCACTATACGCTGAGCGAATACCAGCGCCTGCGGCGCCTCAAGGAGCAGCCACACGGGGCCCGCAAGCTGACCCACGTGGTGCGTCGCGGCGATTCGCTGTGGAGCATCGCCAGGCATTTTGGCATCCGTGTCTCCCGGCTGGCCCGCTGGAACGGCATGGCCCCCGGCGACACCCTGCACACCGGCACCCGCCTGGTGATCTGGACCGGGGACGAGTACGCTTCGACCGAGCCCGCCCGGCGCCTGCGGACCGTGCACTACACCGTGCATCGCGGGGATTCCCTCTCGCTCATCTCGCAGCGCTTCAACGTCAGCGTCGCACAGCTGCGGGGCTGGAACGACATCAGTCGCGGCCAGTACCTGCAGCCGGGTCAGCGGCTGGTCCTCCACGTCGACGTTCTCGCCCAGTCCGGCGGCTGACACCGGGCCGGTACCGCGGAGAACGAAGGCTTGAAAGGGGATTCATCCTTCCGCTATTTTTCCGCTCTGGCGGCGAACGTTCCGGTACCGCCCATCCGTCGGCAACCAGCAAGGATCAGCCATGGGATTCCTGTCCGGCAAGCGCGCCCTGATCACGGGTGTGGCGAGCAACCGCTCCATCGCCTGGGGCATCGCCCGTGCTATGCACCGCGAAGGCGCCGAGCTCGCATTCACTTACCCCAACGACAAGCTGCGCCCGCGCGTGGAGAAATTCGCTGCGGAACTGGGCTCCGAGCGGTGCTTTCCCTGCGACGTCACTCTGGACGAGCAGATCGACGGCCTGTTCGGATCCCTGGGCGAACATTGGGACGGGCTGGACATCCTGGTCCACTCCATCGGCTTCGCCCCGCGCGAAGCACTGGAGGGGCGCTACATCGACGCGGTCACCCGGGAGAGCTACCGCGTCGCGCATGACGTCAGCGCCTACAGCTTCGCGGCGCTGGCGCGCGGTGCCCGCCCCATGATGCAGGGCCGCAGGGCGGCCATGCTCACGATGACCTACATGGGATCGGTCCGGGCGGTGCCCAGCTACAACGTGATGGGCCCCGCCAAGGCGAGCCTGGAGGCGAACGTGCGCTTTCTGGCCTACGACCTGGGGCCGGAGGGCATCCGGGTCAACGCGATCTCGGCCGGGCCCATCAAGACCCTGGCGGCGGCGGGCATCGGCGGCCTGCGCAGCATGCTGGCCCAGGCCGAGCGCGCGGCGCCCCTGCGGCGCAACATCACGATCGACGAGGTGGGAAACGCGGCCGCCTTTCTGTGCTCCGATCTCGCCTCCGCCATCACCGGCGAGATCACTTATGTGGATGCCGGCTACAACATCCTGGGGCTGGTGGGCGAGAGCGAGTGACGGCCCCCGGGGCGCCCGGACAGCACCGCGGTCGCGGCCCGGCAGGGGCTACTGCAGCTTGCTTTTGTACTCGGTGACATTGCCCTTGTCCCGGAGCGCCTGCACGTAGGCATCGAACTCCGCGTTGCCCTGCCGCGCCCCGAGCTGCTCCCGGGTCTTTGCGAGCTTTTCCTTGCCCAGGGTAGCCGGATTACCGTCGCTGACCTTGTGCAGCGCCACCACCGCGTAGTCGCCGCTGGAAAGCTTGACGCCGCTGACCGCGGGCTGCTTTCCCTGCGGCCGGGGCATGCGGAAGATCGTCTGGACCAGCGCGCTGTCGAGCTTCTGGTCATCACGCTCGATCGCCCCCGGATCGTGGTAGCTGAGCCCCGGCATCGACTGGAACGAGGACAGCTTCCGCCAGTTGCCATCCTCCTGGTGGAGGATGGCCTGCCCTTTTTCCTTCGCCTTCTTCTCCGCTTCCTGCCGGCGCAGCGTCGAGGCGATCCGGTCGTGCACCTGCGCCAGCGGCTCTTGCTGTGCTTTCTGGTGCTCGGCGACCCGCACGACCAGGACCTTGCCGTCCTTGAGCTGGATCGGATCGCTGTTCATGCCCTGCTTGAGCACCTGAGGCTTGAAGGCGGCCTTGATGACCTTGTCGTTCTGGCCGATCCCCTTGCCGCCCTCGCGCGTGATCCAGCCGGTCTCCCGGATCTTGAGACCAAGCTTCTTGGCCGCCGGCTGCAGCGAATCCGGCTGCTCGAAGGTCACGTTGGCCAGCTTCTGGCCCAGGTCGTACATCTCGCTCTTGGCCTGGTGCTGGCGGTAGCTCTGCTCGACCTGATCGCGCACCTGGTCGAAGGGCTTGGTGTGCTTGGGCTGGACCCCCACCAGCTTGATGATGTGGTAGCCGAAGCGGGTTTTGACAACCTTGGAGATCTGTCCCTTCTTGAGATGGAACAGCGCCTTGTCGAAGGGCTTGACCATCTCGCCCGGCGAGACCCAGCCCAGGTCGCCGCCCTGCTTGGCGCTGCCGGCGTCATCCGAGTACTTGCGGGCCAGCTTGCGGAAGGATTTCCCGGACAGCGCCTCATTGCGGATCTGTTCGGCCTTCTTGTGCGCCGCCGCGTCATTGCCATTCTTCGGCTTGATCAGGATGTGCAGCGCGTGGCGGCGCGGCGGCGTGGTGTAGCGCTGGATGTGCTGGTGGTAGTACTGCTTCAGGTCCGACTGCGTCACCTTGACCGACTTCGCCACCCCCTGCGGCGACAGCTCGACGTACTTCAGGCGGACCCGCTCCGGAGTCATGTAGTCGGACCGGTGCTTGTGATAATACGACTGCACCTGGGAATCGCTGACTTTTACCTGCCCGAGGAAATGCTTCGCGGCGATCTCCAGGTAGCTCACCTTGCGCTTCTGGTAGCGCATCCGCACGTAGGCATCCACATCCTGCCTGGTGACCACGGCCGATCCGAGCACACCGGTACGAAGCTGGTCGATCTCGATCGCGTTGCGCAGCTTCTGCTCGAACTGGCTTGGACTGTAGCCCTGCTGCTGCAGCCGCTCACGGTAAAGCTTCTCCGAGAACTTGCCGTTCTTCTGAAACGCCGGAATCGACTCGATCTGGTTGGCCAGCTCCTGGCTCGTGATGGCGAAACCGGCATCGTGGATATGCTGGGCAATCAGCCGGCTCCGGATCATCGATTCCAGCACCTGCTGCTTGAACTTTCCCTGGTTGATCATGCTCGGGTCGAACTGGTCGCCGTAGGCCTGCTGGATCTGCGTATAGCGCTGTTGATACTCGCGCTGGAAGGCGTTGGCCGAGATCTCCTGGCCGTTGACCTTGGCCACGACCTCTTCTCCCCCACCCCCGAAGTAGCGGTTGATTCCCCACAAGGCGAACGGGATGCTGATCAGCACCACCAGAAGCCCGGCGAGCCAGCCGCTCGCCCTGTCGCGAATGCTCTGCAGCATCACAAGTTCCCGGGTTCGGCGCGGTCGGGAGCATCGGCCCGGCCCCTGCCTGAACAAGAAAGGGCGCCCGTCGGGCGCCCCTTGTCATCATTGGCGGAGTGGACGGGACTCGAACCCGCGACCCCCGGCGTGACAGGCCGGTATTCTAACCAGCTGAACTACCACTCCGTCTCTGTGGTGGGTGCTGAGGGACTCGAACCCCCGACATTCGCCTTGTAAGGGCGATGCTCTCCCAGCTGAGCTAAGCACCCGAGAGAGCGCGCTAGTTTACGGAATCCTTGAGCGCTTTGCCAGCCTTGAAAGCGGGCACCTTGCTCGCCTTGATCGTAATCGTCTGTCCGGTCTGGGGATTCCGGCCAGTCCGCGCGGCGCGGTTACGTACGGTGAAGGTCCCAAAGCCCACCAGCGATACCTGATCCCCTCTTCTGAGCGCCTTGGTGACGGAATCCACGAACGCGTCGACTGCGCGCCCCGCATCGGCCTTTGACAGGTTCGCGGACGACGCAACAGCTTCAATCAGTTGTGATTTATTCATTGTCCAAGATTCTCCTATCTGGTTTCCATGCCGGATGGTTCCTCTCCGTGCGCGTGGCACGGCCGGGTGCCGCATGAGTAATCGTTATATTGAACCGCATCAGGGCGCCTCAGCTCTGCCTCGCCAACCCCTTCTCCCGTGCTGCAAGGCAGGCCGCTCGCCCGTGCCGGCGCTTCCTGTCCACCGACCGTTCCGAGTTATACCAAGCGCCGGAAAAGCGTGTCAACCAAGCGCTCCCGGGCGATTCGGCGCTTCAGTGGGCTCGCACGGTGCCACTCTCCTGGCTGGCTTCCGAAGACTCCTGCTCGCCGACCTTTGCTTCCGACTCCCGCTGCTCATCGAGCGGAACCGGGACCCTCTGCAGGGCAACCTGGAGCACCTCGTCGATCCACCGGATGGGCCGGATATCCAGGCTTTCGGTGATGTTCTCCGAAATTTCCGTCAGGTCCTTGCGGTTTTCCTCCGGGATCAGCACAGTCCGGATCCCGCCTCGCCGGGCGGCAAGAAGCTTCTCCTTCAGGCCGCCGATTGGCAGGATCTCACCTCGCAGCGTGATCTCGCCGGTCATCGCTACTTCCGCGCGGACCGGGATACCGGTCAGCGTCGAGATCAAGGCGCTGCACATACCCACGCCGGCACTGGGACCATCCTTCGGGATCGCGCCCTCCGGAACGTGGACGTGGAAGTCATGCTTGCTGTAGAAGTCCGCCGGTATCCCGAGGGTGGCCGCGCGGCTGCGCACGACGGTCATAGCCGCGCTGATGGACTCCTGCATCACCTCGCCCAGCTGCCCGGTCTGGCTGAGACGTCCCTTGCCCGGTACCACCGCCGCCTCGATCGTCAGCAGCTCGCCACCGACCTCGGTCCATGCCAGGCCCGTCACCTGTCCAACTTGGTCCGTCTTCTCGGCGAGACCGTAACGGTAGCGCGGCACGCCCAGATACTCGCTCAAGCGCTCCTTGTCGACCGTGACCTGCTTGCGCTCGGGATTGGTCACCAGCTCCTTGACCACCTTGCGGCACACCTTGGCGATCTCACGCTCGAGGTTGCGCACGCCGGCCTCCCGCGTGTAACGACGGATGATCTCGCGCACCGCGTCCTCGGTCAGGGTCAGTTCGCCTTTCCTGATGCCATTGTTGCGCAGCTGCTTGGGCAGCAGATGGCCCACGGCGATATCGAGCTTCTCGTCCTCCGTGTAACCCGGGATCCGGATCACCTCCATGCGATCCAGCAAGGCCGGCGGGATGTTCATGGTGTTGGCCGTGGCGATGAACATCACGTCGGAGAGGTCGAAGTCCACCTCCAGGTAATGGTCGTTAAAGGCGCTGTTCTGCTCCGGATCGAGCACCTCCAGCAGCGCCGAGGCCGGGTCGCCGCGGAAATCCATCGCCATCTTGTCGATCTCGTCCAGCACGAACAGCGGATTGCGCGTGCCCGCCCGCGTCAGGTTCTGGATGATCTTGCCCGGCATGGAGCCGATGTAGGTGCGCCGATGTCCGCGGATCTCGGCCTCGTCGCGCACGCCGCCCAGCGACATCCGCACGAACTTGCGATTGACGGCCTCGGCGACGCTCTGCCCGAGCGAGGTCTTGCCCACCCCAGGGGGACCGACCAGGCACAGGATCGGACCCTTGAGCTTGCGTACCCGTTGCTGTACCGCCAGGTACTCGACGATACGCTCCTTGATCCTCTCCAGGCCGCAATGGTCCCGGTCCAGCATCTCCTGGGCCCGGATCAGATCGTGGCGGATGCGCGTCTTCTTCTTCCAGGGCGCGTTCGCCAGTGCTTCGATGTAGTTGCGCACCACGCTGGCCTCGGCCGCCATGGGCGACATCATGCGCAGCTTGTTGAGCTCCGCCTCGGCCTTCGCCCGGACCTGCTTGGGCATGCCCGCCTTCTCGATCTTGCGCGCGAGCTCGTCCGCCTCGTTTCCCCCGGTCTCGTCGAGATCGCCCAGCTCCTTCTGAATCGCCTTGGCCTGCTCGTTCAGGTAGTACTCCCGCTGGCTCTTCTCCATCTGCTGCTTGACCCGCCCGCGGATTCGCTTCTCGATCTCGAGCAGGTCGATCTCGGACTCGATGCGCGCCATCACGTGCTCGAGTCGCTCGCGCACGTCATAGATCTCCAGGATCCGCTGCTTGTCCTCAAGCTTGAGCGAGAGGTGGGCGGCGATGGTGTCGGCCAGCCGACCCGGCTCCTCGATGCCCGCCAGGGAGGTCAGGACCTCCGGCGGCACCTTCTTGTTCAGCTTGACGTACTGGTCGCACAGCGAGAGCACGGACTGCATCAGAACGTTCATTTCCCGGTCCTTGCCGGAACCGGTCTCTTCCACCGCCTCGAAGCCGGCGGAGAAGTAGTCGTCCGAAACCTGAAGCTGGCGGACCTCGGCGCGATACGCGCCCTCGACGAGCACCTTGACGGTCCCGTCCGGCAGCTTGAGCAGCTGCAGGATGGTGGCCATGGTGCCGAGCCCGTAGATGTCCTTGCGCGCCGGCTCGTCCACGTCGGCGCTCTTCTGCGCGACCAGCAGGATGTGCTTGTCGGCCTCCATCGCCGCCTCCAAGGCTTGGATGGACTTCTTCCGGCCGACGAACAGCGGGATGACCATGTGGGGATAGACGACCACGTCCCGCAACGGCAGGACCGGGGCGGTCAGGTTCTGGCCTTCCGGATTCTGCGGGGTGCGTTGTTCGCTAGACATGCTGATGTTCCTCGTCTGCTCGCTGGGCCCGGGCCGAGGCCCGGGCGGGAGCGTCAGTGGCGGCAGCCGGCTGCCCACTGCGGACGTCTGACGCGCTCGGGATCACTCTTGCAAGGGATATGCGGGCTTGCCGGCGGAAATTCAAGCACCGCGGCGGTTCGGGCGGTCCCCCGGGCGCCCGTGCGCCCGGGGCGACAGTGACCGTCAATCTGAGGCGACGGCCTGGGAGTCCTTGCTCTGATAGATGATATAGGGCTTGCCCTGTCCGTTGATGGTCCCTTCGTCGAGCACCACCTTGCTCACGCTCTCCAGGGACGGGAGATCGTACATGGTGTCGAGCAGGGCGGTTTCCAGGATCGTGCGCAGGCCGCGGGCCCCGGTCTTGCGCGCCATGGCCTTGCGCGCCGTCGCGCGCAGCGACTCCTCGGTGAACTCGAGCTCGCAACCCTCCATCTCGAACAGCTTCTTGTACTGCTTGACGAGCGCATTGCGTGGTTCGGTAAGGATGCGTACCAGCGCATCCTCGTCCAACTCGTCGAGGGTCGCGATCACCGGCATGCGGCCGACGAACTCGGGGATCAGCCCGTACTTGACCAGGTCCTCCGGCTCGACGTCATACAGGATCTCGCCGAAATCGTGGTTCTCGGCCGGGCTGTTGACCTCGGCGACGAAGCCGATGCCGCCCTTCTGCGTGCGCTGGCGGATGACCCGGTCGAGCCCGGCGAACGCGCCGCCGCAGATAAACAGGATGTTGTGGGTGTCCACCTGCAGGAACTCCTGCTGCGGGTGCTTGCGGCCGCCCTGGGGCGGCACCGAGGCGATGGTGCCCTCGATCAGTTTCAGCAGCGCCTGCTGCACCCCCTCGCCGGAGACGTCCCGCGTGATTGACGGGTTGTCCGCCTTGCGCGAGATCTTGTCGATCTCGTCAATGTAGACGATGCCGGTCTGGGCCTTCTCGACATCGTAGTCGCACTTCTGCAGGAGCTTCTGGATGATGTTCTCCACGTCCTCCCCGACGTAGCCCGCCTCGGTCAGCGTGGTGGCGTCGGCGATCGTGAAGGGCACGTTCAGGATGCGCGCGAGGGTCTCGGCCAGCAGTGTCTTGCCCGAGCCAGTCGGGCCGATCAACAGGATGTTGCTCTTGGACAGCTCGACCTCGTCCTTCTCGGAACGGGCCTGGAGGCGCTTGTAGTGGTTGTAGACGGCCACCGACAACACCTTCTTGGCCGACTCCTGGCCGATCACGTGCTCGTCGAGCACGTTCTTGATCTCCTTCGGCGTGGGCAGCCGGGCACGCTCGCTCTCGGCCTTCTCCTGCAACTCCTCGCGGATGATGTCGTTGCACAGGTCCACGCATTCGTCGCAGACGAACACCGACGGACCCGCGATCAGCTTGCGGACCTCGTGCTGACTCTTGCCGCAGAACGAGCAATAGAGAAGCTTGCCGTTGTCTCCGCCCTTTCCGCGCGTGTCGTTACTCATCACTAAACCCCGATCGCGTCTGTCTAGGCCCGATGTATATCACGTCACCCGGGTATTTCAAAATGACCGGGCTCATGAAAGTCGCCGCTTTGCCGACAGGCAGGAAAGCGCTGTCTATTCATGGTCCTGGGTAAGCGGAAGGCTCTCGTTGCGGGCGCTCAGCACGGCGTCGATGAGTCCGTACTCGACCGCCTCGTCGCCGCTCATGAAACGGTCGCGATCAGTGTCCTGCTCGATCGTCTTCAGGCTCTGCCCGGTATGCCCGGCCAGGATCCGGTTCAACCGTTCGCGGATGTTGAGGATCTCGCGCGCGTGAATATCGATGTCCGAAGCCTGGCCCTGAAAGCCGCCCAGCGGCTGGTGAATCATCATGCGCGAATGCGGCAGGCAAAAGCGCTTGCCCTTCGCTCCACCGGCCAGCAGGAGCGCGCCCATGCTGGCGGCCTGCCCCAGGCAGATGCTGCTCACGTCGGAGCGGATGAACTGCATGGTGTCGTAGATCGACAGTCCGGCGGTAACCGAGCCGCCCGGCGAGTTGATATACAGGTGGATGTCCTTGTCCGGGTTCTCGGACTCCAGGAACAGCAGCTGCGCCACCACGAGGTTGGCCATGTAGTCCTCGACCGGGCCGACCACGAAGACCACGCGCTCCTTGAGCAGGCGCGAGTAGATGTCATAGGCGCGTTCGCCGCGTGCGCTCTGTTCCACCACCATCGGCACCAGGTTCAGTGCCTGCGGGTTCACCACCCCGGAGTCGTCGTGTCGTTCACTCATCGCTGCATACCTGTGCTTGCGGCATTCACTCTGCCTGGTTGACCAGCTCGTCGAAGCTGACCGCCTTGTCGCTGACCTTCGCCCGCTCCAGCAGGTGGTCCACGACCTGTTCCTCGAGCACCATCGCCTCGAGGCTGCGCAGCACCTGCGGGTTCTGCATGTAGGCGCGCGCCATCTCTTCCGGGTTCTCGTACCCGGCCACCATTCCGTCCACCGTCTCCTTGAGCCGGTCCCGGTCCACCTGGATGTCCTGCTCGCGGATCAGCTCGCCGATCAGCAGGCCCAGTCGCACCCGCTTTTCGGCCTGCTCGGCGAACAGCTCGCGGGGAAGGTCGGCCGTGCGGTCTTCCGGCACGCCCATGCGCGCGGCGGTATCCTTGCGCAGGCGTTCGATCTCCTCGTCCACCAGCGCCGTCGGAACATCGACGGGGTTGGCTTCGGCGAGCCCGTCGAGCACCTGCTGCTTGACGCGGTTGCGCGCCGTCTGCTCCGCTTCCCGCTGCATGCTCTCGCGCAGGCGCTCACGCAGCTTCTCGACGCCGCCCTCGGTTACCCCGAAGGTCTTTGCGAACTCCTCATCGAGCTCCGGCAGACGTGGCTCCGAAACGCCGCGCACCGTGACCTGAAAGCGGGCGGTCTTCCCGGCCACCTCCTCGCCATGGTAGTCGTCGGGAAAGGTCACATCAAAGGACAGCTCCTGCCGCGGCTCGGCGCCCTCCAGCGCTTTCTCGAACTCGGGCAGCATGCTGCCCGCGCCGAGCTCCACCGCGGTATTCTCACCCTTGTTGCCGGGGAACGGCTCGCCGTCGATGGCGCCCTCGAAATCCACGCTGACCCGGTCGCCCCGGGCCGCGGGACGCTGCACCTCCTCCCAGGTCGCGTGCTGCTTGCGCATGCGCTCGAGCATCGCGTCGACGTCCGCGTCGCTGATCTCCACCTGCGGCCGCTCGACCTCGATGCCGTCCAGCCCGGCCAGTTCGATCTCGGGGTACACCTCGATGGTCGCGGTGTAGCGCAGATCCTGCCCGGGTTCGGCGGATTCCGGCTCGATCCGCGGTGCCCCGGCGGGGTTCAGCTGCTTCTCGGCCACCGCCTCGCTGAAGCTGCTGCGCACGACCTCGCTCAGCACCTCCTGGCGCACGTCGTCGCCATAATGCTGGCGCACCACCTTGTAGGGGACCTTGCCGGGACGGAAGCCCTTGATCTTCGCCCGCCGGCTCAACGACCGCAGCCGCTCCTCGATCTGCTGCTCGATGCGGTCTGCCGGGACCTGCACGGTCAGGCGCCGCTCGAGAGCGCCGGTCGACTCGACGGAAACTTGCATGTTCTGATTACCTCGGGACATGGTCCGGCTGGACCCCGGGCCCGGCCATGGACAAATCATGGAAACGTGTTACTGCAGGAGCCGGCCGGCGCGAAATCTGGTGCGAAAGGAGAGACTCGAACTCTCACGGGCCAAGCCCACTGGATCCTAAATCCAGCGCGTCTACCAGTTCCGCCACTTTCGCGCACGACCTGAAGTGGCAATTATACAGGCAGCACGGCAAAATCTCGAACGGGCGGCGCGCCTGCGGTGTCCCGTACCCGGTTTCACGATGCTGTCATCTTTGCACTCCATAGTGGGCTCCGTCGCGGCGCAGCACGGATTCGCCGCGCGCATTGCGAAATTCACAAACCGGGGGATTCGAATCATGCGTCATCACCGTTCTGCCGCTTCCCTGCGAGCTCGCCTGGTCCTGGCCGGGGCCGGCGCCGCCCTGCTGCTGGGAGCCGCCGGCGCGGCCTGGGGTAACAGCACGCTGGTCGAGACCGGCTCGAGCCTGCTCTACCCGCTGTTCAACCTGTGGGTGCCCGCCTACACCAAGAAGCATCCCAACCTCGACATCAACACGGCCGCCACCGGCAGCGGCACCGGCATCGCCCAGTCGACCAAGGGCATCGCCCAGTTCGGCGCCTCCGACGCCTACCTCAGCAACGCCCTGATGAAGAAGTACTCGGGCATGCTGAACATTCCGGTGGCGATCTCCTCGCAGATGGTCAACTACAACGTGCCGGGCCTGAACGACAAGCACCTGAAGCTGTCTGGTCCGGTGCTGGCCAAGATCTACGAGGGCAGGATCAAGTACTGGGATGCCAGTGCCATCGCGCACCTGAACCGCGGCGTGGATCTGCCGCACAAGCAGATCATCCCGATCCACCGGGCCGACGGCAGCGGTGACACCTTCCTGTTTACCCAGTTCCTGAGCAAGTCCACCAAGTCCTGGGAGCCGAAGGTCGGTTACGGCACCACGGTCAGCTGGCCGCACGTCCCGGGCGGCGTCGGCGCCACCGGCAACTCCGGCATGGTCACGGCCCTGTCCAACAACGCCTACGGCATCGCCTATATCGGTGTAAGCTACAAGGCGCAGATCGACAAGGCCAGTCTGGGCGAAGCCCGGTTGCGCAACCGTGCCGGCCACTTCGTACTGCCGACCAAGCATACCGTGCCCGCCGCGGCCGCCGGAATGGTGCCCAAGACGCCGAAGGACGAGCGCATCAGCCTGATCTACGCGCCGGGCCGCAACGCGTACCCGATCATCAACTACGAGTACGTGATCGTGCACTCCAAGCAGCCGTCCGCGGAGCAGGCGAAGGAAATGAAGAATTTCCTGACCTGGGCAGTGTCCAGGCACGGCGGCAACCAGATGAAGTTCCTCAGGCAGGTGCACTTCATGCCGCTGCCGGCCAAGGCGCGCAAGCTGACGCTGCACCAGATCAGCGAGATCCACGGCTGAGGATCCACCCCGGGGGTCCGCCCCCGCGACACGGGACAGGGAGGTCCCCGCAGGGTCCGGCATCCGCGCCGGGCCCGCTGGACGAGAAAAGCAGCCAGCGGCCGCGGACCCGTTCCGCGGCCGCTGGCTGCTTCCCAGTTGCAAGCGAGCCGAACCCGTGACGAAGCCGAATCTCTTTCGCTGGTCCCTGGGACTGACGGCAACCGTCCTGCCCGCCATACTCCTCCTGCTGGTGGCCTTTCTGTGCGTCCAGGCCTGGCCGGCGATGCACTTCAACGGCCTCCACTTCCTGGTGCACAACGACTGGAACCTCGGCAGCCAGTACGGCACCCCGGTCAAGGTCAATGGCACCGAGGTGCTCCCCGGGGCGCATTACGGGATCCTGTTCCTGGTCGCCGGCACCGTCCTGAGCTCGCTGATCGCGCTGGTGCTGGCCGTTCCCATTGGCGTGGCCGCAGCGGTATTCCTGTCGGAGGCGGTGCCCGGCGGCATCCGGGACCTGATCGCGCTGTTCGTGGAGCTGCTGGCTTCGGTGCCCAGCGTGGTCTTCGGCCTGTGGGGCTACGTGGTCCTGATACCGTTCCTGTCACACCACGTCTTCCCCGCCCTGGCCGGCGCGCTGTCCTTCATCCCGTTCTTCGCCCCGCCCACCTATTCCGGCTACGGCCTGATGACCTCCGGCCTCGTGCTGTGCCTGATGGTCGTCCCGCTGATCACCGCCAACCTGCGCGAATCGGCGGCGGCGATCCCCGCCGAGACGCGCGAGGCGGCGCGGGCGCTCGGCGCGACCCGGTTCGAGGTGCTGCTCAGGGTGATCATCCCGGAGCTGTGGCGGCCGCTGGTGGGCGTCAGCACGCTGGCCCTGGGGCGTGCGCTGGGAGAGACCATGGCCGTGCTCATGGTCAGCGGCAACGCCCTCGGCTACCTGCCGCAGAACATCTACAGTCCGATCTCGACCATGGCCGCGTTCATCGTCTCGCAGCTGGACAGTGCGCTGCAGGATCCGACCGGCATGGCCGTAGCGAGCCTGACCGAGATCGGCCTGATGCTGCTGGTGATCTCGCTGCTGGTTAACGGCGCGGCCCGGTTGCTGATGCCGCGAGTCGCATGACCGCTCCGCGGCAGCGGAAACCGAACCTGTCATCGAGGGGGTGACATGTACCTACCGGAATCCCGGGACGAAGCGATCGTCGAGATCAGCCGGCGACCCTCCGTATCCTACCGGCGCCGTCGCCTGCTGAGCCGCATCGGCTGGATCGTCGTCGGGATGTGCTTCCTGTTGTTGGCGGCCGCGCTGGTCGACATCCTGGTGCTGGTGGTCAGCCACGGCGTCAGCAGCCTGGACCTGAAGCTGTTCACGCAGCCGACCAACGGTGTCAGCGGCGGCCTGCTGAACGCCATCGAGGGCACCGCCCTGGTCACCTTCGGCTCGGTGGCGATCGCCACACCGGTGGGGGTCGGGGCCGGCGTTTTCCTGGCGGAATATGCCCGGGGCTGGCTTCCCCGGGTCGCGCGCTACCTCGCGGACGTGCTGGTCGGCGTGCCGTCGATCGTGCTCGGGCTGTTCGGTTACATCACCATGGTCGTGTACGCGGGCTGGCACTTCTCGCTGCTGGCCGGCTGCATCACGCTGGCCATGATGATCATGCCCTACATTGCCCGCAGCACCGAGCTGGCCATGCGCTCGGTGTCCCCCACCCTGCGCGAGTCCGCCTACGCTCTGGGGGCGAACGACCGGGCGGTGGTCGTGCGCGTGATGCTGCCGGCCTGCCGCCGGGCGGTGCTCACCGGCGTGCTGGTGGCGATGGCCCTTTCCATGGGCGAGACCGCGCCGCTGATCTACACCGTCGGCTGGTCCAACTACGTCTGGCACGGGCAGTTCACCCACGAGCCGCTGGCCTATCTGACCTATGTCATCTGGTCCTTCATCAACGAGCCCTTCCCGACCGCCCACGCGCTGGCATTTGCGGCCGCCTTCCTGGTGACGATATTCGCCCTGCTGATCACGATCTCCGCGCGTCTGATGCTGACCCGCATGGACCGCTGAAGGCACCTTCGGTACGGGTTCTGCCTCCGGCTCGAACTCCTCCCCGCAAGCCGGGCCCTGTTGAGCTGGGGGCGCGAGTGCTCCACTATGACGACCAGGGCACGTCATCGCGGCCGCGCCCCGGGGCGCCCCCGGGCCATGGCGGTGGTGACGTGGGCGCTGCCGCTCTGGCCCTCGCCTCCCGCTCGGGGCTTCACGCGGACCGGCGAGAGCCGACGGCGCGCGACATCCGGGGGCTGCCGGGGCACGGGCGTCGCGCTGCCCTGCGCCACACCAACCGACAGCCTGGTCACCGAGCGGCGCCGGCGCATTCTCGTTCCGCGCCGGGAAACGCTGTTCTGCCGCCCCCAAGGGCAAAAGAACCAAGGGGTCAGACCGTTATGACGCCAGTCGGAAAGTTCTGTTCGCGCATCCTTCCCTTCGTCGCCACCGCGCTGCTCGCCGGGCTGCTGGCCGGATGCGGACATTCCAGCACCCTCCAGCAGATCAAACAACGCGGCTACGCCCGGGTCGCGGTGGCCAACGAAATCCCTTACGGCTACATGGACGGTCAGGGCAACGCCCACGGCTTCGGGCCGGATGTCGCGCGCGAGGTGCTCCATCGCATGGGGATCGACCACATCCAGTGGACCGTGACCGGCTTCGGATCCCTGATCCCCGCGCTCAAGGCCGGACGGGTCGACCTGGTGGCCGCTTCCCAGGCGATCCTGCCCCAGCGCTGCCAGCAGGTGGCGTTCTCCACCCCCAACACCAGCTACGGCGAAGGCCTGATGGTGAAGAAGGGCAACCCGCAAGGGATCCATTCCTACCAGGACTTCGTCAAGAACCCGGACCTCAAGATGGGCATCGTCTCCGGTGCCGACCAGCTGGAGTTCGCCCATGCCGCGGGCATCCCCGACAAGCAGCTGGTCATGCTGCAGACCAATACCGACGCCGTCTCGGCGGTGGCCACCGGCCGGATCGACGCCTACGCGGCCACGTTCCTGACGGTGGGGCGCCTCGCGGCCAAGAGCCCCCGGGTCGAGGCCGCGCAGCCGTTCCAGGACCCGGTGGTGAACGGCAAGCCGGTCCGCAGCTGGGGCGCCTTCACCTTCCGCAAGGGTGACACGGCCTTCCGTAAGGCCTTCGACAAGCAGCTGGCGGCGGTGCAGAAAACCCCGTTCTGGCGCCGGACGCTGAAGCATTACGGTCTGGACGATCACTCCATCGACCTGGTGCACAGCCGGACCACCGCCCAGCTTTGTGCCGGCAAGTGACGCATCGGCCGGCGCGGTGAACGGGTCGCCGGAAGGGAGCCCATGGACACGCTGAGCAAGCTCCTGCCGAGCCTGCTGCAGGGTCTGGAGGTGACGGTATGGATCACCCTCGCCTCGACCCTGATCGGCGCCCTGCTCTCCTTCGCCGCCGGCATCGCGAAGATCTCGCGCTCGCGCGTGTTGCGCCTTCTGGCGGGCCTGTACATCGAAGTGTTCCGGGGCACGTCGCTGCTGGTCCAGCTGTTCTGGCTGTACTACGCCCTTCCCGTGATCGGCCTGCGGCTGTCGCCGGAGGTGGCGGGTGTGGCCGGCCTGTCCCTGAACATCGGCGCTTACGGGGCGGAGGTCGTGCGCGGTGCGATCCTGGCGGTGGATCCCGGCCAGTACGAGGCCGCCACTGCGCTCAACTTCACGCCGCGCCAGAGCCTGTGGCGCATCCTGCTGCCGCAAGCGGTGGTGGAGATGATGCCGACCTTCGCCAACCTGGCGATCCAGAACCTCAAGGACTCCGCGCTGGTCTCGCTGATTTCCCTGGTCGACCTGACCTTCAAGGCGGAGCAGCTGCGCAACCTGACGCTCGAGACTGTGCCGATCCTGGGCCTCACGCTGCTCCTCTATTTCGTGCTGGCCCTCCTGATCGCCTCCGGGATGCGGTTCCTCGAGCGGCGACTGGCGCTCGCGGCCGGGCGCGAGGGGACACGCTGATGCTGTTCGGGCTGCACTGGAACCTGAGCTCGAACTGGGCCTTTGCTGCGTCCATCGTGCCGATTCTGCTGCACGGGCTGGTAGTCACGGTCGAGGCGACCGTGCTGGGCTTCCTGCTGGCCCTCACCCTGGGGCTCCTGCTGGCGCTGCTGCGCACGGTGCCGCTGAAGCTCATCGCCTGGCCGGTGGCGTTCGTGATCGAGTTCGTCCGCGACACCCCGCTGCTGGTCCAGCTGTACTTCCTGTACTTCGTGCTGCCGGACTTCGGCATCACCATGCCGGCGTTCCTCACCGGCACCATCGCTCTGGGGGTGCAGTACAGCGCCTATACCTCCGAGGTATACCGCGCGGGTCTCGAGGCGGTGCCCCGGGGCCAGTGGGAGGCCGCCCGCGCGCTCAACCTCACCACGCTGCGCACCTATCGCGACGTAATCGTCCCGCAGGCCATCCCGCGGATCGTGCCGGCGATGGCGAACTACCTGATTTCCATCATGAAGGACACGCCGATCCTGTCGGCGGTGACGGTCATGGAGATGCTCAACGTGGCCAGGATCATCGGCGACCGGACCTTCCGTTACATGATCCCGCTGACCATGGTGGGCATCCTGTTCCTGATCTTCACGCTGCTCTCGTCCATGGCCGTGCGCTACCTGGAGAGCCGTCTGCCCAGGCAGGGGATACCGCTCAAATGACACCGCTCGTCCGCTTCGACAACGTGACCAAGCGCTTCGGCGACCTGGTGGTGCTGGACCGCTTCGACTTCGACGTATTTCCCTCGGAGAAGGTCGTCCTGATGGGCCCGTCCGGCTCCGGCAAGTCCACCGTGCTGCGCATCCTGATGACGCTGGAGGACATCCAGGACGGGGTCGTCTACATCGATGGTGAGCCGCTTTGGCACGAACGGCGCGGAGGCCGGTTGCTGCCCGCCGGCGAGGCGCACCTGCGCCGCATGCGCGAGCACGTGGGCATGGTGTTCCAGCACTTCAATCTGTTCCCCAATATGACCGTGCTGCGCAACATCACCGAGGCCCCGGTACACGTCCTGGGCATCTCGCGTGCCGACGCCGTGGCGCGCGCCGAGGAGCTGCTGGAGATGGTCGGCATGGCGGACAAGCGGGACAGCTACCCGGCGCAGCTCTCGGGTGGGCAGAAGCAGCGCGCCGCCATCGCCCGGGCCATGGCCATGCGCCCGCGCGTGCTGATGTTCGATGAGCCGACCTCCGCGCTGGACCCGGAGATGGTCGGCGGGGTGCTGCAGGTGATGGAGCAGCTCGCCGAGGAGCACGACCTCACCATGATCGTGGTGACCCACGAGATGGGGTTCGCCCGGGACGTGGCCGATCGCGTGTGCTTCTTCGACCGCGGCCGGGTGATCGAGCAGGGCAGTCCGGACGAGATCTTCTCACGCCCAAGCGAGGAGCGCACCCGGCAGTTCCTGCGCTCGGTGCTCAAGGAAGCCTGAAGCGGCGCTCAGCGCCGCCGCAGATGACGGTACACGTACAGCGCGGCTCCGGCCACCGCCACCGCGACAATCAGCACATCGAAGCGGTGAAACCACGCGCCCAGCGTGTCCCAGCGCTCGCCCAGCTTGAGTCCGAGCCAGGCGAGACCGAGACACCAGAGAAAGGAGCCGGCGAAGGTGTAGAGGTTGAAGCGCCACAGGCTCATCCGGGCAATGCCCGCCGGGAGCGCGATGAACGTGCGCACCACCGGCAGCATCCGCCCCACGAAGATCGTGATGTCGCCGTGATGCCGGAACCAGCGGTCGGCCAACGCCAGGTCGTGGTGCGAAACCAGCACGTAGCGCCCGTAGCGCTCGGCCAGCGGGCGCCCACCGCGAGCCCCGACATAGTAGGCTACCAGCGACCCCACCACGGATCCGGCCGCCCCGGCCAGCGCGGCCTCCCACAGCCCGAGCCGACCGGTGAACACCAGGTAGCCGGAGAACGGCATGATGATCTCGGACGGGAGCGGGATGCAGGCGCTCTCGATCGCCATCAGGCCCGCGATCCCCAGGTACCCGGTCGCGGATATGGTGCCGATGACGAAGCCCGCCAGCAGCTTGATCAGGTGCTCCACGATTCCTCTCCGGTCGTCTCCGGTCCGGGGTGGCATGATACGAGCTTAGCGGTCGCCTGGAAGGTATTGTTACTTCCCGGAGAGCGCGGGAGCGATGACGTAGCAGCGATTCGACCAGCGAGCGCAATGCCGCCATCGCCGCTCACGCCCCCTCCCGCCGGCCTATATCGGCTGGCTGTCCGCCCTGCCCCGGCGGGTCCACCTTCTGATCGCGCTGCCCACGGCAACTGGCTCGACCGCCGTTTCTCCGCCGCACCGGGCCGTGGCGCGCGACTGATCGCAGCCCGCGCCCAGCGCGGCTGGTGCTTCCCCATGCGTACCGCTCGCAGCTCGCGACGCAGCGGTGGTCTGTGCCGTCGGCCAGCCGCTGGTGCCGGCGATCCCCCGACGCGTCCCGACCGGCCAGCCCGCCCGCCTAATCGTTGCGCACGCGCGCGGCGCCTCTTCCCGAACCGCGCGCGCCGGAGGCTCCGCGGTGTGCGCCGGACCCGCTCGGCGCCGGCACCACCTGCACGTGGTTCTGCTCGGCGCGCACCAGCTCGACGCGCTCGCCGGGCTGGAACGAGCCGGCGCTGAGCGGTTCGACTATCGCTACCGCGCGGCCCTGGTCGAGCTTCACCGTCACCCGTTGGGCCTTCTCGTTCTTGTGCAGCGCCGAACGGGTCACTCCGGCACCCAGCAGGGCACCCGCGAATGTCGCGAGCTGCTTCCCGCGGCCGCCGCCCAGCAGGTGGGCGAGAAACGCGCCGCCCGCGGCGCCGGCGACCTGTGACCCGGCATTGGCATGCTTGTGCAGGTTGATCTGCTGCACTGACACGACCTTGCCGTATTGGACCTGCTCCGCGCGGCCGACCGCAACCGGTGTCTGCGCCGACGTCGACGTGCCGTACGGATTGACGTTGGCACAGGCGGCCAGGGTCAGCGTCGCGATTGCGGGTACGACGACGAGTACGGTCTTGGGTCGTCTCCTCATCGGCGTTCTCTCCCTCCTTTCGCTGTTCGATGTCGGGCCCGGATCCGGCCCGCCGGTCCTCCCATCCGTATGACAGCCGGGATGCGCACGCGTTGCGCTCCAGGGGCCGCGCCGGATTTGCCAGCACCCGCTCCCGGCCATAGAGTCGGGCCGGGGGACACGGTGCGGATGACCGCCGGGTGCCTCACGCAAACCATTCAACCGGGAGCAGACGAGTGATCGAGACAGTCAACCCCGAACGCCTCGGCCTCAGCGCACGGCGCCTGCGGCGAATCAGCGCTTGGATGCAGGACCAGATCGACCGCCGGCGCCTGGCAGGCCTGAGCGTCGCAGTCCATCGCCGCGGCGGCACCGCGTTCTTCGATACCGCGGGAGACATGGACCGCGAGGCGGGCAAGCCGGTCGATGCCGACACCATCTTCCGCATCTACTCCATGACCAAGCCCGTGACCAGCGTGGCCGCCATGATGCTTTACGAGCGCGGGCTTTTCCAACTCGACGACCCGCTTGCCTGGTACCTTCCCGAGTTCCGTGACATGCAGGTGCTCACCGGCGGAGACGCGGGCAACCCCCGCACGCGGCCGGCCCGCCGGTCCATTACCATCCGCCACCTGATGACCCATACCTCCGGGCTCACCTACGGATTCATGCGTGCGACCGCGGTGGACGCGCTGCACCGCCGTGCCGGGGTCGATTTCGGCGCCGCCGAAGGCGCCGATCTCGCCGCGATGGTCCGGCGGCTGGCGGACCTGCCCTTGCTGTGCGACCCGGGCAGCGAATGGAATTACAGTGTCTCCACCGATGTCCTGGGGCGCCTGGTGGAGGTCCTGTCGGGGCAGTCGCTCGACGGCTTCTTCCGCGAGCAGATACTGGAGCCGCTCGACATGCGCGACACGGCGTTCGGCGTGCCCCCGGAAAAACTGGAACGTCTGGCCGCGCTGTACGAACCGGAGGACAGCCCGGGGCTCGGCGGCATCGGCGCGGCCGCGCCGGAACGCGCGGCAAATCCGCCCCCGGATCGCGGTCTGAAGCTGCTCGAGGCGCCCGGCCGGAGTCGTTTCGCCGCGCCGGTGGGACTGTTCTCCGGCGGCGGCGGGCTGACCTCAACCATGGGCGATTACCTGCGCTTCTGCCGCATGCTGCTTGGCGGCGGTGAGCTCGAGGGAGTGCGCCTGCTCAGCCGCAAGACCGTCGCCTACATGAGCCGCAATCACCTGCCCGGCGACATGGCCTCCATGGGACAGCCCCGCTTCAGCGAGATGCCCTACGAGGGGATCGGCTTCGGCCTGGGCTTTTCCGTGGTCCTGGACCCGGCACAGGCGCAGACGCTTGGCAGCGCCGGCGAGTACGCCTGGGGCGGCGCCGCCAGCACGGCGTTCTGGATCGATCCGTCCGAGGACCTGTGCGTGGTCCTGATGACCCAGCTGCTGCCGTCCTCGACCTATCCGCTGCGCCGCGAGCTGCGGGTGCTTACCTACCAGGCCCTGGTGGACTGAGGCTGCGAACAACCCCTCTGCGACATGGCCTTAGCAGAGCGCTCGTGCGCTTCGCCGGGTAGGCGCGAGAGCGAAGGCGTAGCCGCGTGCCGGTACTCACGCCGATCCCCGAGCCCGCCCCAAAGGTGCCGGAGACCGCAGCCGGCTGTGGCGGCCAACGGCGGTTCACGGTGGCCGTCGCTAGTGCGGCGCGGCCGCCGGCCGCTCACCGGGGTTTCCTGTCCCGACCCGGAACAGGTGCCATCGCTGGTCGATCGCAGGCAGGGTGAACGGGCCCCGGTCGACCAGTACGATCCCCGATCCGGCCACCAGGTCGTTGACCGTGCGGGACGCGAGAATCTCGTTTTCGTATGCGTGGGCGGCGACATCGCCAGCGATGTTCACCGCCGTGCCCTCGGGCATCCCGGACTCGAAGCCGACCTCGCCGGTGTGCACGCCGATGCGGTGCGAAACCCCGTCGCGGCGCAGCCGGCGCGAGGCGGCAACCGCGCCCTCCAGGGCTCGTGCGGGCCTGTCGAAGGTCGCCGCGACGCAGCCGCCGCGGGATGAGACGCGGCTCGCGCGCCAGCCCAGCAGCGTCTCCCGCACCCCGCACGCAGCGTCCTCGTCGAGGGTGCCGGGCCCGGCTGCAGCGGACTGCACCAGCACGAGCGTGGCCAGCACGCGGCTCGGCCGGGCGCGGCTCGGCGCCTGTCCCAGAAAGTCCTCGACAGCGTCGAGAATGCCAGCGGCGTTTTCGGTCATCGGCAGGTGGTCCCGGCCCGGGAGCTCCACGTAGCGGGCGTCCGGAATATTCGCCGCGAGCTCGCGCCCGCCCGCGATGTCGATGAGCACGTCGTCGCTGACGTGGATCACCAGGGTCGGCACCTGGATACTGGGGAGCACGTGCGAGATGTCGATGCGGCTGTTCATCTGCATCAGGGACCGCACCGCGCCCGGGGTCGCACCCAGGCGCTCGAACTTCCCCCACCAGCGGATGAACTCCGCGTCACCGGCCACCGAAGGCGCGAACCAGGGCAGGCTCTTGCCGCTGCCCCAGTCGCTCTCGATATAGTCGAACAGGACCCGCAGCGAGGCCTCGTCGGCGAACCAGTACCGGAACTGGGCGAACGAGCCGTACAGGATCAGGCTGTCACAGCGCGCCGGGTGGTATGCGGTGAACAGCGTTGCCAGCGAGCCGCCCTCCGAGATGCCCATGATGCATGCGGAATCGAAACCCACCGCGTCCATCACCGCGCGCAGGTCATCCATGCGTTCGTCCATGCCCGGCAACGCGCTCACCCGGTCCGAGAGCCCGGTGCCCCGCTTGTCGAACATGGCGACCCGCGCCATCCCTCCCAGGCGCGTGAGCCAGCGGTTGAAATCCGGGTTGTCCCAGTAATTGTCGATATGCGAGACGAACCCGGGCGCCAGGACGAGGTTCACCGGGCCTTCGCCGAAGAGCTGGTAGGCGATATGGATGTCGCCGCTGCGCGCGTAGCGGGTCACCGGACGCGCCGCCGGCACAGGCTCGCCGGCGGCCGCCGGCGGTAGCGGGTCCTCGCTCTCCACCGCGCCCACGAAGCGGAATCCGCGGCCATGGATGGTGCGGATATAGCCCTGGGTCCTGCCGTCGTCGCCGATCACCTGGCGGGCCGTCTTGATCCGGCTGCTCAAGGTGGTGTCGGAGACGATGCGTCCCTTCCAGATCCGGTCGAGAAGCTCGTCCCGCGTCACCACGCGGTCCCGGTTGTCGAGGAGCATGATCAGCAGTTCGAGCACCTGCGGCTCGACCGGCAGGGCACGGCCCTGGTGCGCCAGCTCGAAGCGCGTGGTGTCGATCCGGTAGCCCCCGAAGCGGTATATCATTGCGCTTCCTGCCCCCGCGGGCGCGCATTTCCACACCCGCCGCGGTCCCCCCCGGCCGCAAAATCCACGAAATCTCCACCCCCGATGCAGGCCGTCTCCAAGCACGGGCCGGGTCGGCCCCTTACGGTGTCAGCGTGGCCAGGCACCCGGGGCGCTGCGCAGACGACAGATCCTGACGGCGTCGCCCGCCACACCCGGCCGCCGGCCGAAGCCGATCGACGCGAAGGAGGACAGCACCATGATTGCCGAACCCGCAACCCTCAATGTAGGCCAACCGCAGACACTTCACCAGAACGTGGCCGCGCCACATGCGCTCCCACCGGGACCCGGGCACCGACCGCGTGCCGCCTCCCTGGTCGCGGCTTTCCGCGAACTCGGGGTCGCGGTGGACGAGACCCGTGCCTATGCGCGCACCCGCGACTGGTACCGGTCCTGCCGGGGTGAGTGGACACGGTTCCTCGGCTAGGCCCGCTTCCGACGCGATGCGTCTGACCCCGCCCCGGCGGGGTTTCTTTTGCCCACCGGGCCCGGGAGCTCGCGGGATGCCCGGGTGCGCGCAGGTACGACTCCGATCGCGACGCCGGGGCTGTTGTGTATACTGGAGCCATCCTCACAAGCCGTGTGGTATGCAAATGGAGCGAAATCCGGCTGCCCGCACGCGTTCGCGCCGGCGAAACCCGGGCGAGCGCGAGCTGCTCTCCCAGCACATCCACCAGGTGCTCACCGAGGACATCACCTCGGGCACGCTAACGCCGGGGGAGGTACTGGACGAGACGGCCATCGCGCAGCGCTTCAACGCCTCGCGCACCCCGGTGCGGGAGGCGTTGCGCCAGCTTGGCGCCTCGGGTCTGGTGGAAATCCGGCCCCGGCGGGGGGTGATCGTGTCGCGCCTGACCGCCGAACGCCTGTCGGAGATGTTCGAGACAACCGCCGAGATCGAGGCGGTGTGCGTGCGTCTCGCGAGCTACCGCATCAGCGCCATCGAACGCGCCAAGCTGCAGGGACTCTACGAGGAGTCCGCCGCCCTGGCGGATGACGGCCGGGTGGAGCAGTACCGCGAGTTCAATCGCCGTTTCCACGAGCTGATCTACGCGGGCACACACAACCGCTTTCTGATCGACCAGGCGCTGTCCGTGCGCGCCCGGCTACAGGCCTTTCGCAACGCCCAGCTCCGTTACGCCGGGCGGCTGGCCAGATCCTACGGGGAGCATGGCGAGATCCTGCGCGCGATGGCTCGCGGCGACGGGGAGGAGGCGGCGCGCTGCATGCGTGCGCACCTGGTCAACGCGGGCAGCGTGCTGGTAAGCCATCTCACCGAGTAGCCGGGGGCGCGCGCTCAGGCAGGGTCGACGAAGGTGCCCTGGTAGCGTTCGCGCAACCGGTTTTTCTGCACCTTGCCCATGACGTTGCGGGGCAGGTCGGTCACGAAGAAGATCTTCTTGGGCTGCTTGTAGCGGGCGAGCCTGTCCTGCAGGGAGGCGATGATGTCCGCTTCCGTCAGTGACGCGCCCCGCTCGGCCACCACGGCCGCAGCGACACCTTCCCCGAAATCCGGATGACGGAGGCCGATCACCGCGGACTCGACCACGCCGGGAACCTCGTCGATCACGCGCTCGACCTCCTTGGGGTAGACGTTGTACCCGCCCGAGATGATCAGATCCTTGTCGCGGCCCACGATGTGGACGTAGCCGTCCGCGTCCACGAAGCCGAGATCTCCGGTAATGAAATAGCCGTCCTCCCGGAACTCCTGGCGCGTCTTCTCCGGCATCCGCCAATAGCCCTTGAAAACGTTGGGACCGCGCACCTCGAGGATGCCGATTTGCCCCTGCGGGACCCGCCGCCCGCTGGCGCGATCGGCCACGCGCAGGCTTACCCCGGGCAGCGGAAACCCCACGGTGCCGGCGCGCCGCTCGCCGGCGTAGGGATTGGACGTGTTCATGTTGGTCTCGGTCATCCCGTAGCGCTCGAGAATCCGGTGCCCCGTGCGCTCCTCGAAGGCCCGGTGGGTCTCGGCGGTCAGGGGCGCGGAGCCGGACGTGAACAGGCGCATGTTCGCTGCCACCTGGCGGTTCAACCCGGGATGCTGAAGCAATCGCGTGTAGAAGGTCGGAACGCCCATCAGCGAGGTCGCTTCCGGCATCAGCGAGAGGATCTGCCCGGGGTCGAAGCCGGGCAGGAGGATCATGCAGCCCGCGGCCATCAGGATCACGTTGCAGGCCACGAACAGGCCGTGGGTATGGAAGATGGGCAGGGCATGGATCAGGCAGTCGTCGCGGGTGAAGCGCCAGAAGTCGACCAGCGTGGCGGCGTTGGACGCCAGGTTGCCGTGGCTGAGCATCGCCCCCTTGGACCGGCCGGTGGTGCCCGAGGTATACAGGATCGCGGCCAGGTCGTCGCGGGAGCGCGCCTCGACGCGCTCATCCGGCGCAACAGCGCGTGCCTGCTCGATCAGGGTACCGCCGCCGTGGCCGTCCAGCGTGGCAGTCCGGGCGACATGGTAGCGGCGGGCCAGACGCGCGGCGCGGGTCTGGTCTTCCGGCCGGTGGACGAACAGCACGGGCTCGGCGTCGCCCAGGAAATAGGCGACCTCCTCTTCCGTATAGGCGGTATTCATGGGCAGGTACACCGCGCCAACGCGCAGGCAGGCCAGGTACAGGAGCACCACCTCCGGGCTCTTGTCCACCTGCACCGCGATCCGGTCTCCGGGTTTGACACCCAGGCCACGCAGGTGAGCGCCGATGCGTGCCGTCAGCGCGAGCACGTCAGCATTACGGTACCGGCGGCCGTCCGTCGTGCGTACGAATTCCCGCTCCGGCTCCGCGGCGATGCGGGACTCAAGGATAGCGAAGAGATTGTCCGTCATTTCGACTCCTCTATTCTGGCCACGCCCCTGGCCGCCCGCGCGAGCTTGCGCACTTCCGCCGAACTCACCACCGTCCCCTCCGCCACGTGCCGTTCGTGGTTCGACTCGATCTCGTCGACCACGTAGAGGTAATTGACCATCAGCCCGAGCGCCTGTCGCATGCCCTTTGCGGAGCGATCGCCGAGCCAGTTGATCCGGTGCAGGCGCGCGCCGTTGCGCAGGTGAAAGCGGGCCACGGGGTCCGCCGGGCGCCCGCGCCGATCCTTTTCCTCCAGCAGGTAGCGCGCGGCCAGGGGCATGATGGTTTCGCGCAGCCGCTCGGCCTTGTCCGCGTCCTGCGGCCAGCCGGGCTGATCCAGCAGCGCCAGCGTGTCACGGCTTTCCCGGTCGGGAATCGACCCTGGATCACCGCGCACGGCGTCGAGCCAGCGCGCGAAGCCCGGGACGGGAGAGAGGGTCACGAAGCGCTTGAGCTGGGGCAGCTCGCGCTTGAGCTCCTGCACCACCTGCTTGATCAGGAAATTGCCGAACGAGATGCGCTGCAGCCCCGCCTGGCAGTTGCTGATGCCAAAAAACGCCGCCGTGTCGGCCTGGCTCGGGTCGGCAAAACCGGCCGCGTGCCCTTCCAGGATCGGCTGGATACCGCGCGGAATGCCCCGGGTCAGTGCCACCTCGACGAAGATCAGCGGCTCATCCCCGATGGCCGGGTGAAAGAACGCGAAGCAGCGGCGGTCCCCGGGTTTCAGCCGCCGCTGCAGGTCGTCCCAGTCGCGGATCTCATGCACCGCCTCGTAGCGGATGATCTTTTCCAGAATCGCCGCGGGCGTATTCCAGTCGACCCGGCGCAGAACCAGGAAGCCGCGATTGAACCAGGAGCTGAACAGGTGCACGAAATCGCCGTCCACGGCCTTGAGCTCGCGGTTGTCACCGAGCAGCGGTTGCAGATCGGCGCGCATGCGAACCAGGTCGTAGGTGCCACCGTGAGCCAGATTGAGGCGCCGCAGCAGCTCCTGGCGGGGCGGCTCGCAAGCATGGAACAGAGCGCGCGCGGTGTCGCTGTTGGGGTCCTTGGTATAGCGAGTGTAGCACTCGCGGATGGTGTCCCGGTCGGGGCCGTAGTGCCGGGCGAGGGCGCCGAAGAAGCGTGCCCGCCCGGTCCCGTCGAGCTGGTCATAGAGGTCGAGTGCTTGGCGTGCCAGGGCGATGCTGGAGGCTTCCCCGTCGCTGGCCAGGAGCCGGTCGCACAGCGCCCGCAGCTGGGTGTGGTCGGCGCCGCCCTCGCGGCGGCGCGGTCCGGTGCCCGGCTGACGCTTCATTACCGTGTTGAGCAGATCGTGCAAGAAGCTAATATTCATACGGGGTCGTTCCAATGGCCATCGAGACCTCGACGGCTGGCGGTTCGCCGCACGGGCGGCGGCGAGCGAGGGCGTGATCCCGGTGACGGCAACGGTGCCGTTGCGGGGCGCTTCGCCGCGGTTCGTATACAAAGTACCATAGAGGTTCGGCAATCGGTGTACAAAATGCGATTACTTGGGCTATCTTTGCATACATAAACGCAACGGAATGAAAAACGTCTGCCTGGCGTCCCGGTCCGGCCCCCACGGCGGCGGGTCGTGACCGCCGGCAAGACAGGGGCCGAGGCTCTTTATACGACCGGCGCCGGCCGCGAGAGCGGGCAGGCCATGGCGGGTTCCACGGGACACCTGCCAGCGGTCCGTGCCTGGCGGCCGCAGGGCCGCTGGAAATACCCGCGGCCTTTCGCGGGAGCACCTTGACAGCAACCGGTTTGCCCCGGGCGCGATCGCCCGGGCGAGGATGGGTGCCCTGGACGGCATCCATTAACTTTCGTGTGCTGCAGTGAGGAGGAGAAAATAATGACTGAGTTCGACTCGGACGAGGGGCAGGGCGTCACCCGGCGCGATTTCCTGAAGATCGGCGCCGGAGCGGCGGCAGGCATCATGCTGCCAAGTCTGTGGGCGCCGGCGGCCCTGGCGGCGGAGAAGCATCAGGCCCTGGGTACCTATCCGGCCGGGGTCGGGCGCCATTCCGTGTTCGTGGGTATCACCGTACCCCTGACGGGCTCCTATTCGGCCAGCGGCAAGGACCTGCGACGCGGCTACGAGCTGGCGATCGAGCAGATCAACGCCGGCCACGATATCGCGCGCAGGTGGGGTATGCACGGCAAGGGCGTGCTGGGCAAGCAGATCGAGTACGACGTGGCGGACTCCCAGACCAAGCCCAACCCGGCGGTGCAGGCGCAGACCAAGTTCATCAACCAGAAGAAGGCGCTGATGATCACCGGCTCGGTGAGCAGCGCCACGGCGATCGCCCTGGAGAAGCTGGCGCAGCGCGAGCACGTGCTGAACATGGTCGGGGCGAGCGGCTCCAACGACACCACCGGCAAGGACTGCCAGCGCTACGGCTTCCGCTCCCAGCCGCCGGCCTACATGGTGGCCCAGGGGCTTGCACCGGTGCTGGCCAAGGAAATGGGCAAGCAGGTCAAGGCCGCCTACCTGGTACCCGACTACACCTACGGGCACTCGGTGTTCGACTCGGTCAGCAAGGCCACGGAAGCGCTCGGCTGGAAGACGGTGAGCAAGCAGCTGGTGCCGCTGGGGACCACGGATTTCAGCTCCGCGCTGATCAACATCGCCAACAGCGGGGCCGATGTGTTTGTCAATGTCGCCTTCGGCAACGACGCCGTCGCCTCCAGCAAGCAGGCTCAGCAGTTCGGCATCCTGAAGAAGATGAAGCTGGTGGTGCCGAACATCTCGCCGTTCCAGTACAAGGAAGCGGGCAGCGACATCATGGAGGGTGCCTACGGCACGATGGACTTCTGGTGGGGCCTCGAGGATCGCTATCCGCTGGCCAAGGACTTCGTGCAGGCATTCGAGGCCAAGCACAACTACAAGCCCCGCTGGACGGCGAACATCGGCTACATGCAGAC
Organism: Gammaproteobacteria bacterium; assembly: GCA_035638695.1. Taxonomy (GTDB): domain Bacteria; phylum Pseudomonadota; class Gammaproteobacteria; order UBA5335; family SLRW01; genus DASQZJ01. The sequence goes on along the minus strand of DASQZM010000047.1, from coordinate 6,792 downwards.
CTACATCTGGGCGCTGGCGGTCCAGCGCGCCGGCACATTCTACCCGGTCAGCGTGATCAAGGAGCTGGAGAGTGGGCACAAGGTGGACAGCACCTTGGGCGAGGTCTGGTACAGCGACTACGACCATCAGCTGGTGCGTCCCGTCCCCGTCGTGCGGGGCAAGTCGTCCGCCCAGATGAAGGGCAAGGAGGACTACTACGAGGTCGTCGGTGTGGTGTCCGGCGAGAAGGCCATGGTGCCCAAGGGCACGTTCGGCTGCGAGCTCGGACCTTACACCTAAAACACGCGGGGGGCGGACGGTGCCGAGTCTGTCGACCCTGCTGTCGCAGGGTTTCAACGGCCTCATACTGGGGGCGCTGTTGGCGCTGGTCAGCAGCGGGCTGACCATCATCCTGGGGACGCTCGGGGTGCTCAACTTTGCCCATGGGGCCCTGTTCATGCTGGGCGCCTATACCGCTTACGTGGTGCTCGGGCACACGGGCTCTTACGTCCTGGCGGTTCTGGCCGGCTGCGCCTTCCTGGCCGTGGTCGGGCTCGTCCTGGAGCGGGGTCTGATCCAGTACTACTACGACCGCAACGAAGAAGACCAGATCCTGGTCACGTACGGCCTCGGCATCATGATCGTCGAGGCCGTACGTTTCTTCTTCGGTGGCAACAGCCAGCAGGTGTCGGTGCCAGGCTGGGGCGAGGGGATCGTCTCGATCGGATCGCTGATCTACCCGCTGTACCGCGTGCAGGCGGTCGTGATCATCGCGGTGACCCTGCTGGCGCTGTACCTGCTGCTGTATCGCACCCGGATCGGACTGGTCGTGCGCGCCGGCATCGAGGACACCGTCATGGTGAGCATGCTGGGCATCAACGCCCGGCGGACGTTCCTGCTGGTGTTCGCGCTGGGCGCGGCGGCGGCCGGATTCGCCGGGGTCGTGTACGCACCCATCATCTCGGTCAATCCCGACATGGGTGGAAGCTTCCTGGTGGATTCGTTCGTGGTGATCGTGATCGGGGGGCTCGGTTCCTTCCCCGGCGCGGTGGTGGGCGGCCTGGCCGCGGGTGAGATCATCAGCCTGACCAGTGCCTTCAACGCCGCGTACTCCGACGTCATGCTGTTCGTGGTGATGGCCGCCGTACTGGTGCTCCGACCCCAGGGACTGTTCGGAGTCGAGGGCCGCCAATGAGCTCACGTTTCAACGGACGGGCAACCATCCGCTGGCTGCCCGAACTGGTGCTGCTGATCCTGTTGCTGGTGCTGCCCTGGATCGCACCGTACCTCGGGGGAACCCTGGACCTGCTGACCCGGATCCTGATCTGGGGGTTGATGGGTCTGGGCTTCGACCTCCTGTTCGGATACACCGGGCTGCTCTCTTTCGGGCAGTCCGCCTTCTACGGCACGGGCGGGTTCGTGACCGCCTATCTCCTTACCGGGCACGTGCTCGGCAGCGTCTGGCTGGCGCTGCTGATCGGCACCGTGTTCGCGGCGCTGGTGGGCATGCTCGTAGGCTATCTCGCGCTGCGCCGGGTTGGGATCTACTTCGCCATGATCACCCTGGCGTTCGGGCAGATGGCCTATTTCCTGGAGAACTCCCCGCTGGCGCACTGGACGGGCGGCGAGAACGGGCTTCCGGGAATTCCCTCGCCCAGTCTGACACTGGGCGGCCTGCACGTGACCCTCTCCAGCGGCCTGTCCATGTACGCGCTGATCGGGGTGCTGTTCTTTCTCGGCTTCCTGTTCGCGCGCCGGGTGGTTGCCTCCCCGGTGGGCGCGGTGATGTTGGCGATCCGCGACAACACCAAGCGCGCGGCGGCGCTGGGGCACGCGGTATCGCGCTACAAGCTGGCGGTGTTCGTGCTGGCGTCGCTCTATGCCGGGCTGGCCGGAGGCCTGCTCGGGATCTTCCAGAGCTACATGCCCCCCGACTCGTTCTCCCTGGGGACCTCGGGGCAGCTGGTGGTACAGTCGGTCATGGGCGGTGTCGGCACCCTGATCGGTCCCACGGTCGGCGCCACCGTGTGGCTGTATCTGCGCAACGCCTTCCAGGCGCTGCCGGTGGTCGGCGACCTGTGGAAGTTCCTGCTGGGGCTGGTGTTCGTGGTCCTGGTCACGGCTTTCCGGCTGGGCATCGCCGGCACCGTGCGCCAGTACCTGGGCGGTCGCGCGCGCCGGGGTGAGGCTGCCGCGAAGCCGGCGGAGGGCGGGGAGCACATCACCGGGGACGCGGCCGCGGTGGAGCTGGTCATGACTGCGCCGCCGCCGCTCAAGCCGGAGGCGGTGGCGCTCGAGGCACATGAGCTGAGCCGCCGCTTCGGCGGGCTGCTGGCGGTGGACCAAGTTTCCCTGCAGGTCGCTACCGGGTCGCTGCACGCGGTCATCGGACCCAATGGCGCGGGCAAGAGCACCCTGTTCAAGATGCTCGCGGGCGAGGAGGTGCCCACCGGCGGCGAGTTCTACATGCACGGCCAGCGGCTGACCGGGCTCGGCGTGGAGCGGATCTGCCAGCTGGGCCTGAGCAAGAGCTACCAGATCAACCAGCTGTTCCCGCGCCTGACCGTGCGCCAGAACCTGCGCATCGCCGCGCTCGCCCGACGGCGAGGTCCGTTCCGGCTGGACATGCTGCGCCGGGCGGACAGCCTGGACGAGGTCGAGGAGCAGATCGAGCGGATCATGCAGAAGGCCAGCCTGCGCGCGCGTGCCGATGCCCCCGTCGGGGTCCTCGCGTATGGTGAAAAGCGCCGCCTGGAGATCGGCCTGGCGCTGACCTCGGGGCCCAACGTGCTGTTGCTGGACGAGCCCCTGGCGGGCATGAGCCCCGCCGAGCGCAGCGAGACCAAGGACTGGATCCGGGAGCTGCGGGAAGGGCGCACGCTGCTGATCGTGGAACACGACATGGACGCGATCTTCGAGCTGGCAGACCGCATCACCGTGCTCAGCAACGGCGCCAAGCTGGCCGAGGGAACACCGGAGGAAATCCAGCGCCACGAGGAGGTACAGAACAGCTATCTCGGGGGATTGCACGCCAATGAGCCTGCTTGAGGTCGACCGCATCAACAGCTACTACGGGGACTCCCACATCCTGTTCGATGTGTCGCTGCAGGTCGAGGAGCACGAGGTGGTGGCCCTGCTCGGGCGCAACGGCGCCGGCAAGAGCACCACGCTCAAGACCCTGATGGGTGCCATCGCGCCGCGCGAGGGCGAGGTGCGGCTCGACGGTCGGCCGATCCAGGGGCTGCCCCCGTACGAGATCGCCCGCCGCGGCGTGCAGTTGGTTCCGGAAGAGCGGCGCATCTTCGGCACCCTCAACGTCGAGGAGAATCTCAAGCTGGCGGCACTAAGCGCGCCCAAGCCGCTGCCCTTGCGCGACATCTACAGGACCTTCCCGCGCCTGGGGGAACGCCGCAAGCAGCGCGGCAAGCAGCTCTCCGGGGGCGAGCAGCAGATGCTTGCGGTGGCCCGGGCGATCGTCCGGGATGCCCGCATCGTGCTGCTGGACGAGCCCTTCGAGGGGCTGGCGCCGATCATCGTGCACGAGCTGGTGGAGGTCTGCCGCGAGCTGGCCAGGCAGGGGCGGACCATCATCATCGTCGAGCAGAACGTGGTCGCCGCGCTGCGCTTCGCCCATCGGGTGTACATACTCAACAACGGTCACGTGGTCTACCAGGGCGCCACCGAGGAGCTGCAGGGCTCGCCCGAGATCATGAGCCAGTACCTCGGCGTGTGAGTCGACGACAGCGCCCGTGCCGGGCGCCACCGCCGGCGGTGGATCGCGGTCGCGCGGGCGCGGCGCCAGAGGCGTTGTCGGCGGCCGGATCCCCGCTTCACGGAGGCGCCCTCCCCTTGGGCGAGCACCCGGGAGGCGGCCTCGCCGCCCGGGCGCCAATCCCTGGATACCCGGAGGTCGCCATGCCCGATGCCGTTTCCGTCCTTCTGCTGCCGGGGCTGCTCTGCTCCCCGCGGCTGTACCAGGAGCAGCTGCCCGCGCTCTGGCGTTTCGGCCCGGTTACCATCGCGGACAACACGCGCGCTGACTCCATCAGCGGGATCGCAAGGCAGATTCTGGCCGTTGCGCCGCCGCGCTTTGCGCTCGCCGGTCTTTCCATGGGCGGTTATCTCGCCTTCGAGATCATGCGCCAGGAGCCGGCACGGGTGAGCCGGCTCGCGCTGCTCGATACCTCCGCGCGGCCGGATACGCCGGAGCGCTCGCGCGCCCGGCGCCGGCAGATGACGCTGGCCCGGAGCGGGCGCCTGGAAGAGGTGGTGGACGGCCTGCTGCCGCTGCTGCTGCACCGCTCGCACCTCGAGGATCCCGGGCTCCGGCGCATCGTGCACCTGATGGCGCAGGAAACGGGAGTGGAAGGATTCCTACGCCAGCAGGAGGCGATCATCGGGCGCCCCGACTCGCGCCCCGCGCTCGCGGCGATCCGCTGCCCTACCCTGGTGGTGGTCGGCGACGGCGATGCCCTGATCCCGCCCGAGCACTCCGAGGAGATTGTCCGCGGAATCCTGGACGCCAAGCTGGTGCGGGTCCCGGGCGCCGGTCATCTGCCTACCCTTGAGCGTCCCGCGCTGGTGACGCGGCTGCTGGGGGGCTGGCTGGGCGAGTGAGCGCCGGCCCGCGGTGACCGGCGTCTGCCGGCCCCGGTGGCGCACGAGCCCGGCGCGGCCAACCCGCGCCAAGGCACCGTCAGCTTACCGCGGCTGCCAGGGCCGTCGCGGCAAAGGCGCGAGCGCGCCACCGGGGCAGGAGACCGTCCCGCGCACGGATTTCCGGTTCGGCCCGGGCGCAGCCGATAGCCCGCGCAACCGGCTGGACGGGGAGCGGGTCCGAACGCGCTTCTTCGATGGCACGTCGAGGCTGTTTCCTCACGGTGCGCGCGACGGCATCGAATGCGTGCGCGATGGCCGGTCATTGCCAACTCGACCACCGCGGCGATCCGGCGGCCGCCGCGGAAGCGCGTCCCGCCACGTCTGAGCACCCGCCGCCGGGGCACGCCGGATCGGACCCTGCCCGCCAGCGCTGGTATGGTACTAATCCGGTCGGAGGTAATGCCACGTGTCAGAGGGCGCTCCGGTCGCCCGGTCTGGACGGCGTTGCGCGCCGGTCGTGCAGTGCCCCTGCACTCCACTGCTCGCGCCTTGCCAGACAGACCGACAGGAGCGCCGAGATCAGGCGTTGCCTCTGACCGGGTCAGTAGTTGTGGAAACCCGCACGGATTGGCCCAAGGCTTCGGGCCGCAGCCGGTTGCGCACCGGCGAGCGACGCGGACCAGTGACGGGAGATTTGGCCATGAGCAGACGCGGAGCCGGCCTCGCCGTGCCCGGACACGTCGGCGCCGAGGCGCCGGGGGGAGCGTCCCGGTGAGTACCGCAGCGGCACCGGCACCCCCCTGTTTCGCGGACATCGAGCGCGCCGCCAGGCGCCTGTCGGGGCAGGCCGTGTCGACCCCGCTGCTGGCGCCGCCGGCACTCGTGCCCGTTGTGGGCACGAATGTGCTGGTCAAGGCGGAATCCCTGCAACGAACCGGGTCGTTCAAGTTCCGCGGTGCCTACAACAAACTCTGCACCCTCAGCCCCGGGGAGCGGGCGCGGGGTGTGATCGCCTACTCGTCCGGCAATCACGCCCAGGGCGTCGCCGAGGCCGCGCGCCTGCTCGGCGTGGACGCGACCATCGTGATGCCGGAGGATGCCCCGCCGCTCAAGCTTGCCCGTACCCGCGCCAGTGGCGCCACCGTGGTGGTCTATGACCGCTACCGGCAGGACCGGCGCGCGCTTGCCGAGGACATCGCCGCCCGCAGTGGCCGCGTCATGATCCCGCCCTTCGACGACCCGGAGATCATCGCCGGGCAGGGCACGGTGGGCCTGGAGATCGCCCGCCAGTGCGCGGGCCTCGGGGTGGCACCGGCAGCAGTGCTGGTGCCTTGCGGCGGCGGGGGCCTGACTGCCGGGGTGGGCATTGCGTTGCGCACGCTGCAACCCGCGAGCGAGATCTACGCGGTCGAGCCCGAGGCGTTCGACGACACCCGCCGTTCCCTGGCTGCCGGCCGGCGGCTGGCGAATCCTTCGGACGCCCGGTCGATCTGCGATGCTTTGCTGGGCGAGCCCAGCGAACTGACCTTCACCATTAACCGGCGCCTCGTTAGCGGGGTGCTGACGGTCAGCGACGATGCGGTCCGGGACGCGATGGAGCTGGCCTTCCGGGAGCTGAAGCTGGTCGCGGAGCCGAGCGGCATCGTGGGTCTCGCCGCGCTTCTGGAGGGCGGCCTGAAGGACGCCGGAGGGCCGGTAGTGCTGGTGCTGTCGGGCGGCAACGTCGACCCGGGCTTCTACCGCAGGGTGCTCGCCTGAGAGCCAGCACGTCGTCGCGCCCGTGTGCCGCAGCCGTCGGCCGCGCCCGGGGAGCGACCTGACGCGTCCGCAGGGGGCACGGGAGCCCCGGGCTCGGGCTGCGCCATGCCGCGGTCGCGGGTCACGCATTTCGGACAGCCCGTGTTTGCCGGGCATCGGGCGCTCCGGCACATACGCGATGAAAAAGCCGGCCGCGCTGGAGCGCGTAACCGGCTGATCTGCTTGGTGGGCCGTCAAGGACTCGAACCTTGAACCGACTGATTAAGAGTCAGTTTATGCCAATCTTCGCCGAGATTCCTTCAGTTCGATTAGCGTTGACAGATCAGCGAATTACGGCCACTCTTCGATTCACGTGGTTTGCGCCAGCTACCGAATAATTCCTCTCTAAGGTAGCACCAGGGTAGCACCAGCCGACCAACTGACTGCCCCCCTGACGCATCCGAGAGGCCCGGACG
>DASQZM010000046.1:0-76159 GCA_035638695.1 Gammaproteobacteria bacterium | reverse complement strand
AGCAGGACCCGCGATTCCTCTCGAGGGAGGAAGTCCCCGATGGCCATTCGATTCACGACCTTTGCTGGCGTTGCGATCCTCTCAACCGGGCTCCTGCTCGGCTGCCAGCAGAAGAGCAGCACTCAGGAGCACTCCGCCGCGTCCACGACGGAGGAGCAGCAGCCGAGCGCGAATACGACCGGAGGCGACACCCAGCAAATGCAACAGGACCAGAGCAACGGCACCCAGGAGATGCAGCAAAACCAGAGCGACGGAACGGACCAGATGCAGCAGGACAACTCTGGTGCCCAGCAGCCTATGAACAACGGTTCCTCCAACGGCAGCACCGATCAGGGCAACGGTTCGCCGAATTGATCCCGCTCTGTGGCGCACCCCTTTACCAGTAGCGGCCGGCCTTCTGGGTCGGCCGCTACTTTTGCCGGTTCACTGTAACGCGCATTCCCCGAGTACCATCCAGGCTTTGAGCCCGACGTGCTCGATCCGGATTGATTCGAATGGCCTGGTTGGCTGGACAGTCTCATGTACCGCTTTCCGGGGGCGTGCCCGCTCGCACAATGCGCGTGTGCAATTCCTGGGTCATCGCCTCGATCCGCTCGCTGAGCTTTCGCGTCAATTCCGTCAGCTCGGTGTTTTGCTCCAGCAACTCCATTAGCCTGGTCGTCTCGTCGACGGCAATTCGCTGGCGCTCTTCGGCAGCGGCAGCCAGCGCCTCCCGGTGATGGGCATCCGCCTCGGAAAGAATCTTGTCGCGGTCGGCCTGGCGTGTCTGGGCCAGCAGGATCAGCGGCGCCGCATAGGCCGCCTGAAGGCTGAACATTAGGTTCAGCAGGATGAATGGATAGACGTCGAAGCGCGCAACACCCGCGACGTTCGCCGCAATCCAAAGACTGACGATGACGGTCTGCGCAATAAGGAACTTCGGGGTTCCGAAGAAGCGGGCGAATCGCTCGGCTCGCACCCCGAACCAGTCTTCTCCGAAAGGGGAGGTGTGGTGATAGTTCGGTACGTGAAACCTCAGCTGGCGCTTTCCGCCATTGGGCTGTGAGTTGGAATCTCGAGCCGCCATGCCGTCCTCCAGTGCTACGTTGGGCCTGTAGGATCAGATATCGTCCCACGAACGGAGTCAGGTCAAGGGCAGTGCTCACAGATTTCGTCCCGGAGGAAGTTCCGGCGCGCCCCGCGGCCGAGCACACTGATCCCGTATCATAGGGACCCTCAGCCATACCGTGGATTCGTCAGAGGCGTCCCTTCGGGCGGGGTCGAACCATGGCAACCATTTGATCTGTTGACACATATTGCCAGACTGCGGCTGAAGTGGCTCTTAGGCCACCAATTCCAACCCCGAAAATCCCGCTCCAGCGACGGAGCCATCCTGCCCCCCCAACCCTCAACGGCTGCCGGGTATGCCCGGCACATCATCCGCCTCGACTCCCGTTCCCGAGAAGCAGCACACCGCCCGCCGACCGCTGCTTTGCATAACGATGACGGAGACTTGCTCCCGGAGGCGTCTAACGCAGCCGGCGAACCTGGTTCGCGTACCTTGCTGATTTGGTGGGCTTCCTGGAACTCGAACCCAGAACCAATGGCAAAAAAGGCCGGGACGTTTCTTTGCTATTTCAGTTAGTTAAAATCCAATTCTCTAACGTTTCGGCCCGGCTCGACCCCCTCGGAATGCCGGCTTCGGGGGTGGAGTTAGACGGAATCGCCGCTGGTCAGACGGTACTGTCGTACAGCGTGAGCACGTTGCAGACCCACCGGCTTTCGACTCAAAGTTGCATTTCCTGCAACAGTCGCCGGCACCTCGTCTCATCCCTGAGACCGGCAAACGTGACTACAACGGCTGCCGCAGGAGCCGGTGCGGTTTCCTAGGCCGCGTGCACGCGCTTCCGGGCTTCTTCCAGGTCGTAGTCCATCTGCAGGCCGAGCCAGAAGCGATCGCTGTTGCCGAAATACCCGGCCAGACGAACCGCCGTGTCCGCACTGATCGCGCGCTTGCCCAGACAGATTTCGTTGATGCGTCGCGGCGGGACGCCGATCTCGCGCGCCAGACGGTTCTGGCTGAGGCGCATCGGCTTGAGGAACTCCTCCAGCAAGACCTCACCGGGATGGATGTTCGCCAGTTCACTCATCGAAACCTCGCCCTCTAGTGATAGTCGACGATCTCGACCTGCTCCGCCCCGTCGTTCCAGACGAAGCAGATTCGCCACTGATCGTTGATCCGGATGCTGTGCTGTCCCTGCCGTTTTCCGCTCAGGGGCTCAAGCCGGTTAGCGGGCGGGATACGCAAGTCCTCCAGCGAAACAGCGTTGTGGAGCATCCTGAGCTTTCGGCGGGCCACGTGCTGGTTTGCCGCAGGGAGTTGCCTTGAGAAGCGTCCCTCCCAGACCTTGCGAGCCTCCTTGCCGCGAAAGCTACGGATCATACGGCAACTATAACGTTATGCGTCATACCAAACAAGACGATCCCCGGGGCTGCCCCATTCGTGGTACGGCTCGACCCCGGGCAAGCCGACATTCAACGCGACCTTGGTCGCGCAGCGAGCATGTTCATGATGAGCCGGATCATGTTCGTCTTTTGGGAAGACTCGGATTCCGCCACCAGCAGCGTCAGTGCGGCGAGCCCCACATTGTCGATGACCGGCTCACCCTGATTGGTCAACAACCTTCCATTGCGGTCAAGAAAGCCCACCAACAGATAAGCCGAACTGTTTCCATTTTGGAAACAGTTGCCAACCGATCCAGCTCGCCGCTTTGGCAGATCTTGCCGAGATGCTTGGGGATCGCCGCCCTCTGGACACCTCCGACGAGGAAGTCATGGCGATGGCGGAGGCCTGCAAGGACAAGGCGCCCTACATTCCCGTGCTGATGGACCTGGCGATCCTCACGGGTCAGCGAGAGCGGGACCTGCTGAACCTCACCCGGCAACAGCTCACCGACGAAGGCATCCTGTTTCGACAGAGCAAGACCAGCAAGAAGCTGCTCGTGCAGTGGTCCCCGGCACTTCGGACGGCGATCGATATCGCTCTAGCCCAGCACGAGGCGGGAAAGAAGAAAACGGTCACTCACACCCGGGTATTGGTAAATACCCGCGGCAACCCACTTACCGTCTCCGGGCTTCTGAGTATGTGGGGCAAGATCCAGCGCGAGTTGCACGCCGGTGGGAAAATTTCCGAGCGCTTCACGATCCACGACCTTCGGGCCAAAGCGGCCTCGGATGGAGGCACCTACCAGCTTCTCGGGCACACCTCGGAGAAGACATTCCAGCGCGTGTACGTACGTAAGCCTGTCCCCGTCAAACCGACCCGATAGCCCGCCATCGACCGGCCGAATATTGCAAGCTTGCAATAACCTTGCAAAATCGCCGCTGCATCCAAAATACCACTTCCGCAACTCATTGAATTTGGTGGGCTGCCTGGGACTCGAACCCAGAACCAATGGCTTAAAAGGCCACTGCTCTACCATTGAGCTAACAGCCCGGAACGCAGGCGAGACAGGGCTTGCGGGGCAGGCGGATGATAACCCACCTGCGGCAAATCGCAACCCGGCCGGATCAGCCCCGGTAGCGCGTGGGGTCGGGCAGGCCGGCCTCGCGGAAGCCCTGGGCGCGCAGCCGGCAGGCGTCGCAGGTGCCGCAGGCGCGGCCTTCCCCGTCCGCCTGGTAGCACGAGACAGTGCCCGCGTAGTCGACCCCCAGCGCCGTGCCGCGGCGCACGATCTCCGCCTTGGACAGGTCGAGCAGTGGGGCGTGGATCGTGAACTGGTCTCCCTCCACCCCGGCGCGGGTGGCGAGGTTGGCCAGCGTCTCGAAGGCCTCGATGAACTGCGGGCGGCAGTCCGGATAGCCGGAGTAGTCGACCGCGTTGACCCCGATGAACAGGTCCCGCGCGCCCAGCACCTCGGCCCAGCCCAGGGCAAAGGAAAGGAAGATCGTGTTGCGGGCCGGAACGTAGGTGACCGGGATGCCTTCGGTGGGCTCCGTGGGTACCTCGATCCCCGGATCAGTCAGGGCCGAGCCTCCGAAGGTGGCCAGGTCAATCTGCATCACGCGCTGCTCGACCGCCCCCAGATGCTCCGCCACCCGGGCGGCCGCGGCAAGCTCGGCGTCGTGGCGCTGGCCATAGCGGAAGCTCAGGGCGTGGCAGCGGAAGCCGTCGTTGCGGGCGATGGCCAGCGTGGTGGCCGAATCCAGCCCACCGGAGAGCAGCACCACGGCGTGGTGCCGGCTAGCGTCCCGGGACATCGCCCCAGAGGTACTTGTGCAGCTGGATCTGGAAGCGCACCGGGAGGGCGTCGCCCACGATCCAGTCGGCGAGCGTGGCGGCGCCGAGCACCCCGTGGCTCGGCGAGAACAGGACCTCGCAGCGGGACGTGAGGTCGCAACCCTTCACCAAGTCGCGGGCCCACTCGTAGTCCCGCCGGTCGCACAGCACGAACTTCAGCTGGTCGTGCGGCGTGAGCTGGCCGAGGTTGGCGTAGAGGTTGCGGTGGACCTCGCCGGAGCCCGGTGTCTTGATGTCCACCACCCGGCTCACCCGTCGGTCCACCGCCGAGATATCCATTGCGCCGCTGGTCTCCAGCGACACCGCGTAGCCGGCATCGCACAGGCCACGCATGAACTCCGGGCAGCCGGCCTGGGCGAGCGGCTCGCCGCCGGTGACGGTTACGAAGCGCGTGCCCCACGTGCCGACCCGGCGGACGATCTGCTCGATCTCCATCAGCTCGCCGCCGTGGAAAGCGTAGCCGGTATCGCAGTAGACGCAGCGCAGCGGGCATCCGGTCAGGCGCACGAACACCGTCGGGCGGCCCACGGTACGCGCCTCGCCCTGCAGCGAGTGGAAGATCTCCGTGATCCGCAGCTGCACGCTGCGGCGGGCCCTGCCCTCCTGCCGGGGATGCCTTACTGGTGTCGCCGTCTCGCTCATGCTCATCCGGACACGCGACTCAGTGCCCTTCCCGGTCCATGCGCGCGAGCCGCTGCTTGGCCAGCTGGGCGGCGCCGCTGTTGGGGTACTTGTTCACCACCTTCTGCAAGGCACTGCGCGCCTTCTTCCAGTCCTTGTTCTGGTAGTGGATGTAACCGATCTTGAGCAGCGCGTCCGGCACCTTGTCGCTGGAGGGATAGTTGCCCACCACCGTCTGGAACGCCTGCATCGCCGCGCCCATGTCCTCCGAGACGTACTTCGCCTCGCCGATCCAGTACTGGGCGTTGGGCGCGTACGTGCTGTTCGGGTGCGCCTTGAGGAACTGCTGGAATGCGCTGACGGCCTTGGCGTAGCGGCCGTTCTTGAGCAGCGTGAAGGCGGCCTCATAGTCCTTCTCGTCGTTGCCGCCGCCGCCGGAGGCCTGGCCACTCTGCTGCCCCGACTGACCAGAGGCGGCGGCGCCGCCGGACTGTCCCTTCGAGCCGGCCTGGCCGGTCTCCAGCGCGCGCAGGCGCTTGTCCACGTCCACGTAGAGGTCGCGCTGGCGCTGGCGCAGCTCGTCGAGGTTGTGCTGGTTCTCCTCGACCTGGCCGCGCAGTTTGCGCACGTCCTGCTGCAGCTGCTGCACCTGGGCGGTTAGGTTGACCTGTCCCTGCGCGTTGACCTGGCGCGACAGCTCGTGGACCTTCTGCTGCAGCTGGTCCACGCGCTGCGCGGTGGTCGGCTGCCCTCCCTGGCCGCCGCCCTGGGACTGGAAGCCCGCGCACCCGCCCAGTGCGACCACGAGGACGGGGACGAGCCACAGGCGATAGCGCCGCATGGGAGTCACCTCACTGCTGCTGATAGTCGATCTTCACCCGCCGGTCCTTGGCCCACGCCTTCGGGTTGTCGTTGGGACCGGAGACTGCGGGCCGCTCTTCACCGTAGCTCACCGTACTCAGCTGGTCCGCCGACACGCCGTCGCTCATCAGCAGCGATTTGACCGACTCGGCACGGCGCTGGCCCAAGGCCATGTTGTACTCGCGCGTGCCCCGCGGATCCGTGTTGCCCTCCAGCGTCACCTTCTGCTGCGGATGGTTCATCAGGTACTGGGCATGCTTCTCGAGCAGCGGCAGGAACTTGTCCTTGATCGTACTGCTGTCGAAGGCGAAGTAGATCATCTTGTCCTTGGGCGGGCCCTGCTTCTGGCTCGCCTGCTGGCCATTCTGGCCGCTGAGCGGCTGGCCCTGCATCGCGCCATTCCCGCCGACGCCGGAAGTGCCGTTGCCGCCCGACTGCTCGGCCTGAGGCCCGCCGGACGAGGGACCGGTTGTGCCGCTGGAGGCGCATCCGAACAGCGCCACCCCCATCAACGCGATCATCGTAACCCTGAGCAAGTACTTCACGGTGTTCTCCCTCTGTTGTCGCGACCACATCCGGCAACGGCCGCAGACGCCGTTGCCGCGCGTCCCCGGCTCTCCGCGACCCTTGTAGTCACGGTTCTCCCGGCCAACCCGTCACTGCTGCTGACGCTCGCTGGCCGAATACGGCCCCCAGGCGGGCTCCTGCACGTCCTCGTTCTGTCCGGAGAGCCGCTGTCGGGCACCGCCATCGAAGGAAACCGTGGCCAGCACCCCGCGGCCCTCGTCGTTGCTCGCATACATGATCATCGACCCGTTCGGCGCGAAGCTCGGCGACTCGTCCATGGGGCCGTCGCTCAGCACCCGCAGCGATCCGGTCTTCACATTCACGACCCCGATATCGAACTTGCCGCCCTGCTCTGTCACCAGGGCGATCGACTTGCCGTCCGGGCTCCAGTGTGGTGAGGCATTGTAGGCGTTCTCAAAGGTGAGGCGCTGCACCGAGTGGTTTGCCAGGATCATCTCGTAGACCTGCGGCGAGCCGCCCCGGTCGGACGTAAACGCCAGCTTCTTGCCGTCCGGAGACCAGGACGGCTCGGTGTCGATGCCCGGATCGTGCGTCACCTGCGTCAGCTTGCCCGACTTCAGGTTGAGTATATAGATGTCCGCGTTACCTTGAGGCGACAGCGTGATCGCCAGCTTCTTGCCGTCCGGAGACCAGGCGGGGGCCCCGTTGAGGCCCTTGTGCTTGGAGACTACACGGCGCTTGCCCGTGGCGATGTTCTGCACGTAGATCCGCGGGCGATTGTGCACGAACTGTACGTAGGCGAGCTTCCTGCCGTCGGGGGACCACGCCGGCGACAGGATCGGCTCGCTCGTGGTGACCGCCGCACGCGGGTCGTAGCCGTCGGCGTCGGCGACCATCAGCCGGTACACCTTGCCGCCGTTCTGGTGCTTGACGCTGATATAGGCGATGCGGGTCTCGAAGGCTCCGGGCTTGCCGGTCAGCTTCTCGTAGATCAGGTCGCTTACGTGGTGGGCCGCATGGCGCAGGTGACCGCGATCGACCGGGATCTGGTAAGCCGTGATCTGCTTGCCGCGCAGCGCGTCGAAGACATGAAAGCGCAGCTCGTACTTGTTGCCGGCGGTCTGCTTGATGCGCCCGATGACCAGCGTATCCACGCCCGCGTTGCGCCACTGCTGGAACTTCACATCGGACGCGTGAGTCGGTCGCGCGGGCAGCTGCGACTTGCCGATCGGCGCGAAATAGCCGGACCGGGCCAAGTCGTCACGGACCACCCTCGATACGTCTACCGGAGCCTTGGCCCCCTTGCCCTGCCAGCCGAAGGGCACCACCGCGATCGGCATCGCGCCGGTGGCGCCGCCGGTGATCTGGATCGTGAGAGTCGCGCTTGCCGGCCCGCTGGCCAGCAGTGCGAGGAGCATCGCGAAAGTCAGAGTCAGTCTGCGCACGCCGGTCCCCACCTCTTTGCCTCAGGGCTTGAAGATGAATTCCAGGTCATTCTGGAAGATGTCCTTGTCAGGCGGCTGCGGCAGCGGCGACGCACGCAGCACCGCGTCCTGCACCGAGCGGTCCAACGCGGGACTCCCGCAGCTCTTGGTCACCTGCGCGCTGAGAACTTCGCCGTCCGGCATCTGCCGCACCTCCACAGTACAGGAGAACTTGTCCGGTGCATTGGGCGGGCGCCGCCAGTTGCGCCGCACCTTCTGCGCGATCGCCGCCACGTACCGGTTCAGGGCCCTCTGGCGCGCGCGCGCCGCCCGGGCCTGCTGGCGCTGCTTCTCCTCCGCCGCCAGCGCCTGCTGAAGTTGCCGCTTGCGGCGTTGCTCGGCCTTGCGTTTCGCTTCCTCTGCCTTCTTCTTCGCCTCGGCCTTCTTCTTCGCCTCGGCCTTTCTGCGCGCCTCTTCTTCGGCCTTTTTCTTTGCCTCCGCCTTCCTGCGCGCCTCCGCCTCGGCCTTCTTCTTCGCTTCGGCTTTCTTTTGTGCCTCCTCGGCCTGCTTCTTGGCCTCGGCCCGCTTCTTGGCCTCCTCGGCCTTCCTGCGCGCCTCCGCCTGCGCCTGGCGCCGCTGCTCGGCCTTCTTCCGTGCCTCCTCGGCCTTGCGCTGTTGCTCCGCGCGCTTGCGCGCCTCTTCCGCCCGCTTGCGCCGCTGTGCAGCCTCGCGCTTTTGTCGCAGCGCCTCCCGTTCCTGCTGCAACTGCTGCTCGTTGATTGCCACGGCCTTGATCACCTTACCGTGGGCCGCCGGCTGCACCGGCTCCGGTGACACGTGCAGACCCACTGCCAGCAGCGTAAGCACCACCACGTGCAGCGCAATCGACAGGGCGAGGTAGCGTCGGCGGCGGCGGCCGTCTGCGCGCACGTTCCCTCCTCTACCCGGAGTGCTTCGGCGGGCGAGTCATCAGCCCGACGCTCGGCGCTCCCGCCTTCTGCAGCAGCACCATCGCCTCCACCACGCGTCCATAGGGAACGCTGTGGTCACCGCGCACCAGCACCGGCGGCTGCGGCTTCTGCTGCAGCGCGGACGACACTTCTTTCATGACCGCGCTGTCCGATAACGGCTGTTTTGGATCGGACGCAATATTCAGGAACAGGTTCCCGTTCTTGTCCACGGTCAGGACAATCGGCTTGTTCTTTTCAAGCTCCTTGGCATTGAGGGGCTGCGCCGACGCCTGCGGCAGATTGACGTGGACTGCCCGGTTGAGCAGAGGCGTGGTGATCATGAAGATCACCAGCAACACGAGCATCACGTCAATGTACGGGACGATGTTGATATCGCCCATCAGGGGCCGCTTGGAACCACGCCTCGCCATCGCGGGTCCTCACTGTTGCGCGCGCCGCTCGGCCCTGGGGCCCGCGGCGCTGCGCTGAAGAATATTGGTGAATTCGTCGCGGAAGCTGTCGTAGCGTCCCTCCAGGTGGTCAATCGCCGAGGAGAATCGGTTGTACGCCACTACGGCCGGAATTGCCGCGAACAGGCCGAATGCCGTCGCGATCAGCGCCTCGGCGATGCCCGGTGCAACCATCGCCAGCGTCGCCTGCTGCACGCCCGACAATGACATGAAGGCGTTCATGATCCCCCAGACCGTCCCGAACAGACCCACGTAGGGACTGGTCGAGCCGATCGTCGCCAGCCACGTCAGCCGGTCCTCCAGTCGCTGCATCTCGCGCGCCTGCGCCGCGTCCATGGCCCGCCGCGCGGCGTCCGTGACGGTTTCCTGGTCCACGCTTTCCTGCTGGCGCAGTCGCAGGAACTCCTGGAATCCCGCCCCGAACACGCCCTCGATCCCCTCGGTGTTCCCGCGCACACGCAGCTCCCGGTACAGGTCCCCCAGCTCGATGCCCGACCAGAAACGCTGCTCGAATGCGCCCAGGCGACCCTTTGCCGCGCGCAGCTCCCCGCGCTTGAGGAACATCAGATACCAGGAGAACACCGACGCGGCCAGCAGGAGGAGCAGGATGATCTGCACCGGCACGGTGGCGTGCGCGACCAGGGAAACGATCGAGATCTCGTTTGGCATGATGCTCCCGTCCATCCTCTCAGCATTGCGGCATACGTTGACGCAACGCGTCCGGTAGCCGGACCGGCCGCTGCGTCCCCTTTTTCATGCACGCGGCCCGCACCCGCCCCGTGCAGAGCAGCTCTCCCGACAGATTGCCACGATAGATGCCCTGCCGGAACGTAAAGGTTGCCGGCGTGGTTTCGACCACCTCGGCAGTTACCAGCAACCGGTCGTTGAACACCGCCGGCTTGTGGAATTCCACCGCGAGCTCGACCACGGCAAACACCTTGCCCTCACGAGCCAGCAGCTCATCCTGCTCGATCCCCAGATCGCGCAGCCATTCCGTCCGGGCGTGCTCCATCATGCGGAGATAATTGCCGTGGTAGACGATGCCGCCGAGATCCGTGTCGTCGTAGTAAACCCGTACCGGCCAGGTGAAGATGCCGCCTTGGTCCATGCTGCCGCCCATCGTTGCTTGTTCGGAATGAGTCCTGTCCGGGACAGGAGCGAGATGGGCACGATCATACTAACCCGACCAGCGGCGCTGCCACGTCCCGGCGTCTCCCCCGGCCTGCTCGGTACTGCGCGGGAGCTTTCGTCGCAGTGACTCGTTGCACGGCCTGGCGCGCTCCTGAGTCACGCTCCCGCCTGCGGCCCGGCTCGGACCGACGGGTGCTGGGTCCGCGCGGCAAACACACAGTTTAGCTGCAGCGCGATGGCAATTCGATGACACCCGCACGCAAGCCTCTGGCGCACACCCGACAGCTGGGTCTGCAAAAAAAGAGCCCCCCTTTGGCTAGGAGGAGACGGGTCGGGGGGCAAGGGGGTCTTGGGCAATTGCTCGGGTAATGGTCTGCTCCCGAGAAAGATGGGGCCATCCATGACCCCTACTCAGCCATCCAGTGGGATTACGTGTCACACAAGCGGATCTCTCGATCCGCTCCGCGCTTCCCGATGCGCACCCTGCCGTTTGCAATGGCCGTGCCATGTTTTTCAACTCATTGATTTTGCAATATCTTTCCTTGTTCTCGGCGAACCGGACGGTCACCGGGAACGATATTCTGTCGCTGATCGGCAACAGCATTTGCGTCAACAACACATAACTATCTGAGAAAACGCAAGATTTTTCCGTCGCCGATTGACGACATAAAGACGTGATGACCTGTCTCATTCGGAGGGCTTGAAGGCCGAGGGATCGAGGCGGTGGCGCTCCATGAGACGGTAGAATTCGGTCCGGTTGCGCCGCGCGAGGCGCGCGGCCCGGCTGACGTTGCCTCCGGTCATCTGCAGCAGGCGCTCGAGATAGTCCCGCTCGAACTGGCGCCGCGCCTCGGCGAATGGCACGATCCCGCCCGGTTCCTCGCGCAGGGCCTCGCGTACCAGGTCGGCGGAAACCAGGGGCGTGGCGGCCAGGGTCACGACCTGCTCCACGACGTTGTACAGCTGGCGCACATTTCCGGGCCACGGCGCACTCACGAGCTGCTCCAGCGCCTCGGGCGCGAAGCCCTCCATGCGGCGATCGTAGCGGCGGGCGATCCGCTTGAGGAAGTGCCGTGCGAGCACCGGGATGTCCTCCCGCCGCTCGCCGAGGGTCGGCAGGTCCAGAGAGACCACATTGAGGCGATAGTAGAGGTCCTCCCGGAACTCGTTCTCCTCCAGGGCCTCCTCCAGGTCGCGGTGGGTGGCCGAAACCACCCGCACGTCCACCTTCACCGCGCGGGTCGAGCCTACCGGGCGTACCTGTCCCTCCTGCAGCACCCGCAGCAGCTTGACCTGCAGCGCAAACGGCATGTCGCCGATCTCGTCGAGGAACAGGGTGCCGCCGCTGGCCGCCGGGAACAGGCCCTCGTGGTCGCTGGTGGCGCCGGTGAAGGATCCCTTGCGGTGGCCGAACAGCTCGGACTCCAGCAGCTGCTCCGGGATGGCGCCGCAATTGACTGCCACGAACGGGCCTTCGGCGCGCGGGCTGGCAAGGTGGATCGCCCGCGCCAGCAACTCCTTGCCGGTGCCGCTCTCGCCGCGGATCAGCACCGAGGCATCGCTGGCCGCCACGCGCTGCGCCCGGTCCAGCAGCTCCTCCATCAGGGGACTGGCGGTGATGATGTCCCGGCGCCAGGACTTGTCCGGGGCGTTGCTGTCACCGCCCGTGCCTCCGGAGACCGCCAGCGCGGCCTGGATCTGCTCCATCAGCCCGGAGCTGTCGAAGGGCTTGGTGACGAAGCTGTAGGCACCGTTGCGCGTGGCGCTGACCGCCTCGTGGATGGAGCCGTGCGCGGTCAGGATGATCACCGGAAGCATCGGATGCTTGCGCCGGACGTTGTCGAACAGCGCCATCCCGTCCATGCCTTCCATGCGCAGATCCGTGATCAGCAGGTCCGGCCGGTGCCGCGGGATGTTCGCCAGCGCCTCCTCCCCGCTCTCCCGGGTGTCCACCCCGTACCCGGCGGCCTCCAGCCGCATCGAGAGCAGGCGCCGCAGTCCCGGATCATCGTCGACCAGCATGATGCGTTGCCTGTCCGCCATGACTACGGTCCTCCGGACCCGCCCCCCGAGCCGGAATGCAGCTGCATGCTCCGCTCGAGCTGCTTGATCTTGTCCAGCTGCTCCTGCATGTGCTGGTTCTGCTTTTCCAGCGCCCGGGTGTGCCGCTCGCGTGCCTTTCGCTGCGCCAGCGCCGAGCGCAGCACGGCCGCTAAGTCGCCGGTTGGCGTGCTGGCCACGTCCGAGCCCCGGACGCAGGGCGCGAGCGGATCATTGGGCACCTTGTCCGGAACCTCGGCAGGCGGCGTCGCCAGTTCCAGCAGGCCCAGCCGGACGCGTGCCGCGCTGCAGCCCTTGTCGTTCAGGGGCAACAGGCCGGAATAGGCCTGCTTGCGCTGATCCGCGTCCATCCGCGCAGCACGCCGGCCATAGGCCAGCAACCTGCCGGTGGTGTTGTAGCTGCCCGTCCAGCCCGGGTAAAGTCTGGCCATGCTGCTGCACCCGGCCAGCCCGGTCGTCGCGAGGACCAGGAACACCATCGTGCCCGGCTTCACGCTGCTTCTCCGGCATTGTACTCGAGCGGCAGCCATACCCGCAGGTGAGCGCCGGTGCCCGCAGGCGTGTCCATGACCTCGGTGGACCCGCCGTGCAGCGCAACATACTCCCGCACGATGGAAAGTCCCAGGCCGGTGCCACGGGTGGCACCCTCGGGCCGGTTGGCTCCCTGGTAGAATGCTTCGAACACGTGGACGCGGTCCTCCGGGTCGATCCCGGGGCCGCCGTCGATCACGTCCAGTCTGGCCCAGCCGTCGTGCCGGTGCAGGCGTAGCCGCATACCACCTCCATCGGGCGTGTACTTCAGTGCGTTGGACAGCAGGTTGTCGACGACCAGGCGTAACTTCTCCCGGTCGGCCTGCACCCAGACCGGCTCCAGCTCCGTGGATATATCGATGCGTTTCGACATGATAGCCGGTTTCTGGGCCTGCACAACCGACTGGACCAGCTCGGCCAGCTCGAGTCGCGAGGCATTCAGCTCCGGCTTGCGCAGGTAGACCGTGCTGAAGTTCAGAAGGTCCTCGATCAGGTGCTGGAGCTGTACGATGTTGCCCTGCAGGATTCCGACGATCTCCTCCTGCTTGTCGTTCAGCGGTCCCGCAACCTGCTCATTTAGCAGCCCAATCCCTTCCCGCAGGTTCGACACCGGCGTCTTGAGCTCGTGTGAGACGTGCTGCAGGAACCGGGTCTTCTGCCGCTCCACCTGCCGCAGCTGGCGGCGCAGCCAGTCCAGCCTCTGCCCGAGGTACTTGAGGTCGCGCGGGCCGCTGACCTCCACCCGCGCCTCGAAGTCCGGCTCCCCCATGCGCCGGATCGCGCGGTCCATCTGCCGCATGGGACGCGCGATGGTCACGCTGAAGCCGGCGGCGGCGGCGAGCACCACCGGAACCAGCGCGGCCACCAGCCAGATCATCACCTGCTGCGCGCTGCTGGCGGTCTCCTGCAGGATGCGCGTCTCACGCTCGATCAGGCGGTTGCTGCCGGCGAAGATCGTCTCGGCCTGGATGCGCAGCTGGTCGAAGGCGCCGGCCACGGCGGCATCGCTCGTCGGCGGGGATTTTCCCGCGAGCCGGTCGTAGAGCTGCGACTCCGCATGCACCAGCCGGCCCACACGTCCGCGCAGCGGCTGGTCAAGCGCTAGCGAGAGCAGCTTCCGCCCGGTCTTCTGGAACGCTTTGTGGGTATCCCGGTAGGCCTGCTGCAGGTCCGGATCCTTGAGGATCAGGTACTGGCGCTCGCTGCGCTCCATGTGCGAGATCTGGTCGAGCAGGTTGCGGCTGGTCTGGGTGGCTTGCACCGCCTGGTGCACCGCGTGCCGGCTCTGGTCTCCGAGCCGCTCCAGCGAGACCATGGCGTAGCCGACCGCGAACATGAAGGGCACGATCACCACGCCGAAACCCAGGAGTACCAAGCTGCGGATGGATGACGGTCGCGGAATTCTCATGACGCTGGACCCGCCGGCCGCGCGGCACCGTCAGGAGCTGTCGCCCGGTTCCGGCCCGAACAGATCCGGATCGTTCGCCTGAAGCCCGCCACGGGCCAGGCCCAGGTGGGTGTAAGCGGCCTCGGCGGCCACCCGGCCGCGCGGCGTACGGGTCAGAAACCCCTGCTGGATCAGGAACGGCTCGATCACGTCCTCGATGGTGCCCCGCTCCTCGCCGATCGCCGCTGCCAGGCTGTCCACGCCTGCCGGCCCCCCGCCGAAGCGCTGGATCAGGGTGGTCAGCAGCCGCCGGTCCATGATGTCCAGGCCGTGAACGTCGACATCCAGCATGTCCATGGCCCGGCGAGCGAGGTTCGCCGTCACCCGGCCGTCGCCGCGCACCTCGGCAAAGTCGCGCACACGCCGCAGCAGCCGGTTGGCGACCCTGGGCGTGCCCCGTGCCCGCCGGGCAATCTCAACATCGCCCTGTTCCTCCACGATCAGCCCGAGAATCCCGGCGGCACGGCGCACGATCGCCGCCAGCTCGTCGGCCGTGTAGTACTCCAGGCGCTGAACGATGCCGAAACGGTCCCGCAGCGGCGAAGTCAACAATCCCGCACGGGTCGTCGCACCCACCAGGGTGAACGGCGGCAGATCCAGCTTGATCGAGCGGGCCGCCGGGCCCTCCCCGATCACGATATCGAGCTGGTAATCCTCCAGCGCCGGGTACAGCACCTCCTCGACCACCGGGCTCAGGCGGTGGATCTCGTCCACGAACAGGACGTCGCCGGGCTCGAGGTTGGTCAGCAGCGCCGCCAGGTCCCCCGGCTTCTCCAGCACCGGGCCGGAGGTCTGGCGCAGACTGGCTTCCAGCTCATGGGCGATGATGTGTGCCAGGGTGGTCTTGCCCAGTCCGGGCGGGCCGAAGATCAATACGTGGTCCAGGGCGTCGCCGCGCTGGCGCGCGGCGCGGATGAAGATGTCGAGCTGCTCGCGTACGGGCGCCTGGCCCACATACTCGTCGAGGCGCCGCGGGCGGATCGCCCGGTCCACGCTCTCGTCCTCGCCGCGCTCGGTTGCCGAGACCAGCCGGTCTCTCTCGATCATCCGCCGCCCCCCCCGAGCGTGGAGCGCAGCGCGAGCCGGATGATCTCCTCGCTCTCGCGCCCCGAGGTACCGACCGCCTTGACCAAGCGCGAGGCCTCCGCCGGCTTGTAGCCCAGCGCCAGCAGGGCACTGTACGCCTCGTCCAGCGCATTATGCCCTGTCGCGGAACCGCCTGTCACCGCTGCGCCCGGCGCTTCCGCACCCTGCTGCAGGCGATCGCGCATCTCGATCACCAGTCGCTCCGCGGTCTTCTTGCCGATCCCCGGCAGACGCACCAGCGCGCCGGTCTCGCCGTCGCGCACCGAGCGCACGAAGCCGTCGACACTGATCCCCGACAGGATCGCTAGCGCCATCTTGGCGCCCACGCCACTGACGCGAATCAGCTCGCGGAACAGACGACGCTCGGACTCGCTGGCGAAGCCGTACAGCGCGAGCGCGTCCTCCCGCACCGCGAGATGGGTATGCAGAAGCACCTCGGAACCGGTGTCGGGCAGCTCGTAGAACGTGGACATCGGGGCCTCCAGCTCGTAGCCGACCCCCTGCACGTCCAGCACCAGCCTCGGCGGATGCTTGGCGTGGATGCGGCCCTGCAGCATGCCGATCATGCCGCGCCCCCCGGGGTCGTGACGGCGCGCGCCAGTACCCCACCGATGCGTCGGTGGTGGGCGTGGCATACCGCGATCGCGAGTGCGTCGGCGGCGTCCGCCTGCGGCGTTCCAGCGAGCTGCAGTAGCGCCACGATCATGTGCTGGACCTGCCGCTTCTGCGCGCCGCCGCGGCCCACCAGCGCCTGCTTGACCTGGCGCGCGGCATACTCGCTGACCGGAAGGCCCTGCAACGCCGCGCTGCAGATCGCGACGCCCCGGGCCTGCCCCAGCTTGAGTGCGCTGTCCGGGTTGCGGGCGACGAACACCCGCTCCACGGCGACCTCCTCGGGCCGGCTGGCCGCGATGACCTCGCGCAGTTGCTCGTGCAGCAGCCGCAGCCGCGCGCCGAGGTCCGGACCGCGCAGCCGGATGCAGCCGCTGTCCACGTACGCGACCCCGCCTCCCCTGGCCTCGATCACGCCAAAGCCGGTGATCTGCGAGCCGGGATCAATGCCGAGTATGCGCGTCATGTGCCTCCAGCGGGATCGACCCGCGTCCGTGAAACGACCGCACCGGCCTGTCCATGCCTCCCGGCGGCCGGTCCCGGTGGCGTCAGAGCTCAGCCAGGATAGCTTCCGGGATGTCGGCGTTGGAGTATACGTTCTGCACGTCGTCGAGGTCCTCCAGCGCCTCCAGCAGGCGTACCATGGTCGAGGCCGTGTCGAAGTCCAGCGTCACGCTCGAGGCGGCCCGCTCGGTCACCTCGGCGCTCTCGGGCTCCAGTCCCGCATCCTGCATGGCCTTCTTCACGCGCTGGTATTCCTCGGGGCTGGTAAGCACGTCGAAGGAACCGTCGTCGTTGCTCACCACGTCCTCGGCACCGGCTTCCAGGGCGGCCTCCATCAGCCGGTCCTCGCCGACGTCGGCGGGATAGCTGAGCACGCCGGTGCGGCTGAACAGGTACGCCACCGAGCCGTTCGCCCCCAGGTTGCCGCCGAACTTCGAGAACGCGTGGCGTACGTCGGCCGCGGTCCGGTTTCGGTTGTCGGTCATGCAGTCGACCATGATCGCGACTCCGTTCGGCCCGTAGCCCTCGTAGCGGATTTCGTCGTAGTGGACGCCTTCCTGGTCCCCGCTGCCGCGCTTGACCGCACGCTCAACCGCGTCCTTGGTCATGTTCGCGGCCAGCGCCTTGTCCATGGCCAGCCGCAGCCGCGGGTTCATGGCGGGATCCGATCCGCCCTCGCGCGCGGCGACCGCGATCTCGCGGCTGAGCCTGGTGAACAGCTTGCCCCGCTTGGCGTCCTGCGCCTTCTTACGGTGCTGGATATTGGCCCACTTGCTGTGTCCTGCCATCGGCTCCCCTGTCAGTGTGACGCAAGCGACCGACGCCCCCGGTTCGACCTGGCGCCGCGTCTAGAACAGCAGCTTCAACCCGACCAGGACCCCGGAGTCCAGGGTATAGGTACCGGCGTGACGATAGCCGACCTTGATCTGGCGGTAACCCACGTAGGCGGTCGCCTGACGCAGTACCTGGTACTCGGCGCGGGCGCTCCACTCCAGCAGGTGCTCGGCGTCGGAAAAGGCCAGCACACGCGGTGCGTAGTCCGCCGCCAGGGTGAAGCCGAGACGGTTCTGGCGCGGCGGCGTGACCGTCACGTGCCCGCCCACGGCCAGGGCCATCGCGTTAAGGCTGGACTGTGCGCGATTCACCCAGTAGAAACGGCCACCCACGCCTGCCGTAACGGGCAGGTTACGTGCCCCGGCGTCCCCGGTCACCTGCAGCCCGAGCGTGACGGCGTCGCCGCGGTGGCGGTGGTGCAGGTAGCTGGCGCCCACCTTCATGCCCCCCACCCGGCCGGACTGCAGGGGAGTGGTGTAGATCACCCGCGCGGCGTTGTTGTTCAGGTTGAGCCCCAGCGTCTGGGCCTGTGCGGCGGTGCAGGCAAACCCGGCCACAAGGCCGGCGATCAACAGTCTCACGCGCATGTAGCGATCACCTCCAGGTCACGGAAAGTACGGGTACGCCAGCATCCGGAAGCGTGTATCATAACCTCATTGAGGCACTCCAGGCATCCGCCGCCCCTTCGATTCCGCCGTGAACCAGACCGCCAGCAATGTCCCCGAGACCCCGCTTCTGCCGCAGGGCGCGCAGGGCTTGGGGCCATTCCTGCAGCGACAGGGAGCAGCGCCGGAGGAAGCCGGTGAGCTGGCCGGGCAGGCGTGCGAGATCGAGGCGATGGGCCTCGGCAGCGACGCCGCGCTGGCCGCGGGCCTGTTCCCACTATGGGATGCGGGCCGTGTCCGGCTGGAGGGTGAGGATCCAGCACGCCGCGAGCGCCTGCAGCGACTGCTCGAGGGGATCCGCCAGCTCGGGGTGATTGACGAGCTCGATCCGGACCACCTGCGCGCCGGCGACGACGGCGATCAGTCGGAGCGCGTGCGCAAGATGCTGCTGGCGATGGCGGCGGACGCGCGCCTGGTGGTGATCAAGCTTGCCCGCCGTGTGCGCGAACTGCGCCGGGCAAAGCTGCTGCCGGACGCGCAGCGCCGCCGCCTCGCATACCATACGCTGGAGATCTACGCGCCACTGGCCAACCGGCTGGGCATCTGGCAGCTCAAGTGGGAGCTCGAGGACCTGGCGCTGCGCTACCTCGACCCGGAGATCTATCACCGCATCGCCAGGTGGCTGGCGGAGCGGCGCGACGATCGCGAGGCCTACATCCGCCGGGTCATGCAGGAGCTGGACCAGGCGCTGCGCGCCCAGGGCATTTCCGCGCAAATCTACGGGCGCCCCAAGCATATCTACAGCATCTGGCGCAAGCTGCAGCACAAGGACATCGGCTTCGATTCCCTGTTCGACGTGCGGGCGGTGCGCGTGCTGGTCGAGAGCATCCCGGAGTGCTACGCAGTGCTGGGCGCGGTGCACAGTCGCTGGTACCCGATTCCGGGGCAGTTCGACGACTATATCGCGGCCCCCAAGGAGAACCTGTACCGGTCGCTGCACACCGCCGTGCTCGGTCCAGAAGGCAAGCCGCTGGAGGTTCAGATCCGCACCCGGCGCATGCACGAGCATGCCGAGCTGGGGGTGGCCGCGCACTGGCGCTACAAGGAGGGCGCCCGTCCGGATTCCGACTTCGATCGCCGCATCAACTGGCTGCGCTCACTGCTCGAGCATCACGACCGTGATGACGCGGGGCAGGATTTCCTGGATAGCTTCCGCTCCGAGGTCCTCGACGAGCGCGTCTACGTGCTAACGCCGCAGGACGAAGTGGTGGACCTGGCCCGCGGCGCCACACCCCTGGACTTCGCCTACGCGATCCACACCGAAGTCGGGCATCGCTGCCGCGGCGCCCGGGTCAACGGCGCGATCGCACCCTTGACCCGGAAGCTCGAAAACGGCGACCGGGTCGAGATCCTCACCGGTCGCGACCCCCGGCCGAGTCGCGACTGGCTGGTGCCCCAGCAGGGCTACCTGGCCACGGCTCGTGCCCGCTCCAAGGTTCGCAGCTGGTTCCGCCAGCAGGACTACGAGGCCAACATTGCCCACGGCCGGCAGATGCTCGAGCGCGAGCTCCAGCGCCTCGGCGCCGGGGAGCAGTCCTGGGAGGGGCTCGCCACGAAGCTCGGCTACGAGCGCGTGAACGACTTCCTGGCGGCCCTGGGCTACGGCGACCTGACCAGCGCGCAGGTCGCCGGCTGCCTGCAGCCGGCGGAACGGCGGCCGCCCCACCGGCGTGCGCCATCCCGGCCGCACGCGGTCGACACGGCGAATGCGGTCAGCGTGCTGGGCGTCGGCAACCTGCTCAGCAGCGTCGCCCAGTGCTGCCGGCCCGTGCCGCCCGAGCCCGTGACGGGCTACATTACGCGCCTGCGCGGAGTCAGTATTCACCGGGCGGATTGCCACAACGTGCTGCGCCTGGCGCGGCAGGCGCCCGAGCGCATCATCGAGGTGTCCTGGGGAGACGAGCCGAGCGGCCGCTATCCGGTCCGGATCCACGTCATCGCACACGACCGCGCCGGCCTGCTGCGCGACGTCACCAGCGTGGTGACCGGGGAGCACATCAACGTGCTCGGCGTGACCACGGCTACCGATCCGGACACCCGTATCGCCCGCATGGACATGACCGTGGAAGTTTCCGACGTGCCACAGCTGAGCCGGCTGCTGAACCGGGTCGGCCAGCTGGCCAACGTGATCGACGCGCGCCGGCTCACCGATTGATAGTGTGGATGGCCCGCTTGTCCACCGCCAGCGCCGCCTCGTGCGCGGTCTCGGACAGGGTGGGATGCGCGTGAACGGTACGCGCCAGGTCCTCGCTGCTGGAACCGAATTCCATCGCCACCACCGCCTCCGCGACCAGCTCGGAGGCCTGGGCGCCGAAGATGTGCACTCCCAGGACCGCGTCGGTGCGCGCATCGGCCAGGATCTTGACCACGCCTTCGGACTCGCCCAGGGCAAGGGCACGGCCGTTGGCGGTGTACGGGAAGCTGCCGCTGCGATAGTCGATTCCGGCCGACTTGAGCTGCGCCTCGTTGCGCCCCACCCAGGCGATCTCCGGGTGCGTGTAGATCACGGAAGGGATGGTCTCGTAGTTCACGTGGCCCTGTCCGCCGGCGATGGTCTCGGCAACCGCGATGCCCTCCTCCGAGCCCTTGTGCGCCAGCATCGGGCCACGCACCACGTCCCCCACCGCGTACACGCCGGGCAGGTTGGTCCGGCACTTGTCGTCGATGTTGATGTAGCCTTTCTCGTCCAGTTGCAGCCCGGACTCGGCCGCGAACAGGCCGTCGGTGTTGGGGCGCCTGCCGACCGCCACGATCAGCCGGTCGAAGCGCAGCTGCTGGTCCTCGCCGTCGCCGTCCTTGAAGTCCACGGTGACGGTCTTTTTGGTCGTCCGCGAGCCCATCACCCGCGCACCGAGCCGGATGTCCAGGTCCTGCTTGCTGAAAGAGCGCTGGGCCTGGCGCGCAATGTCCTGGTCAGCGAAGGCCAGGAACCGGTCCTGTGCCTCCAGCAGCGTGACCTGCGAGCCGAGCCGCCGCCAGACGCTGCCCAGCTCCAATCCGATCACGCCGGCGCCGATCACGCCCACGCGTCGCGGCACCTCGTCGAACTCCAGCGCGCCCCACGAGTCCACGATGCGGTCCCCGTCCAGCGGCGCCGCATTCAGGTCAACCGGCCGGGAGCCGCTGGCGATGATCACGTTGCCTGCCTCGAGCTCCTCGGCCTCCCCCTTGTCCCGCGGAGTGAACTGGACCCGGTTGTTGCCGAGCAGCTTGCCGTGCCCCTCGTAGCGCGTGATCTTGTTGGCCTTGAACAGGCTGGCGATCCCGGAGGTCAGCTTCCGGACCACCTGCTGCTTGCGCGCCTGCATCTGGGCCAGATCAAGCGACACGCTGCCAACCTTGATGCCGTGATCGGCAAAGTCGTTGCGGGTGCGCTCGTAGAGCTCGGAGGACTCCAGCAGCGCCTTGGACGGGATGCAGCCGGCGTTCAGGCAGGTGCCGCCGAGCGCGGTCTTGCCATCGGGATTGACCCACTCGTCGATGCAGGCCGTGCTCAGGCCAAGCTGGGCGCAGCGGATTGCCGCCACGTAGCCGGCCGGTCCGGCGCCGATGACCACCACGTCGAAAGTTTTCGCCATGTTCTGCCCCTGAATTCTTCTGCTGTCGAAGGCGTGGCCACGCCCGGGACTGCGCTGCCCGGCAGGCCGCCGCCTAGATCTGTAGCATCAGCCGGGAGGGATCCTCCAGCAGCTCCTTGATGGTCACCAGGAACCGGACCGCTTCCTTGCCGTCGACAAGCCGGTGATCGTAGGAGAGCGCAAGGTACATCATCGGCCGCACGACGATCTCGCCGTCGCGCACAACCGGTCGCTGCTGGATCGTGTGCATGCCCAGAATCGCGCTCTGCGGCGGATTGAGGATCGGCGTGGAGACGAGCGACCCGAACACGCCGCCATTGGTGATGCTGAAGGTCCCGCCGGCCAGGTCATCCAGGGTGAGGGCCGACTCGCGCGCCTTTTCCGTATATTCCAGGATCCGCTTCTCGATCTCCGCGAAGCCGATCTGGTCGGCGTCGCGCAGGATCGGAACCACCAGGCCGCGCGGGGAGGCGATGGCGATGCCGATGTCGAAGTACCCGTGGTAGACGATGTCGCTGCCGTCGACCGAGGCGTTCACGACGGGGAAGCGCTTGAGCGCCTCCACCGCTGCCTTGACGAAGAACGACATGAAGCCCAGGCGCACCCCGTGCTCCTGCTCGAACTTGTCCCGGAACCGGTGGCGGATGTCGTTGACCGCCTGGAGGTCCACTTCGTTGAAGGTGGTCAGGATCGCTGCGTTCTGCTGCGCCTGCACCAGACGCTCGGCGATCCGCGCGCGCAGCCGGGTCATGGGCACTCGCTGCTCCAGGCGCTCGCGGCCCTCCGGCAGCTGCGGCTCCACGGCGACCGCCCCGCCGCGGGCCTGTGCCGGCTGCGGCTGGGGCTGCGGGGCAGGGACCTCCGAGGGGGCCTCCGCGCGCTGCGGCGTCTGCTCCGGACCCGATCGCGGTGCGGCGGTCTCTTCCGATTCCATGTAGGCAAGCACGTCGCCCTTGGTCAGGCGTCCGTCCTTGCCCGTGCCCGCGATGCGGGACGGATCGAGGTCGTTTTCCTCGACCAGGCGGCGCACGGCCGGGCTGAGTGGCCCGGCCTGACCGCCGCCGGACCCGGCGGCCTCGGTCTCCGGCTCGCGTCTGCCGGTTTCGGCCTCGGCGGTTTCCGGTTCCGACTGCGCGGTCTCCTCTTCGACCTGCTGCCCGGCGCCCGCCCGCTGCTCACCCCCGGCACCGGCGCCGGCCCCCTCCTCGAGCAGCGCGATGACATCGCCCGGCTTGACCACGTCGCCCTCCCGGGCCTTGACCTCACCCAGCACGCCCTCCGACGGCGAGGGCACCTCCAGCATCACCTTGTCAGTCTCCAGATCGACCAGGGTCTCGTCCCGGGCCACCTGATCCCCGGGCTGCTTGTGCCAGGCCGAGACGGTCGCATCCTCCACCGACTCCGGCAGTTGCGGTACTTTGACTTCGATGCTCATGCTGTCTCCGCGGTCTTCTTGGGACCCGATTTCTTCTTCGAGGAGGCACCGCGTCCGGTACCCTCCCCGGAGAGTCCGAGAGCGTCGTTGATCAGTGCCTTCTGCTGTTTCACGAACAGCTCATGATAGCCCGGTGCGGTCGACGCGGAGGGCGCGCGGCCCGCGTAGGTAAGCGCCTGCGTGGACTTCATGCCCTCGCGCAGACGGTGCTGGATCTGGTACCAGGCGCCCTGGTTGCGCGGCTCCTCCTGGCACCAGACGACCTCGCGGGCGTTGGGGTAGCTCTTGATCACTTTGGCGAACTCTTCCGTGGGGAAGGGATAGAGCTGCTCGATGCGAATCAGCGCAATATCCGTGATCTCCTCCTGGCGGCGCTTCTCGAGCAGGTCGTAATAGACCTTGCCGCTACAGAAGACCAGCTTCTTCACGCGCGACTTGGTGAGATCATCGATCTCGGGGATCACGCAGTGGAAGTGCCCGTCGGACAGGTCCTCGAGGCTCGAGGTCGACAGCCGGCGCCGCAGCAGGCTCTTGGGCGTCATCACCACCAGCGGCTTGCGATAGGCCCGGAGCATCTGCCGCCGCAGCATGTGGTACATCTGCGCCGGGGTGCTCGGTACGCACACCTGCATGTTTTGCTCGGCGCACAGCTGCAGATAACGCTCCAGGCGTGCCGAGGAATGCTCGGGGCCCTGCCCCTCGTGCCCGTGCGGCAGGAACATCACCAGACCGCACAAGCGCCGCCACTTGGCCTCGCCCGAGCTGATGAACTGGTCGATGACGACCTGGGCACCGTTGGCGAAGTCGCCGAACTGCGCCTCCCAGATCACCAGGGTGTTGGGATCGGCGGTGGCGTAGCCGTACTCGAAGCCAAGCACCGCCGCCTCCGACAACAGGGAGTCGATGACGATGAAATCGGCCTGGTCCTCGCTGACGTGCGCCAGCGGCACATAGCTGCCGTTGGCGCTCTGGTTATACAGCACCGAATGCCGGTGGAAGAAGGTGCCGCGAGCGGTATCCTGCCCCACCAGGCGCACCGGGTAGCCTTCGTCCAGCAGCGCCGCGTAGGCCATGGTTTCCGCGAAGCCCCAGTCCACCGGCAGGGCCCCGGCGGCCATCTTGCGGCGGTCGTCGATGATACGGGCCACCCGCGGGTGCAGGTCCAGACCCTCCGGCAGCGTGGTCAAGCGCTCGGACAGCCCGCGGATCCGGTCCAGGGGCAGGGTGGTATCCAGCGCCTCGTCCCAGCCGTTGCGGTTGTAGCGGTTCCAGTCCGCGGTGAACTCGTTGCCCACCATCCCCAGCGTGTCGCGCACCACATTGCGGCCCTCGTCCAGGGCATCGCGGTAGCCGTCCACCAGGGCCGAGGCGTTGTCCTTGCCCAGCACGCCCAGCTCCGCCAGGCGGTCGGCATACAGGGTCCGCGCGCTCGGGTGCTGCTTGATCTTCTGGTACATCATCGGCTGGGTCACCGCCGGCTCGTCGGCCTCGTTGTGGCCGTGGCGCCGGTAGCAAACCAGGTCGATGACGACGTCCTTGTGGAACTCCATGCGAAAATCCAGGGCCAGGCGCGTGACGAACAGCACGGCCTCGGGATCATCGGCGTTCACATGGAAGATCGGCGCCTGCACCATCTTGGCCACGTCGGTGCAGTACAGGGTCGAGCGCGCGTCCAGCGGGTTGCTGGTAGTGAAGCCGATCTGGTTGTTTACAATGATGTGCACGGTGCCGCCGGCGGAGAAGCCGCGCGCCTGGGACATGTTGAAGCCTTCCATCACCACGCCCTGCCCCGAGAAGGAGGCATCGCCGTGGATCAGCACCGGCAGCACCTGGTTCCCCTCGACGTCCTTGCGCCGGTGCTGGCGGGCACGCACGGAGCCCTCCACCACCGGGTTGACGATCTCCAGGTGGGACGGATTGAAGGCCAGCGCCAGGTGCACCTGCCGGCCATCGACCTTGAGGTCGGACGAGAAGCCCATGTGGTACTTGACGTCACCCGAGCCCAGCATGTGATCGGGATCGATCTTGCCCTCGAACTCCTCGAACAGCTCGCGCGGCGATTTGCCGAGAATGTTGACCAGCACGTTGAGCCGCCCGCGGTGGGCCATGCCGATCACCATCTCCTCGATGCCGTGACCGACGCTGCGATCGACCAGCTCGTCCAGTTGCGGGATCAGGCTCTCCCCCCCTTCCAGGGAGAAGCGCTTCTGCCCCACGTAGCGGGTGTGCAGGTACTTCTCGATCCCCTCGGCCGCCGTGAGCATGCGCAGGATCCGCTGGCGCTGGGCACCGGTGAACTGATCCTCGCCGTAGCCGGCCTCGAGGCGCTGCTGGATCCAGCGCTTCTGCGCGGTGTCCGTGATGTGCATGTACTCGGACCCGATGGTCCCGGTATAGACGTTCCGGACCAGATCCAGGATCCGCCGCAGTGGCAGCTGATCTTTGGTGAACAGCGACCCGGTGTTGAACAGGCTGTCCATGTCCTGCTCGCTGAGCCCGTGGAAAGCCGGGTCCAGGTCCGGGATGTAGGGACGTTCGTGCAGCTCCAGCGGATCGAGCCGTGCCGCCTGGTGCCCGCGGACCCGGTAGCCGTTGATCAGCCGCAGGACGGCGGCCTGGCGCTGGGCGGCCTCCGGCGCCAGCCCGTGGCCTCCGGCGAAGCCGTTGACCCGGCTGCGGGCATACTTGGCGAAGGACTCCCGGATCGGCGCGTGCGGGATATCCCCGGGCCTGCCGGGCTCGGTTTCGCCCAAGCCCCGGAAATAGGCCCGCCAGCGTTCGTCAACCGAGGACGGGTCCCTCAGATACTGTTCATACAATGCGTCGACGAAGGCGGCGTTGCCGCCGAACAGAGGAGAACTCTTGTACTTTTCCAGAAGTTCATCGGTCATACGCGTGACAACCTGACCTGACAGGATACGACACGTGCGTCAGCCGGTCCCGGCCCCGTGGGCTTCTGAGGCTGCGTACGTGTGCGACGGCTTGTGAAGAACGGGCAAGATCGGGTATGGCAACCGGAGGTCGGGAACGGGGTACCGTGACAGTACGGTCAATCGCAAGCGCAAGCGGTTCCGGAACAGCTGTCTGCGGCATTTCGGTTCCGATCTTACCCCCTGGCCCCGGTGGTGGGCGCCTAGTTTAGCTCAGATGGCTCCGGGAAGGAACGCCCACTCGCATCAACTGTGACAGCTGTCGGACCCGCGGGTTCCCGCCTGAGCCTTCCGCGGCGGCCTTGGCAAAGGGGTCGCCCCGCCCCTTTGCGCGCGCCGCCGGATGCCGCGCCTTACAAAGTCTCGTCAAAAGGGATGACCTCCACCATCGTGCCGGCTTCCACGTCGCCCGACCGTGCCGGCAGCACGATGAAGCAGTTCGCCCCGCTCATGGAGCTGAGGATGGAGGAGCCCTGCTCCGGCATGGGGCGCACACGCGACTCGCCGTCGGCGTCCCGCTCCAGCACCCCGCGTTGGAAGTCCGTGCGTCCCGGCTGCTTGCGCAGCGGCTGGGTGCAGCGCACCCGCCACGCCGCCGGCGCAACCGGCTCGACTCCCGCCATGCGCTCCAGCGCCGGTCGCACGAACAGGTAGAACGTGACCATGCTGGAAACGGGATTCCCCGGCAGTCCGTAGAAGCGGGCACCGCGGACCGTGCCGACCGCCAGCGGCTTGCCCGGCTTGACCGACACGCGCCAGAAATCCACTTCCCCGACCTCTTCCAGCAGCTCGCGCACGTAGTCGGCCTCGCCCACGGAAACGCCGCCGCTCGTGATCACTGCATCCGCCTCGGCCGCCGCCAGCATCGTCTCGCGGATCGCGTCCCGGTCATCGGGGATGATACCGAGATCGCGCCCCTCCACTCCCAGGCGCTCCAGCATGGCGCCAATCGTGTAGCGGTTGCGCTCGAAGATGTCGCCCCGGCGCAGCCGGCCGCCCGGCTCGACCAGTTCGTCGCCGGTAGAGAAGTAGCTCACGCGCACGCGCCGGCGCACGGCAACCTCGCCCCGCCCGACCCCGGCGAGCATCCCCAGGTCCGCCGGGCGCAGGCGCCGTCCGGCGGGAAGCACCCGGCTGCCCGCGGTCACGTCCTCGCCCGGGGCGCGCACGTGCTGGCCCGGCTGATGGCCGCCACCGATGAGCGCCTGGTCGCCACTGCGTTCGACATCCTCCTGGATCACGACGGCATCGGCGCCGTCGGGCATCGGCGCACCCGTCATGATACGCACGCATTCGCCCGCCCCGACGCGCCCGTCGAAAGGCGCACCGGCGAACGAGGCCCCGATCACGGGAAAGCCGCGCGGTGCATCGTCCGTACCCGGCAGGTCGGCGGAGCGCAGCGCGTAGCCGTCCATCGCGGAGGCGGCGAACGCGGGGATGTCGGCGGGCGCCGTGACGTCCGCGTGCAGGATCCGGCCCAGCGCGCCGGCCAGCGGGACCGTCTGGTGCCCGGTGACCGGTGCCACCGCCGCTATGGTCCGCTCGCGCGCCTGCTCCACGCTCAAGTGCTTGCCCGGGCGGGCGTCCGGATTGCTGCCACCGCCGTTCATCGCTTCTCTCCTGCCAGCATCTGCTCCAGAGCACGCAGCTGCACCGGCGTGTTGATGTTGACCAATTCTGCGGCCACATCGCCGAATTCGGCCGTTGCGGCGCCGCTGTGTTCCAGCCAACGCCACAGAGCGCCTTCGGCGCGTGCCAGGGAGGCCGCGGCAGAATCCGCCAGTGCGGTTCGCAGCAGCGCGAAGGTCGGCTGCATACGCCCGCCGGCACGCGCCACTGCCGCCGGCGCCTGCCCGCCGAGCATGGCACGGTGCAGCCGAAGCCCCAGATCGTGCGGTAATTGCGGCGCGTCGCACGGCACCACCAGCAGGAACTCGAGCGCCGCGGCGCGCGCCACCCGCAGACCGGCCGCCACCCCCGCCAGCGGTCCCGACGGCGTCCTGCGGGCGTCTTCCACCGCCGGCCAGGGCAAGCCGTGCCAGGGCATGCCGGGGCGCAGGCTCACCCAGCCTCTCCCCACCTGCGGCTGCAGTCGCAAGTAGACGTGCTCTACCAGCGGACGCCCGGCCAGTACCACCAAGCCCTTTGCGCCCCCACCCATCCGGCGGCTCTCGCCACCGGCAAGGATCAGTCCGCCGATGCGTTCCCGGGGATAGTCCGGCCCGCGCGCGTCAGCCGCCGGTGACATTCATGTGCCGCAGGATCTGCGGCTGCCGGCGCAGATCAAAGTCGTGGCCGCGCGGCTTGATCGCCATGCCCTCGTGGATTGCCTGCCGCAGCGGCTGGTCCTCGTCCGGCCACTCCCGGAGCACCCGGCGCAGATCCACAGAGTGCTCCTGGCCGAGACAGAGCAGCAGGCGCCCCTTGACCGTCACGCGCACCCGGTTGCAGCTCTCGCAGAAGTTGTGGCTGTGCGGCGAGATGAACCCGACGCGGGAGTCACTGTCCGCCATGCGGAAGTAGCGCGACGGTCCGCCCGTGGTCTCCGCCGTGGGAATCAGAGGGTAGCGCTGCTCGATGTCGGCACGGATTCGATCGCTCGAGTAGTACTCCTCGAAGCGGTCGTGCTCGTCGATCCGGCCCAGCGGCATCTCCTCGATGAAACTGATGTCCAGCCCGCGATCGCGGGCGAACTCCACCAGCTCGAGGATCTCGTCGTGATTGCGATGGCGCAGGATCACGGTGTTCAGCTTGATACGCTCAAAGCCCGCCGCCCGGGCCGCCTCGATGCCGCGCAGCACGCGCTCCAGATCCCCCACCCGGGTAATGCGACGGAACCGATCGGGATCCAGGCTGTCCAGGCTGATGTTGAGGCGGCTGACGCCCGCTTCGCGCAGCTCCCGCGCCATCCGCGGCAGCTGCGAGCCGTTGGTGGTCATCACCAGCTCGTTCAGCCCCGGCAGCTGCCCCAGGCGCCGGAAGAGCGTCAGCACGTCCCGGCGCACCAGTGGTTCGCCGCCAGTGATGCGGATCTTGGTGACCCCGAGCTCGGTGAACACCCGGCCGACCCGGTACAGCTCTTCCAGGGAGAGAATCTCGCGCTTGGGCAGGAACTGCATGTCTTCGCTCATGCAGTAGACACACCGGAAATCGCACCGGTCCGTGACCGACATGCGCACGTAGCTCACGCGCCTGCCGAAGCGGTCAATCAATTGTGTCTCGGGTACCTCGGACATGATTCCTCCGTGAGGGAGACCCCGGACCGTATCCGGCATCTGAGACACAAGAATAGTGGTCACGGCGGCTGACTCTCAAGCACTGTGATCGTTCGCGCCCGCGCCTTGGGGGCGGCTGGCGCTGGAAAAGCCCCGGGAACGCGGATACCATGCCGTGCGGAGCCAGGGCGACGTCATGCACCGTTCTGGGCGCGCAGCCCAGCTCACCACCAGAGCAGGAGGCCATGCGATGGGCAGACTCCCCGACGACGTCGATCCACAGGAAACCGGCGAGTGGATCGAGGCTCTCGATGCGGTACTCGAACGCGAGGGCCCGGAACGGGCGCACTATCTCCTTGAGACCCTGATCGAAAAGGCCCGCCGGTCCGGCGCCTTCATCCCCTTCAGCCCCAACACCGCCTACGTCAACACCATCCCCGCCGCGCTGGAAGCGCACAGTCCCGGCGACCAGGAGCTGGAATGGCGCATCCGCTCGATTATCCGCTGGAACGCCATGGCGATGGTGGTCAAGGCCAACAAGGACTCCGGGGTGGGCGGCCACATCGCCAGCTACGCCTCCGCCGCGACCCTCTACGAAGCGGGCTTCAACCACTTCTTCCACGCCCCGAGCAAGGATCACGGCGGCGACCTGGTTTTCCTCCAGGGCCACTCCGCGCCGGGATTCTATGCCCGTGCCTACCTCGAGCGGCGGCTCAACAAGGAGGACCTCCACCGCTTCCGGCGCGAGGCCAACGCACCGGGCCTGCCCTCCTATCCCCATCCCTGGCTGAAACCGGACTTCTGGCAGTTCCCCACGGTTTCCATGGGGCTCTCCCCGATCATGGGGATCTACCAGGCCCGCTTCATGAAGTACCTGCACAACCGGGGCATCGCCGACACCGAGGGCCGCAAGGTGTGGGTATTCTGCGGCGACGGCGAGATGGACGAGCCCGAATCCCTCGGCGCGATCGGGCTGGCCGCCCGCGAGGGCCTGGACAACCTGATCTTCGTGGTCAACTGCAACCTGCAGCGCCTGGACGGCCCCGTCCGGGGCAACGGCAAGATCATCCAGGAGCTCGAGGGCGAGTTCCGCGGCGCGGGCTGGAGCGTGATCAAGCTGATCTGGGGCTCGTACTGGGATCCGCTGCTGGCGGCCGACAGCAAGGGCCTGCTGCGCCGGCGCATGGAAGAGGCGGTCGATGGCGAGTACCAGACCTACAAGGCGCGTGACGGGGCCTACGTGCGCGAGCACTTCTTCGGCAAGTATCCCGAGCTCAAGGAGATGGTGGCGCGCATGACCGACCAGGACGTCTGGCGGCTGAACCGCGGCGGGCACGATCCGCACAAGATCTATGCCGCCTACGCCGAGGCAATCAAGACCACCGGCAAGCCCACTGTGATCCTGGCCAAGACGGTCAAGGGCTACGGCATGGGAGAGGCCGGCGAGGGCCAGAACATCACCCATCAGCAGAAGAAGATGGGTGAGGACGCCCTGAAGCAGTTTCGCGACCGCTTCAACATCCCGATCTCGGACGACGAGATCGCGGACGCTCCTTTCTACCGGCCGCCGGAGGACAGCCCCGAGATCAAATACCTCAAGGCGCGCCGCGAGGCGCTCGGCGGCTACCTCCCCGCCCGCCGCGAGCGCTCCGAGGAGATCCTCAAGGTTCCCGAGCTGTCGATCTTCGACACCATGCTGCGCGGCACCGAGGACCGCGAGATGTCCACCAGCATGGCCTTCGTACGCCTGCTCTCGGCGCTGGCGCGGGACAAGGACATCGGCAAACGGGTGGTCCCCATCGTGCCCGACGAGGCCCGTACCTTCGGCATGGAAGGCCTGTTCCGGCAGCTCGGCATCTACTCGGCCAAGGGCCAGCTCTACCGGCCCGAGGACTACGAGCAGCTCGCCTACTACCGCGAGAGCAAGAGCGGGCAGATCCTGGAGGAAGGCATCACCGAGGCGGGCTCCATGTGCTCCTTCCTGGCGGCCGCCACCAGCTATAGCAACCACGGGATCCCAATGATTCCGTTCTACGCCTTCTACTCCATGTTCGGCTACCAGCGGGTGGGCGATTTCATGTGGGCGGCCGGCGACTGCCGCTCCCGCGGCTTCCTGATGGGCGGCACCGCGGGCCGCACCACCCTGGAGGGCGAGGGTCTGCAGCACCAGGACGGTCACAGCCACCTGCTGATGTCCGTGCTGCCCACCTGCAAGGCGTACGATCCCTGCTTCGCCTACGAGATGGCGGTGATCATCCACGACGGCCTCAAGCGCATGTTCCGCGACCAGGAGGACGTCTTCTACTACATCACCATGATGAACGAGAACTATGCCCAACCGCCGCTGCCCAAGGGCTCCGAGGAGGGCATCGTCAAGGGGATGTACCGCTTCAAGCAGGCCCGCGGCGACGGCCCGCGGGTCCAGCTGCTGGGCTCCGGAACCATCCTCCGGGAGGTAATCCAGGCCGGCGACCGGCTGCGCCGGGATTTCGGGGTACGGGCCGACGTCTGGAGCGTCACCAGTTTCACCGAGCTGCGCCGGGAAGCCCTCGAGGCGGAGCGCTGGAACGCGCTGCACCCGGAACAGGAACCACGCGGCTGCCACGTCCAGGACTGCCTGGAAAACGCCGAGGGGCCGGTGGTGGCCGCCACCGACTACGTACGGGCCTATCCCGATCAGATCCGCCCCTACATCCGGGCGCCCTACTATGTCCTGGGCACGGACGGCTTCGGCCGCAGCGACACCCGCGAGGAGCTGCGCAAGTACTTCGAGGTCGACAGCGCGTTCATCGCCGTGACGGCCCTTCGGGCACTGGCCGACGAGGGCCGGGTCGAGCGCAAGACGCTGGCCGAGGCGATCCGCAAGTACGGGATCGATCCGGCCAAGCCCGCGCCCTGGCTCACCTGATCCCCCGGAGGTTCAGTCTTGGCTGACACGGAACTCATCAAGGTCCCCGACATCGGGGACTTCGAAAACGTCGACGTAATCGAGGTGCTGGTCGAGACCGACCAGCACGTCGAACAGGAACAGTCGCTGATCACCCTCGAGAGCGACAAGGCGACCCTGGAGGTGCCGAGCCCCAAGGCGGGGACCATTCGCGAGCTGCGGGTCAAGGTCGGCGACCAGGTCTCGCAGGGGAGCCCCATCGCGACCCTCGAGCCGGACCGGCAGCAACCTGCCGCGTCGGACGCAGGCTCCACCGGCGAGGCCGGGGGCGGCGAGGCCGCGCACGAGCAAGGCGCCCCGGCGCCGGAGGCGGAGGCCGCCGCCGGCGTCCCGGAGGACAGCGCCGCGCAGCAGGCGCCCCGCCAGCAGGAGGCGGCGCCGCCGCCGGACGCCGGCGGAAGCCCGCACGAGGCACCGGTCACCGGCTGGGAGCAACTGGATGCATCCCGGCAGAACCTCGCGCACGCCAGCCCGTCGGTGCGGCGCTTCGCGCGCGAGCTCGGGGTCGACCTGCTTGAGGTCAAGGGCAGCGGCCGCAAGGGTCGCATCCTCAAGGAGGACGTGCAGGCCCACGTCAAGGCGTCACTGCGCCAGGGCGCAGGCCGGGGCGGTGCGATCCCGCCGATCCCGCCGGTCGACTTTTCCAAGTTCGGCGAAATCGAGCGCCGGCCGCTCTCGCGGATCAAGCGCAAGGCCGCTCCCAACCTGCACCGCAGCTGGCTCAACCTGCCCCACGTGACCCAGTTCGACGAGGCGGACGTCACCGACCTGGAAGCCTTCCGCAAGGCCGAGAAGGAACGGGCCGCGGCGCAGGAGGTGCACCTGACCATCCTGGCATTCCTGGTCAAGGCCTGCGCCGGCGCGCTGCACGCCTTCCCGGAGGTCAACAGTTCCCTCGACCCCGACGGCGAGACCCTGATCCTGAAGCACTACGTGCACATCGGCGTGGCCGTGGACACCGAGGGCGGGCTGCTGGTGCCGGTCGTGCGGGACGCCGACAGCAAAGGCATCTACGACCTCGCGCGCGAGCTCGCCGCGCTTGCCGAACGGGCACGCCAGGGCAAGCTCTCTCCCTCCGAGATGCAGGGAGCCAGTTTCTCCATTTCCAGTCTGGGCGGTATCGGCGGCACCGCGTTCACGCCCATCATCAACGCGCCCGAGGTCGCCATTCTGGGCGTGTCGCGGATCGCGACCAGGCCGATGTGGATGGACGGCGAGTTCCACCCCCGCAAGATGCTGCCGCTGTCGTTCTCCTACGATCACCGCGTGATCGACGGCGCCCAGGCGGCGCGCTTCACCACCCATCTGGCCGGGCTGCTGCAGGACCTGCGGCGCCTGCTGCTGTGACACGACCCCAAGGGATCCGCGATGAGCACCACTGAAGAGGTCAAGGTCCCCGACATCGGGGACTTCGAAGACGTCGACGTGATCGAGGTGCTGGTCGAGACCGGCCAGCGCGTCGAGCGGGAGCAGTCGCTGATCACCCTCGAGAGCGACAAGGCGACCCTGGAAGTGCCCGCGCCGAACGCCGGCGTGGTGCAGAAGATGCACGTCTCGGTGGGAGACAAGGTCTCCGAGGGCAGTCTGATCCTGACGCTCGAGGTCGCCGAATCGGATGGCGAAGCGGCAGCTGGCGCCGGCGGATCGCAGGGTGGGGAACAGCCGGCAGCCGACGAACCCGGCGACACCGACGCCAGCGAACGGCCGGCGGCCGCCTCCGGCCCGGAGCAGGGCGCCCCCGCGCCGGCCGACGCCGACACCGACCTGGTGGTGCTGGGCTCCGGCCCGGGCGGCTACACCGCGGCCTTCCGGGCCGCCGACCTGGGCCTGGAGGTGACCCTGGTCGAGCGCTACCCGGACCTCGGCGGGGTGTGCCTGAACGTCGGCTGCATCCCGTCCAAGGCGCTGCTGCACGCGGCGAAGGTGATCACCGA
Source organism: Gammaproteobacteria bacterium (assembly GCA_035638695.1). Lineage (GTDB taxonomy): Bacteria > Pseudomonadota > Gammaproteobacteria > UBA5335 > SLRW01 > DASQZJ01. The sequence continues at coordinate 42,116 of DASQZM010000046.1, read as the reverse complement.
CGCGCGCGAGATGGCCGATCACGGCGTCCGCTTCAGCGACCCGACGATCGACACCGGCAGACTCAACGGGTGGAAATGGAGCGTGGTCAAGACCCTCACCGACGGTCTTGCCGGCCTCGCCAAACGCCGCAAGGTGACCGTGATCCAGGGCACCGCCCGCTTCGCCGCGCCGCACGAGCTGCAGATCGAGGACGCGGACGGAAAAGCTCGCCGGCTGAGCTTCCGGCAGGCCATCGTGGCCGCCGGCTCGCAGCCGGCGAGCCTGCCGGATCTGCCCGACGATCCCCGGATCATGGATTCCACCGCCGCCCTCGAAATCGACCAGATCCCGAAGACTGTGCTGGTGGTCGGCGGCGGCATCATCGGGCTCGAGATGGCCTGCATGTATGCCGGCCTCGGCAGCCGGGTCACCATCGTCGAGCTCACGGACAGCCTCATGCCGGGCACCGACCCGGACCTGGTCAAGCCGCTGCGCAAGCGGCTCGAGAAGATCTGCGACGGCGTCCACACTGGCACCGCCGTGGACCAGGTGAAGGCCAACAAGGCCAGCCTGTCGGTGACCTTCAAGGGCGAGAACGCGCCTTCCCGCGCGCGTTTCGACCGCATTCTGGTCTCCATCGGCCGGCGCCCGAACGGCCATCGCATCGGTGCCGACAAGGCCGGGTTCGAGGTCGACGACAAGGGGTTCATCCCGGTGGACCAGCAGATGCGGACCTCGGTGCGCCACATCTTCGCCATCGGCGACATCGTGGGTGCACCCCTGCTGGCGCACAAGGCGACGCACCAGGGCAAGGTCGCGGCGGAAGTGGCCGCCGGCGAGCGCCGGGCATTCCAGGCGCGGGTGGTCCCCGCGGTGGCGTTCACCGATCCCGAGGTTGCCTGGGCCGGAGTGACGGAGCAGGAGGCGAAACAGCAGAACCTCAACTACGGCAAGGGCGTGTTCCCCTGGGCCGCGAACGGGCGTGCCCTGGGCATGGCCCGCAGCGAGGGCCAGACCAAGCTCCTGTTTGACCGCGACAGCGGGATCATTATCGGGGCGGGCGTGGTCGGCGCCGGCGCCGGCGACCTGATCGCCGAGCTGGCCCTGGCCATCGAGATGGGCGCCGACGCGGAGGATATCGCCCTGACCATCCACCCGCATCCGACGCTCTCCGAGACCGTGGGAATGGCGGCCGAGGCGTACCAGGGCACCATCACCGACCTGTACATGCCCCGCCGCTGAACGGTCGGCGCCGGCTCAGGCCGCGTCGGCTTTGCTGGCCCTCGCCCGCCACGGAATGGTCACCTCGATGCGCCCGAGCCCCGTGCGGATCCGCCGCGGCACGCTCCCGGCTTCCGGGGGTAGCGGCACCCGCCAGCCGATCATGCGCCCGCTTGCGCGCGCCGGCTTGCGGGCCGGCCCCACCCACAGTGCCCCGTCGAGCACCCGTACGGAAAGGTCCCAGGGCATCAGCGTGCCCAGCGGCAGCAGGACCACGAGCTCGCGCGCCCGCTCGTACAGGCGCACGGGGGACTCCGGCCCGGCGCCCGCCTCGGGCGGCGCCGGGCCGGATGAGCGTGTATCATGCGTGGCGATGCCGGCCATGGTGGCCACCTCCGCTCCGGTCCCGTGGCTGGGTCCTCGTACGCGCAATTCTGCACGCAAACCGCCACACCCGCGTTGATACCGGTCAACAGCGCGATCCGGGCTCCGGCTCGGCAGGCCGGATCGCCACTCGACGAGTCGGTCCGGAGCCGTCCCGGGCGGTGACCCACAGGATATCCGGACACCGCGCAACAACGGCCCTCCCGCCGGGGCACCTGCCGACATGAGCCATCAGGCTTCAAGCGAGTTCCAGCTGCGCTGGCGGATCACTTTCCTGCTGATCACCATGCTGCTGGCGAGCGTGGGCTTCGGCGTGGTGCTGCCAACCCTGCCCTTCCTCGCACGCCAGCTCCACGCCAGCGACCTGGAGTTCGGGCTCGCCATCTCGCTGTTCTCCGTCGCCCAGCTACTGGGCAGCCCGCTGTGGGGCCGGGCCTCCGACCGGATCGGGCGTCGTCCGATCCTGATGATCGGGGTGACGGGTTACGGCGTCAGCTCCGCGCTGCTTGCGCTGGCGCCCAACGTCCTCACCCTGCTGGCGCTGCGCGCGCTCGCCGGCGGGTTCGTCGGGGCCGTCGGGCCGGGTGTGCAGGGGTTGGCGGCCGACTGGACCGGCCCGCGCGAGCGCGCGAAGGTGATCGGCTACACGGCGGCCATGAACGGGATCGGGTTCGTCATCGGGCCACTGGTGGGGACAGTGCTGGGCCTGATCAACGCCCGCGCCCCCTTCGTGGGGGTCGGCGCGCTGGCCCTGCTCAACGCCGCGCTGGGGCTGTACTTCCTGCCGCGGGAGGGGCCGCCCGCGCAATGGGCCGGGCCGGTCCCACCCGGCCCCGGCATGCGGGCGCCGCGCATCTTCGGCGGCCTCGACGGCGCCCTCTGGCGGCGCTTCATGCCCTTCTACGTCGCCTCGATCGTGCTCTCCACGGCCTACTCCAATATCGCCACGGTGCTGGCGTTCTTCTTCGTCGACCACCTGCACACCGCCTCCAGCACCGCCGGCTGGGGCTTCGCCGTCAACGGCGGTGTCGCGGCCGTGATCCAGCTGGCTTTACTGCCGCGCGTGTACGACCGGCTGCGCGAGCGCATGACCCTGATCCTCGGCTTCGTGATGGGCGCGGTCGGCTATGCCGTGCTGGCGGTCTCACCGACCCTGGTCATGGCCCTGGCGGGGATTGTCATTTTCGCCGGTGCCCGCGGCTTTGCCTTCCCCACGCTCACCACCGCGGTGTCGCTGCGGGCTCCGGAGGACCGCCAGGGAATCAGTCTGGGCTGGCGCCAGACCTGCATCGGCATCGGCCGTACCGTCGGCCCGCTAGTCGCCAGCGCACTGTACGCAGTGCACGAACAGCTGCCGTTCCTGATCGCCTCGGGCCTGCTGGCCGCCACGGCCATCTACTTCGGCCTGGCGGTACGTTCCGCGCCGGGGGTCAGTACAGAACCTCGCGGCTAGCCAGCCTTCATCTCCAGTCGGCCCTCTTCGTACTGCCTGCGCAGGGTAAGCTTGCTGAACTTGCCCGTGGAGGTGCGCGGGATCTCGTCGGCAAAGACGAACTCATCGGGCAGCATCCATTTCGCGAACTTCTGCGACAGGAACTCCCGCAACTCCTCCGCCGTGACCTGCTCCCCCGCCTTCCTCACCACCACCGCCAGCGGACGCTCGGTCCACTTCGGGTGCGGCACCGCGATCACCGCCGCCTCCGACACCGCGGGGTGACCCATGATTGCGTTCTCCAGATCCACCGAGCTGATCCACTCTCCCCCGGACTTGATCAGGTCCTTGGTCCGATCCGTGATCTTGATGTAGCTGTATCGGTCCACCGTCGCAACATCGCCCGTACGCAGCCACCCGTCCGGCGTGAACTTTTCCTCCCCGGCCTCCAGCCGGTAGTAACTACCCGTTACCCACGGTCCACGGACCTGGATCTCGCCCATGGTCTTGCCATCCCACGGTGCGACACCCTCATCCCCCACAATCCGCAAATCCACCAGTGGCACCGGTACCCCGGCCTTGGCCCGATAGGCGTAGCGTTGGTCCTCGGACAGCGCCTCAATCTCGGGGCGGTTAGCGCTCAGCGACGCCAGGGGCGACGTCTCAGTCATACCCCACCCCTGGTAAACCTCCATCCCGTAGGCCCGGAAACGACGGATCATCGACTCCGGAACCGCCGAACCGCCTACCGTCATGCGCATCTCTTCCAGCTGCCAGCGCCCCGGTGCAGCGTCCAGCGCCTCGAGGATGCCGAGCCAGATGGTCGGCACCCCGGCACTGATGGTCACCCGTTCGCGTTCGAACAGGTCCAGCAGACTCTCGGCGTCCAGGTGCGGTCCCGGGTAGACCTGACGAGCTCCGATCATCGTGGAACTGTACGGCATCCCCCACGCATTGGCGTGGAACATGGGCACCACCGGCAATGCGGTGTCCCGGTAGGAAAGCGCCGTCACGTCCGGCAGCGCGCTCGCCAGGGCGTGCAGCACGGTCGAGCGGTGTGAGTAGACCACTCCTTTGGGCCGCCCCGTCGTCCCCGACGTGTAGCACATCCCGCAGGCATCGTCTTCATCCTTGTCCGGGTACTCGAACTGGCCCGTCGCTCCCTCGAGAAACGCCTCATAACTCTCCGTGCCCGACGGCACCTGCGTCCCGGTCAGCGGCACCACCAGCACCTTCTCGAAGTCCACCTTGTCCTGGAACTGTTCGTACACCGGCCACAACACGTCATCCACAATCAGGTAACGGTCTTGCGCATGCTTGCAGATGTACTCCAGATCGCTCCCGGGCAACCTCAGGTTCAGCGTGTGCAACACGCCGCCCGCCACGGGTATCCCGAAATACGCCTCCAGGTGGGCATAATGGTTCCACATCAGGGTCGCCACCCGGTCCCCCGGGCGCATCCCGAGATTCAGCAACCCCTCTGCCAGCGCCCGCGAGCGCCGGTAGAAATCCTTGTACCGGTACCGGTGAAGACTCTTGTCCGGCAGTCGGGACACGATCTCCACCTCCGGAAAAATCTTCCCTGCACGCTCGAGCACATGGTCCAGCGTCAGCGGGTACTGCATCATCGTCGAACGCATGACATCCCCCTCCGTCGGGACCCCGATGGACAGGCCTGGCGCATCGCCCCACTCAGAACCCGCACCCGGAAGCCCCCTCGGCCGAAAGACCCTTTCCAGCTGGTGCACGCCGCGCCCTCCCTCCGCGGGAGAAGCCATGCGACGCGACCCGCGCGGCAGGCCGGGCACATCCGGACGGCCCGCGCGATCCCGCGGACCTGGCCCGGCGAGCCTTCGGCCGGCACGGCTACTTTATACCAATCTTCCACAAGGTATTGCCATGCCTCAGCGGCTGCCGGTGCCGTCGTGGCAAGGCGCGAGGAGGGAGTGTAGTGGCGCTACACGACCGACGAGCAACACCGTTCCACGGCGGCAGCGGCAGCCGCCCGCAGGGAGCGCCGTTTCCAAAGTTGCGGTTTTCCCGGCGTTGCACTTTACTGTTGTATTCGGGGAAGGAATTCTTGCGAATGCATACCGCGATCCGGGGTCGCGGGGCGGATTGTGCGCAACACCGCGTGCCAGGCACCGCTCTTCCATGGCACGGGCCCTGTTGGGACACCGGCCGTCGACCTTCCCGCAAGCCGTCGCACCACAAGCCGACCATAACGCCCAAACCAAGGAGGAGGGAATAACGATGCGACAATCAATCCGAGCGATTCCACGCACCCTGGCGGCCCTGGCAGTAGTCACTGCCAGCCTGCTCGCGCTGTCCGCCCCGGCCCAGGCGGCCGGGACGATCCGGGTCGGGGTTATCGCCCCGAAGGCGATGATCAACGGACGCGCCATCTTCCAGGGCGCTCAGCTGGCCGCAAAGGAGATCAACGCGGCGGGCGGCATCAACGGCAAGATGATCAAGCTGTACGAGTACGACGATCACGCTTCCGCCACCGAGGGCGTCCGCGACTTCCAGCGTGCGGCCCAGCGGGACCATGCGATCGCCGTGCTGGGCAACTTCACCAGCGAGGTGGCGATGGCGGTGCAGCCCTGGTCCGGGCGCCTGAAGGAGCCTTACATCATTACCGGGGCGGCCACCACGAAGATCCCGCAGCGCACCGCGGCACATTACGACGAGTACAAGTACGTATTCCGGGTGAACCTCAACTCGGCATTCCTCGCCAAGAGCGTCTGCGCCGCCTCGCATGACATCCTGGTCAAGCAGCTGCACTACAAGACGGCGGTGGAGATGAGCGAGGACGCGGCATGGACCAAGCCGCTGGATGCGGAGTATCTCAAGTGCCTGCCCAAGGCGGGACTGAAGGTGCTCGACCACATCCGCTTCGACCCCGACACCACGGACTTTTCACCGATCTTCTCGCGCATCGCGCAGAGCAAGCCGGACGTGATCATCACCGGCATCGCCCACGTCGGCGTCAAGCCGACCGTGCAGTGGCACCAGAAGCGGGTGCCCGCGCTGCTGGCGGGCTGGAGCTCCCAGGCCGGCACCACGAGCTTCTGGGACGACACCAACGGCGCCACCAACGGCGTGATTACCGGCAACCTCGGCGCGACCAACGCCGCCATCACGCCCAAGACCAAGCCGTTTGCCAAAGCCTACCAGGAGGCGTTCAACGAGAGCCCCGCGTACGACGCGTACACGACCTATGACGCGATGTACATCCTCAAGGCCGCGATCGAACGGGCCAACAGCACCAACAATGACAAGCTGGTCGAAGCCCTGGAGAAGACCGACCACATCGGCACCATCGGGCGCGAGGTCTTCTATCAGCGTGGCAGCAAGTACGTGCACGACCTGAAATACGGCAAGGACTACGTCCCGGGGGTGGCCATCCAGTGGCAGAATGGCAAGCAGGTCATTCTGTGGCCGGAGAAGGCCGCGACCGGCAAGGTGATGGTACCGGACTTCGTCAAGAAGGGCTGGGGCAGCTAGCACCGGCCGCGCTTGCCGAACCCCCCGCCGGACCGGCTTCCGCCGGTCCGGCGGGGCCTCTTCACACTCGAACGAGCTGAGCCCGGCTCCCCGCGGCCGCGGACGGGACGTGCGGCGAGCACCGGCCGGCCGGCTCCCGTTCCAGCGATTGCCGCCGCGATCTCAGGTGCGCGGCCCCGCGCCGGCCTCACGCCGGCGGCGCGCTTCGTGGGTTCTCAGGTGCGTCACCGCGAGCTCCAGCATGGGGCCGTTGGCGGTCCCTTTGCTCTGCCGGGCGAGCAGGTCCCCCAGCACGTGTTCGGCTTCGGTCGGCGCGCCCCGCTCCACGTCGCCGAGCATCGAGGCCCGCATGGGCAGCTCCGGATCGGACAGCATGGCGCGCACCTCCTCCAGCATTTGCGGGCGGGGCGCGTGGCCCGCGTGCGCGGCGATGGCCCGGCACTGCTCGAGCAGCGCCAGCGTCCACGGGGCGCCGCCGGCGGCCACGATGTCGGCGACGGTGCCGCGCATCAGGCACGTGGCCCCGGCCAGGCTGGCGAGGAACACCCACTTCTCCCACATTTCCTGCTCGATGGCCGGGCTGGGCTGCGACTCGAACGCGGCGCGGGAGAATTCACGGGCGATCGCGTCCACCCGCGCGGAGCGCGGCGTGCCGCGCTCCCCGAAGATCAGCCGGTGCCGATCATTGAGGTGCACGATGCGCCCTTCCTCGTCGAGCACCGCGGAGATCAAGCAGGCGCCGCCCAGGACGCGCCCGGCGCCGAAACGCGCATCCAGGATCTCCAGGTGGCGCATCCCGTTCAGCAGGGGCAGGATCACCGTGTGCGGGCCGACCGCCGGCGCGATCGCCTCCACCGCGGTGTCCAGGTCGTAGGCCTTGCAACTCAGGATGATCAGGTCCCAGCTTCCGTGCACAGCGCCGGCCTGCACGGTCGGCGGCGACTCGAGGTGGACATCGCCCCGCGGGCTGCGCACCACCAGCCCGTTCCGGGCAAGGTGCGCGGCTCTTCGCTCCCGGACCAGAAAACTCACGTCGGAACCGGCTTCGAGCAGGCGGGCACCGAAGTATCCGCCCACGGCGCCCGCCCCCAGAACCAGAATCTTCATCGAAATGCTCCCCGGCACTGCCTGCCGTAACCTTTCGCCGCTTGGCGGCCCCGCGTGCCCGCCGCGGCTCCCGTTGGTCCCGCCACCGACCCGACGCCCGGCTCACTCCGGCCGCGGCGGGAACCGCAGCCGGGCCTCGCCCGGGGTGACGGTCTCGCCGCGTTCGTTGACCAGGGCGAGATCCACCCGGACTTCCCGCGCGTGGCGGTCGATGTCCCGCACCACCCCGACCGCGCGCAGTGTCTCCCCGACGTAGGCGGCCCGACGGTTCGCGTAACGGAAGCGGACCAGCTCGGCGTCGGCGGTGGCCCACTCCAGCGCCAGCTGGGCGAGCCAGTCGCCCTGGAGCGGTCCGTCCACTACCAGATCGGGGTGGCCCTCCTGCCGCGTCGCGTAGTCCCGATCGTAATGAATCCGGTGCGGGTTCCAGATCGCCGCGTTGTACAGGAACAGCTGAACCGTGTCCGGGACGTGAACAGCGGCGGCGCCTCGTCACCGCGCAGATACCTGGCCAGGCGCTGCCCCGTCGCCACGGCGTACTTGCGGATCTCGCGCCGGGTCGCCTCGACCGTCACCGGCGGCAATGAACGGCCCACCGCCGCCCGCATCTCACGCGTGAGCAGGCTCATCCGGGTTCCCGGCCACCCGGTTCCGCGGGCGCTTCCGCCACCACGTCCGCCGCAACCAGAGCGTCGATCTCGCTCTCGCTGTAGCCGTGCTCGCCGAGCACCTCCCGCGTGTGCTGTCCGAACCGCGGCGGCTTCCACCGCACCCGGCCGGGAGTGCGCGAGAGCTTCACCGGCGTGCCCACGCCCTGGTACCCGTCGAGCTCCGTCACCATGCCACGGTGCCGCGTGTGCGGGTGCTCCATCACCTGCTGGACATTGTAAACCGGCCCCGCCGGTACCCCGACCCGCAGCAGTGACTCGCACAGCGCGGCCCCGTCGGCCTGCATCAGCGCAGACTCGAGTTCCTCACGCAGCACATCGCGGTTGGTACTGCGCCGGCCGTTGTCCCGGAAACGCTGGTCGTCGGCGAGGTCTTCCCGGCCCAGGCATTCGCACAGCTTGCGGAACTGGCCGTCGTTGCCGATGCCGATGAAGACCGCGCCGGTAGCGGTCTCGAACTTGTCGTAAGGAGCGATGTTGGGATGCGCGTTCCCCAGTGGCTCGGGGACCCTGCCACTGAAGAACCAGTTGGCCGAATGCGGGTGCAGCAGGCTCACGGCCGTGTCGAACAGCGTCATGTCCACGAACTGCCCGCGCCCCGACCGGGTTCGTTCGATCACCGCCATCAGGATCCCGATGGTGGCATTGAGCCCGGTCCCCATGTCGACCAGCGGGACCCCAATCCGGGTTGCGCCCGAATCGGGCGTCCCGTTCACGCTCATCAGACCGCTCATCGCCTGGGCGACGGCGTCATAGCCCGGGGCGCCGCCGAGCGGCCCGTCCGCGCCGAAGCCGCTGATGCGGCAGTGGATCAGGCGCGGGAACCGGTCCCCCAGCATCGGCTGGCCGGGAATGCCCCACTTCTCCAGCGTGCCCGGCTTGAAGTTCTCCAGCACCACGTCCGCCTCCGCCAGCAGCCGCACCAGGACGTCGCGCCCGGCCGCCTGGGAGAGATTCAAGACGATGACCCGCTTGTTGCGGTTGACGCCCGTAAAATAGGACGACACGCCGTCGCGGAACGGAGGACCCCAGGCGCGTGTCTCGTCGCCCTGTGGTGGCTCCACCTTGATCACGGAAGCCCCGTGGTCCGCCAGGATCTGGCTGCAGTAGGGTCCGCCCAGAACCCGGGACAGGTCGATGACCTTGAGGCCGTCGAGGGCTCCCATGGCGCTGCCACTCATAACACCACACCTCTGAACGCTGTAAAGCATGTCCGGTCCGGGGTCCCTTGCCGCGGGCATGGCGCCCGTTGCGCCCGCCGCCTACGCGGTAGCGTCCAGCAGACCCGTCAGGCGCTGCCGGATCAAGGCCTCGGCCTCCCGCATGATACCGTCTATCAGCTCCCGGCAGCTCGGCACGTCGTCTTCGCCGGGGTGGCCCCCGCATTCAAAGCCGTCGATGCTCGCCGCGTCGCAGCCGATTTTCTCGGCCTTGAGCGCGTGGCGCACCGAGGTGCACTTGTGGATGACCTTGACGCCGGCCTCGCGCAGCGCCGGCATATAGGGCTCGGGGCTACGGCCCGCGGTCTCCACGATGCGCACGCCGCCCTCCACGAGCGCCTGGATGTACTCCGGGCTACAGACGACAGCGCAGAGCGCCGGGCGCGGCGCAGCGAGCCTGCCGGGGAAACTCAGCCGGCCCCGGGGCGGCGGCCGCGGGCCCACAGGCGCAGCTGTCCCACGATGCCCTGGGGGAAGAAATACACGCTGAGGACGAACAGCAGTCCGAGCCACAGCATCCAGCGATCCGGCGCGACCAGGCTGCCCAGCAATGGAACGTGGCCGACCGGCGTCGCGGCCACCAGGCTCAGACCGGCGCGCAGGTAATTCTGCGCGATCACGAAAATGGTGGCCCCTACTACGGCCCCGTATAGAGTACCCATGCCGCCGATCACTGTCATCACCAGGATGTCAATCATGAGGCCGAACGAGAGCGTCGTGCCGGGGTCGATGTATTGCAGCGAGAGCGTCAGCAGCGAGCCCGCGAGCGAGGCGACGAGGGCGCCCATGCAGGTCACCGTAGTCCGGTACAGGACCGTCCGGTAACCGAGCGCCTGCGCCCGGAATTCGTTCTCGCGGACCGCCTGCAGGACACGCCCGAACGGCGAGTTGACCAGCCGCAGCATGATCAGGAACAGCGCCAGCGAGCTGGCGAACAGCAGGTAGTACATGAGCAGCGCACCGGAGGCCCGCACCCGGAACACCGCCGCCCGGGCAGCGGCCGCCGGCGCACCGGGATGGCCCACCACCGTGCCCAGCCAGCCGAGGATGTCGAAGCCCCGCAGGTCATGGTGCAACAGGTGGGTCGCCGGCGATACCAGCGCCGGGACCATTACGTTCAGGCCGTCCTCGCCCCCGGTGATGTGGTAGAGCTTGGACACCAGCGTGGCGAAGGCGGAAGCCACCGCCAGCGTCACCATCGCGAAGAAGATCGTCCGCACCCGCAGCGACAGCAGGCCGATCACCAGCGCCAGCGCCAGTGACAGAACCAGCCCGGCCGCGACGCCGAGCAGTACCGAGTCCCAGCTCGGCGGCAGGTATTGGAGGGTGATCCCGACCGCATAGGCGCCGATGCCGTAGAACATGGTATGGGCGAACGACACGATCGCCGTATATCCCAGCAGCATGTCGTAGCTCGCCGCCAGCAGGACGAAAATGCAGATGGTCGATGCCGCGCGGTAGGCCACGGTGCCCGGGAACAGGAAGGGCGCACCCGCCAGGCACGCCAGGACCAGGGCGAGTACCGCGGCAAGGGGCCGGCTGCGGGGAGTATCGCCAGCGAGGACGAGTCGCGCCAAGACTCCGGGGCGGCTGCTGGACAAATCGGTCTGCATACTCGTGGGCTGCGTCTGCTCGCTCGATAACACGCTTCCCCGGCGGGGATCAGCGCATGGTGGGAATCAGTCCCTGGGGCCGCCACAACAGGACCAGCACCATCAGGCCGATACTGGAAAACAGCGCTACCTTGGGAAACAGGTAGATGGTGTAGTTGTTGAGCAGCCCCACCACCAGCGCCGCGTAGAAGCAGCCGGTGATCGAGCCGAGCCCCCCGATGATGATTACAATGATGATCAGGACCAGCATCTCCGGCCCCAGGCTGACGGTGACGAAGCTCTGGTACAGGCCCCACATCACCCCGCCCAGGCCGGCCAGCGCCGCACCGCCGACGAACACCGCGATGAACAGGGCCTCAATCCGATAGCCCAGCGCCTGGACCATTTCCCGGTCCTCGACCCCGGCGCGGATCAGCAGGCCCAGGCGCGTTCCCCGGATCAGGCGCTGCAACCCCCAATACACCAGCAGGCCCATGAGCCCGGCGAACAGGCGGTAGCTCTCGATGCTCACCGTACCCAGGGAAATGCCGCCCTGGAGCGTGTCGGGCCGGCTCATCGGCACCTGGCCGGGGCCCCAGATCGCCTGCACGATCTCGCCGATGATGATCGCCGCGCCCACCGTCACCATGATCTGCTTGAGGTGGTTGCCGTAAACCGGCCGGATGATCAGGCGTTCGAACACGTATCCGACCGCGGCGACCAGCACGATCGCGGCCAGGAAGGCGGGGACCATCAATCCGAAGTCGGCCGTGAACGCGTGCGCGGGCCGCAACCACGCGAGCAGGGCGATCGCCAGCGGCGGGGCCACCAGGCCGGGCACGGGCCAGGCCAGGCCGGACCCCGCCTGCCGCCCGCGCATCGCGGCCGCTACCGCCAGGCCGGCGGCCACGCCGACGGCCAGCGCGGTCCCTGCGCTGGCCCAGGTCCCGGCCACGAGCGCCTGTGTGGCGAGCGCCGCCAAGCCGGCCGCGCTGCTGCCCGCCGCGGCCGCGGCCCGCTCCCCTTGGGCGCGCTCGCCGGCCAGCCGGAACACGCCTGCGTGCAGCACCGCGGCTGCCAGGAGACCGAGAGAGAGGGCGCCGATGCGCCAGAGCCAGGGACCCCCGGTGGCGGTTACCAGGCTGGACAGGGCGGGCAGCGGCCAGTGACCGGTGGCCAGCCCCGTGACCAGGGTGGCGCCGATGAACGCGCCGACCGTGATCAGCGCGCCATGGCCGAGATTGAGCACGCTCATCAGGCCGAAAGTGAGCGTCATGCCCGACGCCATCACGAACAGCATCGTGCCCATGCCGAGCCCGGCAACCGTCAGGGTGACCCAGGTGGACCCGGGCATTGCCAGCAGCGCGGGCAGGGTTACCACCAGCAGTAGTGCGTAGTGCGGGTGCCCTGCCAGCAACTGCCGGCAGCGTCCATACCACGCGCGTGGGCTCAGCCGAGACACACCGTGCATCCGTCGGGGCCTCGCGACCCGCCCTACGCGGGCGGCTCCGGCCCGCCCCGGGCGGCGACGCCGAGGCCGAGCAGCTGATCCTGCAGCGAAGGGTCGTCCCGCAGCGTCTCCATGCGCTCCACGAACACGATGCGGCCGTTGTCGATCACCGCGACCTCATCGGCGACGGTCGAGGCGAACTCGAAGTTCTGTTCCACCAGGAGCATCGATACCTCACGTTTCCTGAGTTCCAGCACCACCTCCATCACCTGTTCCACGATCGCGGGTGCGAGCCCCTTGGTGGGCTCGTCGATCAGGATCAGGCGGCGGGGCTCGATCAGCGCCCGGGCGATGGCCAGCATCTGCTGCTGGCCGCCGGACAGGGTCCCCGCCGGCTTGTCCCAGAACCGGCCGAGCGCCGGGAACAGTTCCCGGAGCCAGGCCAGGCGCGCGGGGTCGAAAGCGCCCTCACGGGCCGCGACACGCAGGTTCTCGCCCACCGTGAGCAGCTTGAAAATGCCCATGTTCTCCGGCACGTACGCGATGCCGGCGCGCGCGATCGCAGCCGTGGCGGCGCGCGAGATGTCGCGGCCGTCGAACAGGACACGGCCCGCCCGCGCGCGCCACAGCCCCATCACGGTGCGCAGGGTCGTGGTCTTGCCTGCCCCGTTGCGGCCCAGCAGGGCGGTGACCCGCCCCCGCGGCACCGCCAGGTCGACCCCGTGGAGGATGCGATAGGGACCGATGTTCGTGTGCACCCCCTGCAGCTGCAGGAGCGCGTCGCCAGGGGGCTGCTGGAAAGCACTGTTTTTCAGCACCTCCCTAGCGGCCACGCCCGGCTCCGCCCGCGGCCGTACGGGTGCCCAGATAGGCGTCACGCACCACCGCCGATGCCATCACCTCGGCGGGGGGACCGTCCGCCACCACGCTGCCCTGATGGAGTACCACGATACGCCCCGCCAGCGAATGGATCACATCCATCTTGTGCTCCACCAGCAGCACGGTCCGCCGCGATTCGCGCACGATCCTGCCGATCAGCTCGAGCATCAGCGGCACCTCGTCCAGGCTCATCCCGGAGGTCGGCTCGTCGAACATGAAAACCCGCGGCTCCAGGGCCAGCAGCAGACCCACCTCGAGCTTCCTCTGGTCGCCGTGCGAAAGCGCTGCTGCCGGGTCCTGCGCGTGCTCGGTCAGCGAAACCTGCGCCAGGTGCTGGTAAGCGCGCCGGAGCAGATCCGTGTCGGCGTCGGCACGCCGGAACAGCCCGGGAACCCGGTGCGCACCGGCGGCCGTGGCAAGACGCATGTTTTCCAGCACCGTCAGCTGCGGGAACAGGTTGGTTAGCTGGAACGCCCGTCCGATGCCCCGTCTGGCGCGGCCTGCCGCGGACAACCGGGTGACGTCGTGGCCGAACAGCAGGACCTGGCCGGAGTCGGGCCTCAGCTGTCCCGAGATCAGGTTGAAGAAGGTGGTCTTGCCGGCTCCGTTCGGCCCGACGATGGCGGTCACGGAGCCGCGCTCGAACCCGCAAGACACCCCCTCCAGTACCGCATGGCCACCGAACTGAATGCTCAGGTCGCGCGTCTCCAGGGCGATCGAGCCGTCGGTGGTCATGCGCGCCGGCCCGTCACTCGTCGCCGCGCCCGTTCTTGATCGGGACATCCATCTGGTCGGCCTTGATCACCCGCACGAGCTTGAGCGTGACCCCGCCGCTGGCGGTGGCGTTCTTGTCCAGCGCCACCTTGAAGTGATACATGTTCTGCAGCGCCTGGTGGTCCTGGGGCCGGATGTGGATCCGCCCCTTGGGCGACTCGAAGGTCAGCCCCTCGAAGGCCTTGATCAGCTTGTCGGTATCGGTCGAGCCGGCCTTCTTCAGTGCCGCGACGATGGCCTGGGCCTCGGCGAAGCCCTCGCAGGTGAAGAAGTCGGGCGGGCTGTGGAAGCGCTTCATGTGCTCCCGGATCAGCCAGCGGTTCACCTTGTTGTGGGGCAGCTTGTAGTAGTAATAGGCACCGCCCTGCATGCCCACCACCGGCTTGTACAGCGCGAGCGCCTTGAGGATGTTGCCGCCGGAGGTGATGTGAATGCCGTAGCGCTGCGGATTGAGCGCGGCCAGGCCGCCGAACGGGTTCGCGCCCCCGGCCCAGATCACGAAGATGTACTTGCCGCTCGGGCAGCCCTTCGCGTTTCTCAGGGCGTTGATGACCTTCTCCCCACCGGCGGTGAAATCGGTGGTCTTGATCGGCAGGAACTCCTCATCCACGACCTTGCCGCCGAGCTTGGTCAGCGCGGTCTTGAAGGCGGTGGCGCCGTCATGGCCGAAAGCGTAGTCCTGCGCGATGGTGGCGGCGCAGGCTCCCTTGCCGCCGATCGATATCGCCTGGGCGATGGCGTCCTGCGAGGAATTGCGTCCGATGCGGAACACGTAGCGGTTCCAGTCCTTGCCGGTGATGGAATCGGCCACCCCCTCCGGAATGATGATCTTCTGGTACTGCTTTGCGATCGGCAGCACCGCGAGGCCGATGCCCGAAGAAATGGGCCCAACGGCGAGCGTGACGTCGTCATCCCCGTAGGCCTGCTGGAACAGCGCCCGGGCCCGGCTCGCCTTGAGCTGGTCATCCATCCGGATCAGGTCGATCTTGCGCCCTAGAACCTCGTCGGTGCCGTGGGTGGCGTAATCGAAACCCAGCTCCAGCCCCCGCTGCAACTGCTGGCCGTAGGCCGACAACAGGCTGGTCTGGTCATAGATATGGGCAATCTTGATCGGATTGCCGGCACCCCAGGCGAGGGCCGGCAACAGGCACAAAAGCAGAAACACAGCGACTCGCTTGACCATTTCTCGTCTCCTCCCGCTCGTCCTCAGGCACCGTCAGCTGCCCGAATCTGACACATGAGTCATGTTACAGTTTAGACAACCATAGTCCATAGCCGTGGCACCAGGCAACCGTCGGCCCTCAGTCACGGATGAACTCTTCGACCACGCCGGTCTGCGCCGCGTCCATCAGGGCCGGAGCGTGGCCCACGCGATCGAATTCAGCGACCTGCAGGTCCGGCTTTTCCGCCTGCATGCGCGCCAGGGTCCCGGACGTAAGCAGGTCCGATTCCGCGCCGCGCAGCACCAGCACCGGGATCTGCACGCGCTGCCACAGGGCCCACAGGTCCACGTCCTCGCGCATGGGCTGGGCGAAGGCATGCCCGATCGCCGGATCATAGGCGGGCCGGTAGCGGCCCCGATCCACGCGGTGGCCATGGCGCGCCAGGTGCTGCCACTGTGCCGCGGTCAACGGACCGAATGGGGCGTGCACCGCACGCAAATGGGCTTCGAACCCGGCCAACGTGTCGAAACCGGGATCCCGGCCCACGTAGGTTCCCAGGCGATTGAGCGCGGCGGCGGGAAGCTGCGGTCCCACGTCATTGAGCACCAGTCTGCGCAGCGGCGAGCCGGTCGCGGCGGCCAGCATGAGCCCGATCAGCCCGCCCATGGAGGTCCCGACCCAGTCCAGCCGCACCGTCTCCGGGGCGGCGGTGTGCGGCGCCGTGGCCCGCGCGATCAGCGCCGCGGCATCCGCGAGGTACTGCGGGTAAGCGTATTGCTCGGGCGCGGGCAGCCAGTCGCTCCGGCCCCTGCCCGCGGCGTCCGGGCACAGCACCCGGCAGCTGGCGGCGAGGCGCCCTGCGAGGAAATCGAAATCCCGGCCGTTGCGCGTCAGTCCGTGCATGCACACCACCAGGTGGGGATTGTCGGAGGAACCCCATTCCGTATAAGCCAGGCGATGGAATCCGCCAGGTCCCAAGGAGAGGTGGCTGTACGGCTGCATCGGCTTTCTCCGGGGGCCGGTGCCGTGCCCACTCAGGCCGGCGCGATGCCGTGCGCGATGAAATCCATCGCGGCGTCGAGGACTTCCGCCGAAGGCTGGCCCGCGGCCCAAAGGCCGAAGCGCAGCCCCAGGAAGTGACCGAGGCCCATCAGCGCCCACGCCCGGACCTCGTTGTTGCCCGGACGCACCTCGCCGGCCTGTTGCGCACTGTCGAGGGCGGCGCTGTAGCCGTCCGCGAAATCCTGGTAGTAATCGCGAAACACTGACTCGTCCACGAACAGCGACTCCTGTACCACGCGGTACAGGTTCCGGTGCTCGGCCACGAAGCGCAGAAAGGCCTCCAGGCCCTGGCGTTCGGCCTGCATACGGTCGGGAGCCGAATCGATCGAGCGGGTAAGTACGCCGCGCAGTTCCCGGCCCATGTGTCGCACCAACTCGCGCAGCGCGTCCTCCTTGCTGTCGAAATAGAGGTAGAACGTGCCCTGGGCGACGCCCGCGCTGCGGGTGATGCTGCTCACCGATGCGCGGTGAAAGCCTTCCGTGCCGATCTCCCGTTCCGCCGCCTCCAGCAGCTTCCTGCGGGTTGCTTCCCCCCGTGCAGTGACAGGTCGGGAGCCGGAGTCGGGCCGCTTGCGGGAGCGGGTTGTCATACTAATACCTGACTCAGTTGTCATATTCGGACCAAGAACAATAGGAACCGGGGCCCGCCCTGTCAAGCGGCCGGTGACGCCCGCGGGTATTTGCAGGAGGCCGCTGGCGCGCCTCAGGCCAGTGCCGTCAGCCGCTCGTGAAACGGCCCGTCCCCCATCAGGTCAAGGCTGCGGGCGAGTCGCCGCCGATCGGCCTCGCGCGGGACCCGCTCCAGAGCAGCCAGTACACGCTCCGCCTGAGCGGGGTTGACCGCGCCGAGAAGCGGCTGGCCGAGGCCCATGATCTGCTTGGCGCGCTGCAGGTCGGCAAACCGCCCGGGGTCATCCTGCATCGCCCCGAACAGCAGCGTGACCGCGGCCTGGGCCTGGCTCACCTCCGCCCAGTCGGCGCGCTCGGCGGCATCCAGCAGATGCAGGTACTGGTGCACCGCCAGCGCCATCACCCCGGAGGTGATCCCGGCACGCTGGCGGCCGCCGGCGTCGAAAGCAGGGCCGTCCTGCAGGGCACGGCCCAGATGGGGATCCCACCCCTCCACCACCTTCAGGTGGCGTAGATCGGGATGTGCCAGGAAGCGCAGCGTGCTGGCCCCGTAGTCGGCCTCGGTAACCTTCACCGCGATGATGCGATCCCCGCCCGGTGCGCCCACCAGCCGGGCCGCGACCTCCGGGGACAGGGGCACGCCGCTGACATCGGGGATGGAGTACAGCCCCACCGCCAGGCCGCGTTCCGCGGCTGCCGCGACCAGGGGCGCGAGGCTGTCGTAGATGCGCTCCCCGCCGACCGGCGGCGACAGGCCGGTGGCGGGCCTCAGGAAGACGACCGGGTAGCCCGCGTCGGCCGCGACGTCGAGCAGGCGGCGGTTGGCCGCGGCACCGTCCTCCGGCCGCAGCAGCGCCATGCGGACGGTGTCGCCGATATCCGCCCGTGCGGCGCAGCGCAACCAGGCCTCCAGCTCCGGCACGCGACGCAGATGGCCGTGGCCGGTCGAGGAAGCGATCAGCACACCTTCCACCCCGAGCGCGGCGAGCCGCTCCAGGTACTCCACGGTACGCGCCTCGTCCAGCTCCCGGCGCGGCAGAGAGCCCCGCGTCGGGTCGAAGCACGCGACCGTGGCCCGCGGATAGCGCCCCACCGGATCGGCGACCAGCTGCGCACTGGACAGCGGCATGCGACGGCTCCTTTTTTGCCGAGCGGATGGCCTGTCATTCTTGCATCGACGCCCCGCCGGGGAAAGCCGCGGCGCCTCCGCAGGCACCGTGCCCGAGCGGGTCAGGCGCGGATTTCCCGCCGCTGGAAGATCAGGTAGGTGGCGGTGAACAGCAACACAACGCCGGCGACCAGGCTGGTCAACTGCGGCCATACCAGCACCAGGCTCTGTCCCAGCGGCAGCGCCGTGCCCAGCACGGCGCGGTACAACTGAAACGCGAACACCGGCCCCAGACTGCGCACCGCGGGATGCAGCAACGCCGTGACCGCCTCGCTGTAAAGCGTGTTGGGCGAAACCCGGCTCAGAGCCGTCGCCAGCTCGTGCCGGGCGAGCAGCGCCTGGAGCGAGCCGAATGGCGCCGGATGGACCACCTGGGCGACGAACTGCGCGCCGATCGGCCACAGCACCACGAACAGCAGCCAAACGCCCAGCGCCGCCAACGCCGACGTGGCTGTCTGGCGAAACAGCACCGAGCACAACATGGCCACCGCGAGCCAGATTCCGGCATAGAACAGCGTGGCGACGAAAAAACACAGGCCGCGTGCCACCGAATCGCCGCTGGGCGGCAGGCCCAGGAACACGATTCCGAGGCCCGTGGTCAGCAGCCACAGGCCGACCAGCACCAGCAAAAGGGTGACCATCGCCGCCAGGAACTTGCCCGCCAGCAGAGCATCGCGGTAGATCGGCTGCGAAAGCACCAGGCTGAGCGTTCCCCGGTTGTGCTCGCCGTTCACGGCGTCGAAGCCGAGACCGATGGCGACCAGCGGGATGAAGAAGCTGAGAAAGGACACGAAGGACGGCAGCGGCTGCGACGCGGTCGTGAACAGCTTCAGGAACGCGAACGAGCCCTGCTCCACGGTGCCGTGGAGTTGCTGGCCGGCGACGTAGGTCGCGCCGGTCGCAGCGAGCACCATCAGCACCTCGAGGATGCGCATGCGCACCGACCCGAGATGATCCGCGACCTCCTTGGCGCAGACCACGCCGAGCCCGGTCCAGGGGGAGCCTTCACGCTTCATGGATCGCCGCTCCGAAATAATGGCGGTAGATCTGGTCGAGCTGGGGTCGCCGCCAGCGCACGCCCGTCACCTGGGCGCCGGCTTCCAGGGCGGTCCGCAGCAGGGCCGCGCGCACGTCGCCGTCCGCCGCTACCCTCCAGCCCTCCGCGGAGACGCTCACAGAGGTTACGCCGGGAACCGAGCGCAGTGCGCCCGCGACGGCCTCGGCATCCCCTTGCGGATCCGCGGCGGCAGTGAGCTCGATGTAACCAACCGCGCCCAGCACCTCCCGCGCCAGCTCCGCCACCGTGCCGGTCAGCGCCATGCGGCCACGGGCGAACAGGCCGACGCGGTCGCACACCGACTGCACCTGGTGCAGCAGGTGCGAGGCGATCAGCAGCGTCATGCCCTCGCCCCTGAGCGCGCGCACGGTGTCCAGGAACCATTCCGCAGCCTCGGGATCGAGCCCCAGCGTCGGCTCGTCGAGAATCGCCAGCCGGGGCCGCTTGAGGAGCAGCCCGGCGAGCCCCAGGCGCTGGCGCATGCCGCGCGAATAGGTGCGCACGCGCTGGTCGGCGGCAGCACTCAGGCCCACGCGCTGCAGCAACGCATCGATGCGTTCGTCCGCGTCCGCGCGCCGCAGACCCAGCAGCGCGCCTGCGTAGGCCAGATTCTGCCGGCCGCTGAGGTCGTTGTAGAAGCCGACCGTGTCCGGCAGGTATCCGACCCGGCGCTTCACCGAGAGCGGGTGGCGGCGCGGGTCGAGGCCCGTAACCCGGATCTCGCCGCTGCTGGGCTCGGTGAGGCCGAGCAGCATCAGGATGGTGGTGGTCTTGCCCGAGCCGTTCGGCCCCAGCAGGCCGAAGACTTCGCCGCGATGCACCTCCAGGTCCAGGCGCTCGACCGCGACCGCCGCGCCGTAACGCTTGCCCAGATTTTGGGTGAGGATGGTGCTGTCGTTCATCGCCGGCCAAAGCGCGCTACCGCGAATCCCACCACCGCCAGGGCCACGGCGACGATCACCACCCCGACGATGCCCCACAGGGTGGAGGTCGCCACGGTCACCCGGTAGTTGGCGCTGGTCGAAGCCGTACCCCCGGCCGCGTTGGCATCGAAGGTGACCATGTAGTCCCCGGCCAGGGACCGGCCGGAGGCGTGGACGTCCGCCACCACCTTGGTGCTCCCGTCGGCGGGGATGGCCGACAGGTGGGCGGGGTGGAAGGTGACCTGCCAGTGCGACGGCGAATCCGCCGACAGGCTGACTCCGTGCGCGGGGGCGCTGCCGGTATTCTTGAGCACCAGGTGCACCGGCGTGCTCTGGCCGGCGTTGGCTGAGCCCGAGAGCCGGCCGCTCGGCGTCGTCAGACTGAGCTTGGGCGAGCCGGTGATGACCGCGGTCAGGGTAGTTGCGGCGGACAGCCGGCCGGCCTCTGCGGTCACCCGGATCGGGTAGGACCGGGCCTTGGCATCCGGGGGTATGCGGACGCTCGCGTCCACCTTCTTCGACTGACCGGCCTTGACCGGAAGGCTGGTGATGTTGCTGGAGCTGAACTGGGGCGAGAAGTTGACCTGGAAACCGTGGGGCGCCGAGGCGGTGAGATTGGCATTGACCGCCTTGTCGCTCTCGTTCTTCAAGGTCAGGTGGTAGGTGAACGTGGTGGAGCTCGACCCCTTGAGCTTGGGCAGCTGCGTAGCGAGCGCAAGCACCGCCGGCGGCGCATGGGTGAAGCGCAGCGCCAGCGGCAGCGCGGCGGAGTTGCTGCGCCCCCGGGCCAGCAGGTGCAAGTCATAGGTGTGGCCGGGCTTCGCGCCGGCGCCCGGGCTCACCACGAGCGTGAGCGAGCGGCTTTTGCCGGTGCCCACGAAGGCCGCTCCCACCACGTGGTTGTCGCCTTCGAGATGGGCTTTCCAGCCATGTGGCAGTTCGCGGACGGCGAGCTGGACCACTTGCGGGGCCAGCCCGTAGTGACCAATCTTCCAGAAGGTATTGTCAGGCCTCAGAGCCGTCGTGCGTTTCGCCGGCTAGGCGCGGGAGCGAAGGCGCAGTGGGGCTGCGTCAAGCGAGCGCAACACCGCCGGCGGAGCGCACGGCGGCTCCCTGCGGGCGGCTCCCTGAGCCGCCGTGGACGGTGTTGCTCGTCAGTCGTGTAGCGCCACTACACTCCCTCCTCCCGCCTTGCCACAACGGCTCAGGGCGCCGCTGAGACCTGACAATACCTTCTGGAAGATTGGTAGCACCGTCAGCGGAATGCGCAGCTGCTTCTGCAGCTGCAGCGTCTGCGTCGGAAAGGGGGTCTCCAGGCTGATACCGGTGTAGTGCTCGCGCGCGGCCGCTACCGCGGTGGTCGCCAGCATGCAGACCGCAAGCAAGCCGATCCAGCGTACAGGGCGCATCATTGCGGGTCCTCTGACGTTGTTCCGGGTCCCGGACGCACGGCCCGGACCGCTTGTTCTGGGGTCCTCCGAGAAACGAACGATTGGTGTGACCGCGCCGGGAGCACCGGGGTTCCGTGGCTTGCCGGAACCCCTCCCGGACCCGGATGCGCTCGACAGGCCTCGCGCGATTGGCCACTATCCGCGGAATGGCCCGTGTCGGGCCATGCCGGGCCGGCGCGGTGCCGCCCCCGCCTGCGGAACGCGCGCTGGCGGGGGCGGCCGTGTGCGGGGGCCGGGCCGGGAGTGAGCGCGCGGAGGATTGCCATGAATCTGTTCGACCTTTCCGGGAAAATCAGCATCGTCACCGGGGCCGGGCGCGGCATCGGGCGCCACATCGCGCTCGGCTACGCCCGGGCCGGCAGTCACGTCGTGCTGTGCAGCCGCACCCGCGCCGAGCTGGACGCGCTGGCCGGGGAGATCCGTGCCTGCGGTGTGCAGGCCCTGGCGGTCGCGTGCGACGTGACCCGACACGAGGACGTCGCCGGGCTGGTCCGCGAGACGCTCGAGCGTTTCGGGCGCATCGACGTGCTGGTCAACAACGCCGGCATGACGATCAAGAAGCCGGCGGTCGAGTACCTGCCGGAAGACTGGGAACGGGTAATCGCCCTCAACCTCAGCGGCGTCTTCTATGTGGCCCAGGCCGTCGGCAGGCAGATGATCCGCCAGCGCGGAGGGCGCATCATCAACATCTCGTCGGTCGCCGGCCGAACCGCCCTGACGGGATCGGTCGCCTACTGCGCAAGCAAGGGCGGGGTCGACATGATTACCCGCGTGCTCGCTGCGGAATGGGCGGAGCACGGGGTCCTGGTCACGGGACTGGCTCCGGCCTACACCGAGACGCCGCTGGTGAAGGAGCTGACCGAGCGGATGCCGGACTTCGCCGAGCGCGTACGCGCGCGTACGCCGCTCGGGCGCCTGGCGCATCCCGAGGAAATGGTGGGGACCGCGATCTATCTCGCCTCGGAGGCGTCCACTTACGTGACCGGCGAAACCATCTGTGTCGACGGCGGCTGGACGGCGTTTGGCTTCTGAGGCGGCCCCGGCGGACGCGGGCACCCGCGTTGTCGATGCCGGCCGGCCCCGCGAAGACTGGTTATGACCCGGCCCGCGGAGCAGCAGCGCCAGAAACTCCCTGATCGGTGTCGCCGGAACGCATGGTGCTGGCACCTGCCAGTGCCACCGGCCCGTCGGGCACTACCACGAGCGGCCGCCTCGGCGCTGAGCCATCCACGAGGTAAGGGCAGCCCGCTCAGCTGACCATCAGGGTCGGCACGGTCATCTGCCGCAGGATCTCCCGGGTGGCGCCGCCCAGGACCAGCTCACGCAACCGTGAGTGACCGTATACGCCCATGCATAGCAGATCCGAACCCTTGTCCGCCGCCGCCGCGAGGAGTGCCTCGCAGGTGCTGAGCTCACCGGCGGACATGGTTTCCACCGAAGCCTTGATGCCGTGGCGTCCCAGGTAGCGCATCACGTCGGCGCCGGCCTCGTCGCCGCCCACGGGGGCGACACCGTCGACGACGACCACCTCGACAACCTTGGCGCGCGCCAGCAGCGGCAGTGCGGCGGTCACCGCGCGCACGGCTTCGACTGACGCGTTCCAGGCCACCAGTGCCCGCGTGCCCAGCTGCCCGGACTGGAACGAGTAGGGCAACGCCAGCACCGGGCGGCCCGAGGCCATACTGACTTCCGCGGGCAGACCGTCGTACCCCTGCCCGGCCTTGTCACGAAAGTCGTGTTGACCCATTACCACCAGGTCACAGTAGCGGGCGTGGCGCGCCAAAGTGGCGGCCAGCTCACCGCGCTCATAACGCCACTCCGCGTCCTCGACGCCGAGCCTGCTCGCCGCGGCCTCGAAATCCGAGCGCAGGCGGGCTTCGCGCTCGGCCGCCTCTTCCGTCTCGCGTTCCAGGGCTTCTGCGCCGCCCCAGACGGGGAACTCGCCCCATGCCGCGCGGGCGAACTGGCTCGGGATATGCACATGCAGGGCGGTCAGGCATGCGCCGAACTGACCGGCCAGGCTGAGCGCGGTCTCGAGCACCCGCGGATGTCCCTTTCCCCGATCGACGCAGGCCAGCAAGCTCCTGTAGGACATCGACCGCATACCTCCTCACTGGCAGCTTGAAGCCGAGGGCCGGCACACACGCGCCGCCGGCCGAACCCGGCACCTCCCCCTAGCATAGGCCAGATGCGACTGCGCCACTTACCAATCTTCCAGAAGGTATTGCCATGCCTCAGAGCCGTCGTGCACTTCGCCGGGTAGGCGCGGGAGCGAAGGCGCAGTGGGGCTGCGTCGAGTGAGCGCAACACCGCCGGCGGAGGGCACGCCGGCTCCCTGCGGGCGGCGCCGTGACAATACCTTCTGGAAAGTTGGTAACACTACGTCAAGCCGGCTGCAGGGAGTACGTCCCGTCAGGGCGAGCGCATCGGCGGCCGGCGCACTTTGCGGCCCGAGGTAGGCCAATTCATTGAAGATCAAGCGAGTGACAGGTGAGATGTTGGATTGTGAGAACTGACCCCCGTGACCGACCCCCGTGGCCGACCCCCGTGACCGTGGGCTCTTTGGTTTTAGGTTTTAGGGAAGAAGCGACACCATCCGTTGCCCCTTCCCGAGATCTGTCAGGCTTTCCTGGCCTCGGCAAGGGCACCTGCCAATCCGGAGGAACAACAGACCGAGTGCTCCCTCCTGATCCCTCTTACCTAAAACCTAAAACCTAAAACCTAAAACCTAATGATGTGTCCAACCCCGGAGCCAATAGACGAAGCTGCCGAGGTACTCGTGGATCGCCCGCGTGCTGCCCCAGAGCGCCTTGGCGTCGGGGAGGAACATCAGCGGACCCAGGGGGCGGGTTCGCACCTCGTAGTCGGTCGGGACCGGGATTGCATCGATTCCCGCACCACGGAAGGTGGCCAGGGCCCGGGACATGCCCAGGGCAGAGGTCACGAGCAGCACCTTGCGGATCCCCAGCCGCTTCAGGATCCGCCTCGTGTCGACGGCGTTCTGGCGGGTCGTCCGGCTGCGCGTCTCCAGCACGATCGCCTTCGCCGGCACGCCGAGCGCCAGCAGGAACTTGCGCATCGCGACCGCCTCCGGGGCCCGCTGACCCAGCCACGGCAACTTGCCGCCCGAGGCGATGACCAGGGGCGCCTTGCCGGCCTTGTACAGGCGTGCTGCCTGCCAGACCCGGTCGGAGGCGGACTTGAGATTGGGATAGGGGAACCTCGGCGGGACGGCCGGCACCATGCCGCCGCCGAGAACCACGATGGCGTCGGCCTTCGGATAGTGCGTCACCGGGAGATCCGGGTAACGACTCTCGAGCGTCAGGCGGAGCGCGCAGGAGACGATGGGCGTGGAGAGCAGCCAGGCCCAGAGGATCGCTACGGCCAGGCAGGTGAAGCCGGACCGGCGCCAGCCGCGCCAGAGAAGCAGGGCGGCCAGGACGGCCAGCAGCAGGGAGAGATCCAGCGGATAGACCAACTGGGCCAGGATCTTCTGGAGATGGAGCACCGGGCGCTGGCCTCCGTGGCGTCAGGGAAAGTCATGGGACCGGAATTGGGCGGAATGCATGCGCAGGAAGCTTTACACGGTAGAGATCGGCCCGCCGGGGTCGAGGCACTCACCGCTCCCTTTCGTTGAGGGATGTGACCAGAGCCTCCAGGCCGGACCGCAAAGACCGATCGGCGCGGATCGACAGTGCCTCATGAATGCGCGTCGGGGCGCCGCAGGAGTGACGTATGTCGCCCGTTCGCTCCGGCAGGAACTCGAGACGGGGCTCGGTGCCAAGTATCTCGCCGATCAACTCCGCCAACGACAGGAGATTGACCTCCCTGCCGCTTGCCACGTTCAGCACCCCGTCTCCCCCGTACTCCAACGCCGCAACATTGGCCCTTGCGACGTCCTTCACGTAAACGAAGTCGCGGGTCTGCCGGCCGTCCCCGAAAATGGACACCGTCTCACCATGGCTCATCCGCTCCACGAAGCGTGAGATGACGCCGGCGTACGGAGAGGCCGGATCCTGACGTGGTCCATAGACATTGAAGTAGCGCAGCGCCATCACGACCATACCGTACAGCCGGCCGTACAGTGCCGCATACTGTTCGTTAACCACTTTTTCCAGCCCGTACGGCGAGGTCGGACGCAGCGCCGCTTCCTCTGTCAGGGGCAGGTCCGACGGTTCGCCGTAGACCGCTGCGGAGGAGGCGCACACCACACGTCGCACCCCGTTGGCACGCGCCGCCTCGAGAACGTTCACGAAACCGAGGATGTTCTCGCTGGCCGAGCGCGGCGGGTCTTCCAGTGAAGCCGCAACGGAAACCTGGGCCGCCAGGTGCAGGCATGCATCGACCCCGCGCATCGCCGACGCGACGGAACCGGCGCAGGTTACATCCGTTTCCACCAGGTCGAGGGCCGGGTCATTGATCGCCAGGTTGTCCGTCTTCCCCGTGGAAAGGTTGTCCAGGACCCTCACCTTCCACCCGCGGTCCAGCAACTCCTCAACCGTGTGGGATCCGATAAATCCGGCCCCACCGGTCACCAGCACCGTACGTTTGGGCTTGGTTTGCATTGGGCACCAGCGTTGCTCGACGAATCCCGCAGGACTGCCGTATTGGTTTCGCCGCAGCGCGAGTCCACCACGCGACCGAAGCGTGGTCCTGCCCAGACACGCCCGGTCTCAGAGTCGCCAGTGGACAAGCTGCGACGGGAGCACACCGCCGTCGACGGCGGACTTCACGTCCATCAGCACCCCGCCCGGACGGACCTTCTCGAGTATCGGCTTCAGCCCGCCCTCCAGGTAGGCGCGGTGCGGCACCGCGAGCACGAGGCCGTCCAGCGGGGGCCAGCCCAGCGGGTCGCTCACCTCGACCCCGAGCCCGGCGCCTGCCTCGGAATGATCGGCAATGGGATCGTGGACGAAGATGTCCATGCCAAAGTCCAGCAGCTCACGCATGATGTCCGGCACGCGACTGTTGCGCACGTCGGGCACGTTCTCCTTGAAGGTCAGCCCGAGGACGCCCACCCGGCTGCCCTTGATCGCCCCGCCCGCCTGGATCAACAGTTTGACCAGCTTTCCCGCGACGAACCTGCCCATGCCGTCGTTGATCCGGCGACCGGCGAGGATGACCTCCGGGTGATAGCCGACGGATTCAGCCTTCGCGGTCAGGTAGTAGGGATCCACCCCGATGCAGTGGCCCCCGACCAGGCCGGGCGAGAACGGCAGGAAATTCCACTTGGTGCCGGCCGCCTTGAGGACGTCGCGTGTGTCGATGTCCAGCCGGTCGAAGATGACCGCGAGCTCGTTCATCAGCGCGATGTTCAGATCACGCTGCGTGTTCTCGATCACCTTCGCGGCCTCGGCGACGCGGATCGACGGCGCCTCGTGCACGCCTGCCTCGACGACGGAGCTGTACATTCGACTGACCCGCCGCAGGGTCTCCTCGTCCTCGCCGGAGACGACCTTCACGATGCGCGAAAACGAGTGCTCCCGGTCACCGGGGTTGATACGCTCCGGCGAATAGCCGAGCGTGAAATCCACGCCGCGCCGGAGCCCGGACGCCTCCTCGAGGATCGGCCCGCAGACCTCCTCGGTCACGCCTGGATACACGGTCGACTCGTAGACCACCACCGCCCCCCGCTTAAGGCAGCGGCCGACGGTCTCCGAAGCGGCGCGCAGTGCCCCGAGATCCGGACGCCGGTCCCCGTCGATGGGCGTGGGCACCGCGACGATGAAGAAGCTGGCCGATGCGAGATCGTCCGGATTCGAGGTTATGCTAAGCCCCGACGAGACCAGTCCCTCGGAGCCTACCTCCCCGGTCGGATCCAGGCCCTTGCGCAGGACCGCGACCTTGTTCTCGTTGGTGTCGAAGCCGACGGTTCCCGGCCAACGAGCGGCAAACGCCACCGCGACGGGCAGTCCGACGTAGCCGAGACCGACTACGGCGATGCGTTCTTCATCCGGACTGTCCATCCCAGCTCCGACATGTCAGTGTTCTTGGTTCCCGCCAGACCGCGCTGCCTTTGCGATGAGAGGCGTCGTTGCGGGCGCCGGACCCTGCCGAAACACAGTTCGCGCACGATTAGAGCATGGCCCGCTGACCCGCGCAAGGAATGCTCTCCGAGCATCGGGTAGCATTCATTCTTCCTGGATCTTTCTGAGGAGTTCCCTGGCATCCTGGCGCTCCGGGAAGTCGCCCTTGCTGGCGAGGAGCGTCTTCAGCGTTTTCCTGGCCTGTTGCCTGTGGCCCGATTTTGCCTGGGCGACGGCCAGATGATAGCGGATGGTTTGAGACTTGGGCGCTTCGCCGGCTGCTTTTTCCAATAATTCAAGCGCCTTGTCGCTACGGCCCGCACCGACCTCGATCCATCCCAGGGTATCCGCCACGGAGGCATTATCCGGCGCCTGTTGATAGGCCCGACGGGCCAGCACAAGCGCCCTGGAATTGTGCTGTTGACTGTAAATCCACGCCAGATTGTTCAGGGTGCCCACATTGTCCGGCTGTGACGCCAGCACCTTCTCGTACTGGGTCGCGGCTGAATTCAGCTCATGCCTGTGAAGGTACCAGTTGGCCAGGACAATGCGCGTGGACCAGTCCGCGGGATGGTTTTCCAGCCAATCCACGAGGGGTTTCTGCGGCTGCTTGATCTGCGCTCGCTGCCTGGCGTCGAAATCCTTCATCACGACGTTCCGGTATGCCGCCGCGGTCTTGCCCGATAGCACGCTCGCATAGGCCTGCGCCGCCTTGTCATATTGCTTCTGCGAGAAGAATATATCTCCTTTCAGCTCCGTCGCCGCTGCCTTTTCCCCGGGCCGCGAACCCAGATCCGCCGCCGTCTTGAGTGCCTCATGGGAATTGCCGTGCTGCCGTAGCTGCATGAATGCAAGCAAGCGGTAGGCTTGGGCATAGTCGGGCTGTTTCTGAATGGCAGCGTGCAGGGTTTCAGAGGCAGCCTTGTACTGTTGACTTGCGATCTGGACCTGCGCCAGGTGGATACGGTAGTTCATGTTGTCGGGCGCTACCTGGATGGCCTTCGCAAAGCTCTTTTTCGCATCATCCTTTTGCCCCGCCGACCACTGAGCGGCAGCCAGCAGATTGAGCGCCGGCCCGTTATCCGGGTTGGCCGCCACCGCGGCCTTTGCCACGGTCAATGCCTTCCGGGGTTGCTTGTGGATGACGTACAGCCGTACCAGAACGATATCGGCGGGAATATAGCCGGGCGACGTCTTGCGGGCTTGATCGAGCCACCGGATCTCTTCCTCGCGTTTGCCCGCTACGGCTGCGACCTGGGCGAGCCCCATGAGCGCGGGTACGTTGCCGGGCGCCTCTTTATGCACGGCCAGCAGATAGTCACGGGCCTGCTGTGCATGACCGCCGCGGAACGCGACAATGGCCGCCTTCAGCTGCAGGTCCGGTGACCGGGGAGCAAGCGAGAGTGCTTTTTGAACCGCTGACTGCGCCTTGTCGTTGTGGTTCGTCAGCATGTAGACATCGCTGGCCAGCTCGTAAGCCTGCGGATCACCGGGATGCGACTTGAGCATGTGATTGACGGCGCTCAGCGCTTCGTTCAGCTTCCCTGTCCGCAATAGTGCGGCGATACGCAGCCGGTCTCTCGATAGACCGGTGGAATTGCCCGACTCGGGAAGCTTGTTCAAAACCGCCAGTGCCCGTGAACTCTGGCCATGCTGCAGCAGCGCCTGGGCGAACGCCATTTGCAGCCCTTCGTTGTCCGGTGATTGCGTCGCTTCTCTCTGCAACGACTTCAGGCTGCTGCGATTCTTGCCAGTCCGCGACTTCCGGGCCTGTCCCGGGGCGGAGCGCATCTGGGCTTGCGAAAGCAGCTCCCTGGTGCGTGCATTGGATGGATCGAGGGAAACAGCGCTTGAGAGATACATTTGCGCTTCCGCGTTGTCCCCCTGAGTCAGCTTCACGGCACCCAGCAGCGACAGGATCTGCCCATTCTTCGGCGATCCGCTGAGGGCAACCTGAAGATGTGAGGCGGCATCGGAAAGTCTGTGCTGGCGCACGTCGATCAAGGCCTGAAGGTAATTGGCAAGGGGCTGTCTGGGGGAAGCCTTGAGCAGGGCATCCACCTCGTTCTGCGCGGTTTCGAGCTTGTTCTGGATAATATGCAGATCCGCAATACTGGCACGGGCAACAAATACCAGCCTGGGCGTGCTCCCGTGATCCGCCTTGCCGGAAATCACCCTGTTGTAATCCGCTTCGGCGGCATCCAGATGGTGCTGCTGATACGCGACCTGCCCCTTGAGCACCCATGCCTCGGCGCTCTTGGCATCGGCCGAAATCGCCTTGTCCAGGCGGTCCTGCGCCTTCTCCCAATCCTTTTCACTGACGGCCAGACGCGCCTGGCCGATCAGGGCCGACGTCAGGCCGGGATGAAGCGACAGGGCCTGTGCATAAGCCTTGTTTGCCTCGTCCCGTTTGCCCTGCCCGAGAAAAGCGTCGCCGCGCACGACGTCAAACGCCGCGGCGTGCTGCTTCTGCAACACGGATTTGTGCGAGCTCAGAAGCTGCATGGCCTGATCATACTTTCCCTGGGAGATCATGGCCCTGGCTAAAGGAAGCGCCACCCGGTCGGGTGCAGCGCCCAGCCTGCTGGCGCGCTGTAGCTGTGACTGCGCATCGGCTGCATCGCCCTGCGCCAGATAGCTTTTGCCCAGTCCCAGTCGGGCCTCGAGGTTGTCGGGCTTTTTCTGCAGGACGTTCTTGTATTCAATGACGGCCGAACGGTACTGGCCCTGATCCTGGTACTTGTGCGCCTTGGACAGGTGCGACGCCACGTCGTTGCCGCCACAGGCACTGAGCAAGAGCACCAGGGAAACCGCGACGATCTGCAATAGCCTTTTCCCTAGATCATTCCCTTTGTGCTTCACGTTCTTCCCTCTCGAGTGCGTCCACCGCGCTCATACGGCCTGGCTGGCAAGTCGCCGGCATTGTGCCGACACCCGTCAGGGCACCTGGATATGATGCTTGTGGAGCAGGTCATACAGCGTGGGACGGGATATGCCCAGCAATTCCGCTGCCTGGGAAATGTTGCCCGCAGCGCCGATTGCCCGATCCAGGGCGCGTCGCTCGGCCTGGTTGCGGGCTTCACGCAGGGTCAGCATCTGTGCTTCCTCGCTATTCGCGTCCAGGCCGAGATCGCGGGCGGTCAACAGCTTGTTTTCTGCCAGTATCACGGCACCGCTGACCTTGTTCTCCAGCTCTCTGACATTACCCGGCCAGCGATAATTTTGCACAGCCTCCACGGCGTCCTGTGCCAAGCCCTTGATCTGTCGACCATGCTGTCCTGCTGCCCGGTTGATAAACGCTCGTGCCAGCAGAAGCACGTCCCCCTCGCGCTCTCGCAGCGGCGGAATGTTCACGACAATTTCAGCGATGCGGAAGTAGAGGTCGTTGCGGAACCCCCTCTGGTCCGCGACTGCGTTCAGGTCCTGATGGGTGGCGCAAACCACCCGCACGTCAACCGGTATTTCCTCTCGTCCGCCAACACGCTCCACCTTCCGTTCCTGCAGAAACCGCAGCAGCTTGGCCTGCAGCGCCTGCGGCATGTCTCCAATCTCGTCCAGGAAAAGCGTTCCCCGGTCGGCCAGCTCGATTTTTCCCGGAGTCCGTTTGGTCGCCCCCGTGAATGCTCCCTTCTCATAGCCAAACAACTCGCTTTCCAGCAGGTTGTCCGGTATCGCCGCACAGTTTATGGCGACGAAACGGCCGTCCTTACGAGCGCTGAGCTGATGCAGCGAACGCGCCAGCACTTCCTTGCCCGTTCCCGTCTCCCCCAGCAGCAGCACGCTGGCATTGGTATCGGCCACCTTCTCGATGACTCTGCACACCCTCAGCATGGCAGGGCTGCCCGCGATCAGGCCTTCCAGAGGGGACTGCCGGGCCTGCAGCAACTCCTGGTTCTGCCGCTCCAGCCGCCAGATGTGGAAGGCGCGGGAAACGATGAGATCGAGTACCGCCATGTCGACGGGCTTGTGGTAGAAGTCCCAGGCGCCCGAGCCTACCGCGCGAACCGCGCTTTGCTCGTCGCCGTTGCCGGTCACCACGATCACCTTGGTATCGGGCGCATTGACCAGTATCTCGCTCAGGGCGCGCATGCCCTCTTCCACGCCTTCCGCGTCGGGCGGCAGGCCCAGATCCTGCAGCACCACGGCCGGGCGGAGCCGGCGGAGCTGTGCGATGGCGCTGTCACGATCCCCTGCGAACTGGACCTCGTATTTGTCGAAGGCCCAGCGGAGCTGCTTGCACAGACCAGGATCGTCTTCAACGATCAGCAGCGTATTGTCCGGTGCGCTCACGACATCTCCCCTTCAACCCGCAGGTCCGGCTGCCCATCGGCCAGGGGCAGCCACAGGCGAAAGCGAGTGCCTTGGCCGGGCTCGCTCTCCACCTCGACCCCGCCACCCGCGGCACGTGCAAACTCCCGCGCCTGGTAGGCGCCGATTCCCATGCCCTTGCTCGATTTGGTGGTAAAAAATGGCTGAAACAACCGATCGCGCATGAAGGCCGTATCCATCCCGCAGCCGTCATCCTCGACCACGATTTCAATGTGGTTGCCCCGGGTTGCGACACGCACCGCGACAGACCCGTCGGGCGCCGTCGCATCCTGCGCGTTTCTCAGAATGTGACTGACCACCATCATCAGGGTATCCGGTTCGACCCGGGCCCGCGCCGCCTCATCGGCCAGCTCGACCGCAGGCACCGGCTTGCGCGGGCCGAGACGCTCCACCGCCGTACGTACAGCCTTTGCCACGTCGACCCGTACGGTTTCTTTCTGCGCGCCTTTTCTTCTGAGCTGTTCCAGCAAACGCTCCATCCGCTGTACGGAATGTTCCACGGTCGCAATCATATCGTCCACAAACGCGGGGTTGTGCTTGTGGCGCGCGGCATTGCCCAGCATGAGAGAGAGTTGCGCCATGATGTTTTTGAGGTCATGCATGAGAAAGGTGGTCACCCGGTTATAGGCCTCGAACTGCCTCGCCTCCGACAGCGCATTCGCATCCTCGTTATGCGCCAGAAAGCCGCCTACGGTCTGGCCTGCGGTCTTGAGAAGGTCCCGGTCTTCCCAGGTCACTACGACCTTTGCCCGGGGCTGTGCCAGCGTAATGAACCCCGCCAGTTCGTCTGCGCTCAGCAGCGGGACGATAAGCCAGGCTTTTTCGAGCGACGTCAACCAGACCGGCATTTCCAGGTCAGGATAAAAAGAGGGATCCCGGACATACTCCTCGATATCTATAATCCATTGCTTGCGGCGCATGAATTCTGCGAGCGGCGCCCGGAAAGTCAGGACTGCGTCATCCCCCACGCTGAAATTATGCCGGGCCACGGGCAGGAAGACGTTGCCATGACGTCTCAGCCACAGGGCGCCTCCGGGACTCTCCATGATGTCGGCGACTGCCAGCAATGCCCGCACGTAGGGATCGTGGTTGCTTTTGTCCATGTACAGTCGCCGCGTCAGCCGAAGCCACTCCTCCCTGTAATCGTATTTATAGGTAAAGAAGTACTTGGTGAGAAGCACCCGTACCCGGGCGCGCACCTGCCCCGAAAACAGGATAACGGCGAGTACCAGCAGCGCCCCTGCGAAAAAAAGGATTTGCGCAAAGCGGCCCCAGGTACCGCCCACCTCACGCACGTAATACCCGCCGGCCGCCATGGCCAGCAGATACAGGCCGGCTCCCATCAGCGTCGTGGTATGGAAAACCAGGCGCCGCGAGATGAACACCTCGGTCGACCACTGGGGATTGCGTGCCGCCGAGATGGCGATCAGCGGAACCGCCATCAGGTTAACAACCCCACGCGCGTCCCAGATACTCAGATCAATTCGATGCAGGAGCAGCGCATAGGAGTAGAGGTAGAGGTCGTAGGCGAACACCGCCCCCAGGCCAACGCTGAGATACTTCATGGCCCAGCGTCTGTCCGGCCGCAGATTCCGGTAAATCTGTTCGATCAGGGCCAGTCCCGCCAGCGCGGACAGCAGCCCCCCGATAACCATGCTGATATCAAGGTGAAAGCCCGAGACCCCGTACCAGCCCACGGAGACCCACCACCATACGGTATACGCCAGCCACAGGGAGGGAAGCGCCCGGGAAAGATACTTGAGCCATGGCATCCAGGTGATGCCGGCCTGGCGGGATGGCAGCAGGCTGGAGAGGAAAAAAAGCCAGGCAGCATCCCTCAGAGCCTCGGCCACGGCGAGAAGAGGGGAAGGCAGAGAGTATGACAGGCCGAGAGACAAGATCCCGGCCCACAGGGCACTGGTCACGCAGGCAGAGATAAGCAGAACGCGATAATAGCGCTTGCCCTGCGCCCGGTTGCGGCCAAAAAATGCCAATATGGCCAGCAGCAGGAAAGCGCCACCGCAGACAGCATAACTGACTGTACCTGCCGTATTCACGGGACGCTCACCCGTTCGGGGCGATACCCCGCTTGACCGGGCCTGCGCACAGACGCTGCCCGTGCAACAGAGAGCCGGTCAATTGTCCCGTCCCCCCGGAACGACAGACGTCGGTAACGCCGAGGTC
Source organism: Gammaproteobacteria bacterium (assembly GCA_035638695.1). GTDB lineage: Bacteria > Pseudomonadota > Gammaproteobacteria > UBA5335 > SLRW01 > DASQZJ01. The sequence continues at coordinate 7,909 of DASQZM010000046.1, read as the reverse complement.
CCTGATAACGAAAACATGCTTGCCCGCCGCCGTGGTATGCGATCAATCCGATTTCCGCCCCGTGATGAATGAGCGCGACTCATGCTACCGGGCCCCTTTCCCGAACAGTATCACCTCGATCGTACCCAGAATGATGATCACGTCCAGAAACAGGCTATGGTTTTTAACGTAATATAGATCAAACTGAAGCTTCTGCAGTGCATCCTCTTTTGAGGCACCGTAGGGATAGCACAGCTGCGCCCAGCCGGTGAGCCCCGGTTTGACGCGGTGGCGAAGCTCGTAGTAGCCAAGCTCTTTGGAAAGCTGCCCGGTAAACTCGGGTCGTTCCGGCCGCGGGCCGACAAAGCTCATATCTCCTCTGAGCACATTGATGAGTTGTGGAAGCTCATCCAGGCGAGACTTGCGCAAAAAACGGCCCACGCGAGTCACCCGGGTGTCGTTGTTGCTGGCCCAGACCGCCTTGCCGCCGCTTTCGGCATCGAGGCACATGCTGCGGAGCTTGAGAATGGTGAAATGGCGTCCCTGCTCGCCTACCCGTTCCTGCCTGTACAGAATCGGCGCCCCCACCCCGTCGTCCACCCAGATGAGCAAAGCCGCCAGCCCAAGCAATGGCCAGGTCAAGGCAAGCAGAGTGCCCGCAACCAGCACATCGAGCAGTCGCTTGCCTCGGGTCGCAATGGCCTTTTGCCCGAAGCCATCCGAAAATATGAACCAGCCGGGACTGACCAGATCCGTCTTGATCTTGCCGGTGTGCCGCTCGTAGAAACTGAGCATGTCCGTAACCGTGACCCCGTTCAGACGGCACTTGAGCAGCTCGTCGATCGGCAAAGCGTTTCTTTTCTCGTCCATTGCGACAACGACCTCTTCCACCCGGTTTTCGATGACCCACGGGTGCAGGCTTTTTTCGCTGCCCACCACTCGCTTGTCATCGACATGAACCGCTTCACCGGGCGCAGGCATGCAGCCGATTAATTCAAAAGTATTGAAATCGCTTTTGCGCCGTAGGCGTGCGAGGATTCCGGCTGCGTTGTTGCCCGCCCCGTAAATGAGAATGCGTCGTCTGCCCGCCCATTCATCCAGTCGATTTGCGGCAAACCAGTGGGTCGGCATGACCACGGCCAGTCCAAGCACCGTCGCCAGCCCCATGACGCCACGCCCCAGGTACAGGGAAGGGAAAACGTAGAAAACCACGGTGAGAAAAATGCCTGCGACGACGAAACTCAGCGTGATCCGCACGATCAGCCGCAAGTACTTGTCACGCAGATGCGGGTGATAGAGGCCCATCACCAGCATGCAGAGCACCATCACCGCACCGACAAGCAGCGCCCGCCAGAACAGGTGCGCGGTGTAGGTCTCGGCGAAGTCCCCGCCCGCGAAACGGAGATACGCACTGGCATAGACAGCTGCGGTAAGGAGGCATAACTCGAAAAACCCCAGAAGCAGCTGCTTGATCTGCACGTAATGACGGAATAGCCGAACGGTATTCATCCTCCCTTCCCCTTCAGCGATCTTCCCTAATCTACGGCCGACATGTTTCTTCTATATGGCTATAGCCAACCGACCCCATTCCGTCATCCGCGCCGCTTGCGGCAATCCCTCGACCCGCTCACTGCTACCCCTTACTTTTTATAGACGGCCCGTTTCACTCCTAGCGGACTACCGGCGCCCAATGGCCAGGGGCGTTGCCAGCTACCATGCGATGTCACGGCGGGGTCGCTGGCCGAGGCGGGGAGCTGGCTTCATCGAGCTGCCACCACCCGGGCACTATTAGCCTTCCTGTACTCCCAAACACAGGTTCCGTGGTTGATCTCGTCTCCCTGGAGTCTTCCCTGGCGAAGCCCTAGCGATCTACCCCCGCTTGTCAAGTGAATCGTTGGCCTTGCGCTTTTGATCAAGCTTAATCCGATAGTAGGTAGTGTCCAGACTCTAGCGCACTTTGGTTTGGGCTGTGGCTGATCCAGCTCAAGGGTTTTGCTCCCTGAGTCGCTGCTGTCCCATCACCGCCGTCATGTCCGGGTGGCGCGGCGTCCCCACTTGGTTCCGGCGATATGGCACAGCCGGGCGGCACAGGGCATCAGGGCCGAGCGCCCATCCGGAAACACGCCAACCACCCGCGTGCTTCGCCGGATCTCCCGCACGATCCGCTCCAGGTGATTGTTGGTGCGGACGCGCCGCCAGTGGGCGTCGCGAGCGCTGTAACTCCTGATTAGCAGGTTGATGATTTGCCCCTCCAGCCCGCAAGTCCCCAAACGGGGGGATTGCGGTCGGGCCCATGACGGGCCTGTGGCAGCAGTGGACCAGAACAACCGGCATTGGTGCTCGGACGGTCTGGAGATCGCCTGCGGCAACGGCGAGCGTCTGCGCGTGGCGTTTCCCCTGAACTGCCGCGACCGGCAGGTATTGAGCTGGGTGAGCACAACCCACGGGGTCGATGCCAGCCTGGTCCAGGAGCTGATGCCGGGAGCGATCGAGGCGCGCTTGGGGACGACGGATAAGGCGGTGCACCGATCGAGGGGCCCAGCGACACCGGGTCTTGCGACACCGCCGACGACACGCGGAGCTTCGGCAAGACGCTGGGCCCGCGGGTGTGCGCTACACGCCGGTACGCTCACCGCAGAGCAATGGCACGGCCGAGTCCTTCGTCAAGACCTTCAAGCGCGACTACGTAGCCCCGCACCCCGGGCCGATGCACAGCGCGTGATGCGCCAGGTGCCGGCCCGGTTCGAGGCCGACAACGAAACGCGCCTGCACAAAGCGCTCCAGATGCGCTCGCCGCGGGAGTTCCGACAGGCTCCGCCCAGAGTCAGTGGCTGTCTGAAGATATGGGGGCAACTCCACCCGGCAGCTGTGTCGATAAAGTTTACGTCCCCAATTTATCTGGGGGTGCCTGAAACATTAACCCTTTATTTTTACTCGGCAATTTGGATATGGCGCGAAAGTTGCCTAAGTAGTTCAGGGAAAAATGTGAGACTTGGGCTCACCTTACATGGACGGAGGTGTTGTTATGTTGAAGCACCCTTACATGGCAGTTGCCTTGGCTATTCTGGGTCTGGGTCTTGTCTCGACCAGCGCCCAGGCTACGCTGGTCGCGGACGGTATTACCTACAATCTGATTGAGTCGACGACGGGTAACCCCCTGACCGACCAGTTCATGCTCAACATCTCGGGCATCAACGGCGCGTCGGATACCGAGAAGGGCCGCTACGGGGTACAGTCATTTGCGTTTACCCAGCCCAGTAACTATGCCAGCGCGTCACCGCCTGCCGGCTTCACCGAAATGGATGGCGGCTTAAGCAACGGCAGCGCAAACGGCTGCAACGGAAGCGGAAATTTCTTTTGCTTTTACACCACCCCGCCAAGCGGGCCTGCTCTCGCTCCCGACTCAACCCTGAGTTATATTTTTTCCGTCACCCTAAGTTCAGGTGACTTTGCGAACTATGGACCCGATTTCAAGATCAACTGGGTGGGCACAAAAAACAACTACGATCTTGTCTCTCGGGAACTGGATCCGACACCAGGAGAAACGGTCCCCGAACCCGGATCAGTGCTCATATTCGGTACCGGCCTTCTCCTTTTCGGGCTCGCGCTGCGCCGCCGCTACCGGCATGAAGGTTAAACCCGTAACACCCTGTTAGCGTTGCGGCCCTCGCATCGATCTGATGCCAGGGTCGCAACTGGATTGCTTGGTCGAATCTAAAGGGTGGCCTAGAGTTAGCACCTAACCCTTGGTTGCTCGCGCCGGCGATCCCGTCTCAGATATTTTTGTCCTGGAGTGTTTCCGATCCGGTGTGGTAATACCCGGTCAAGTGCCTCATCGAAGATTATTCACACTGGACATCTGTTGTTGGCGCAGCTCATACCATACACCAAGACGGCCACGGCCAATTCAGACAGTGTAGCTGCGACGGCTACCGGCAAACAGGCTGGAGAGACAAATCAAGTCCCAACAAGCCTGTAAAGTCGACCGACAGGGGGATTCTGTCTATGCCGATTCGTTGGGGAGCTCAGCTCGCTGGCTGTAGCCGATGCTGCCAGGTCCGTGCCACCGCAACCTTTGTGCATCCCTGCTGTCGTAGGCATTGGACGGCTTAGTCTCATGATCCGCTTCTCACTACCGCAAACATCGGGCAAGATTATTGCTTCCCATTTATCGGTAACGAGGTATATACGGAAGGAAGCGGCCAATGAGTGAGCCAGAGACCACGGCAAAACGGTCCGGCAAAGGCCGTTTCTTTTTTTCATCCGATGAACAAGAACAAAGCGGTGAAGGCTGGTATTACAAAGCCCGGGAAGGCGTCATCGGCCCCTTCCAAACACGTGATGAGGCGGCGGAAGACCTCGAGTCGCTGATTTCGGCCAACCCCCAAAAACGGCGTGAGATCTACAGGAAACTTGGAATCATCCTGGGGAACCTCGATGAGTGAGGATCGCTACGGTGCACATGGTCAAGTGGGATCCGTATCTGCCCCCGAGGACGCTATGGATAGCATGCCGTTGTTCAAGGGTTGGCTGTCAACGGGCAAAACTATCTGACCCAGCCACCGGGCAGACCCTGCGCAACTTCGCCTTCCAGTCGTCCGTGGAGCGCTCCCGGATCGAGACCCTGGCCACCTGCAAGTGGGGGCGCGACAACCGTACCCCGCTGTTCCAGGGCCCCCCGGGTCGATAAAAGTCATCCGGCCGTCGCCCTGGGCGTGCAGGCCACAGAGCACGGCTTTGCCGTGGTCTTGTACCGCCTCGACGAGCTCGTGCCCATGCTGCGCCGGGACGCCGGACTCACACCCGCCCAGCTGCGGCGCAAGAAGTACATCAACATTGTTGGCTATCGGCAGCAGCGCCATCCTGTCCTCGGTCATCGTGGCCCCCCTTGTTCAGGGTCCCAGGCCCAGACGACCCGAATCCTGCGGAGATGCGCGGTGACCTCTCCACCCCTCTTCACAAACCGCTGGGAAGGGTCCCGCAGGTACCTGTCGATTTATTTAACAGATACTCTGCATGTGGCAGAACGGACCTTATATGTACTTGTCTTTTCTGTCCTTATCGGCATTGGCATGGTGCTTGCTTTGAACAGTATTGCGTTCTTACCATTCGACCAAGGGACTCTAGGGAGCGGTCATGGACAAGCAATTCAAATACGGCCTATTAGCCGCTGCGTTTTTGTTCGGCATTGCCAGTGCGACATCCGCTATGGCGACGCCAATAAACACTTCTGGCAGTAACGGAGAAGAAACCCTCCAGCAAGTGTTCGATAATACATCCACCCAAACGCCGGCCGGCATTTATTACAGTGGGCCCCAGATCAACGTTCAAACTGATCAGTACCAGCCCGATTCTTATTGGAGACAGAATGCATCGGGCGGTTCCCACACACAAATCGTTATAAGAATAGCGGGTGACGCACAATCCACGAGCTTCGGTATTTTCAATGAAGCCAATCCGAGCCAGATGTTTCCACTCTACAGCGGAGCGAACACCGCGGGTGACAAGCTAACCTTTGGCTTTGATGCAAATGCCAGCAATGTCATCACTGGTGTTTACAAGTCTGGAGCTGCGGTCCCCGGGGGTTATGACTCAGCCGCGTGGAGCGGGGCCGGAATATTTGGCTTTTATCTGACAGATTCCCATACAGGCAACACCTTCTATTCAGATCCCAGCATGAACGGTGGCAATGATCAGATGGTTGCCTACAAGGGGAATGGCACCACCTACCTTGATCTGCCAAGTTCACTGCCGGGCGTTTTCGGGCTCAATGATTTCCTATTTGCCTGGGAGGATACCCCGCTGACGAGTGGATCCGATGGAGACTACAACGATTTCGTAGTCTACGCCGAGTCATTGACGTCGGTACCCGAGCCCAGTGCTCTTGGGATCTTCGGACTGGGCTTGTTACTGGTGGGTGTTATCACGTTCCGTCGCAACAAGAGCGACCATAGCTGAAACACATCATCATTGCCGGTGGGTGGGTACATATCATTGCCCACTCACCGGTTATTTTCGTTTTGCTCCCCAGCTTGGCGCCCCATCCCCGAGCAACCTCGTCAGACCAACGAGCACATTTTTCTACTTGGTATCAAATGGCAGAGCCCGTCCACCGGACCCGTGGATTGTGCGCCACGCGGCCCAGTGGACATAGAGGCGCCAGATCTGGAAACCTTCCCGGCTTTGGGGGTCCAGGCGGGCAAGGGCCTGATGATCGATCCATCCATCCGTATCCGTCATGCCGTAGGCCCGTGCGACCTCCGGTATCCGCAGCGCCGCGCTCTGTGTCCTGCGCCCCATAGGGCGGAATAGACGCGGATGCCGCGCTGCCGCGAGGCCCAGGCGTGCCCGAAGCCTCAGGGCGATTGCCGCGGCATCCACCCCGTGTCGGGGCACCGGTTGACCGCCCGAAAACAGGGGCGCATCCAGCGCGCGAGGATGGATTTCGCGCAGCAGGCGACGATAGAAAGAGCCTCCGGCCTTGGCCGAATGGGGCACGGCCAGTGCCTGTTCCACCAGATCCCGACGCATGCCGGGCAGGAACGGCGTCGCCCGGTTGGCGTAGGCCTTGAGCGGGTTCTGGGCAGCGCGGCGGCGCGTACGGTTCTCCAGCACAAACCGTGCTACGCCGCCGGCGTCATCCGGATAGGCCTTGGTACACGCGGCGAACTCTGCCTCAAAGGCTTCTCGCATGAATTGGGCCCTTCCGACACCAAACAGCCCCTCTGCCGCCTGCCACTGATTAGCCCGAGCGCCTGCGATCTCGCTCCCACGATAGCGCGCAAAGCCGCCGCCGGGGTTGTGCAGATTCATGAACACAGCACCCGGCACCAGACCGTCCCAGATCCCGCCGTCCGGAACGTACGGCAGCAGCTTCGAGATAAAGAGCCCGAGCGTGGGAAACTCCCCGTCGACCGCCGCCAGGTACCTCAGAAACCCGGGGCCGTCGAAGTAGTCCGCGTCCGGCACGCAAACCTCGTACGGCACAGCGGCCGCTTTCGCGGCGGCGACCGCGCAACGGCCATCCGCGTTGGCGAGCTCGTCGTCGTGCGTGACGATCAGCGCGCGCGTCGAGATGCCAAGTCTTTGCAGGAGGAAGAGTATCAGCCGCGAGTCGAGTCCACCGCTCAGCAAAACGGTGTGTCGATCCACCTGACGACTGTAGGCACGGACATTCTCCGCCAGACACTCGACGAAATCCTGGACGCGCCAGGACAGGGGCTTGTCGCCCCAGCGCCAGTACCGGTGGAGAGCCACGCTGTTTCTGCGGACGTCATAGTGCAGCACCGTCGCGGGTGGGAAACGCTCCACGCCCTCGAGCAGCGTGCGGTCCCCTATGGGATGTCCGATGCCGATGAAAGCCCCCCAACCCGCGGGGTCGGGCCGTGCTTCCACGGCCTTGGTCTCCGTGAAGAGCGCGATGCCGTGGGACCTGCGGCGCCAATAGAGCGGCATCGCGCCGAGAAAATCGCTCGCCACCGTGAGCACCTGCGCCGCGGCATCCCAGTGCAGCGCTACAAAAGCTCCGTCCAGCTCCGCGAATGCGGACCGAGCCTGGTCCGCCGTAACCGGCGCCGGGAGGGGGCCAGCAGCCAACGGCTGCCCGAGATACAGGGTGAGCGACTCGGCGCCAAGGGGCGCGGATGCATTGCTGACCGCCAACTTGCCTGCGCCCAGTGCCCTTCGGGCAAACGGGACCGTGCCACCGGTCATCCTGGCCAGCATCGCCACAGCGTCGCCGCCGTCGAAGGCAAGCGCCAGCTTGTGACCACGAATAGGCGGGCTCATTGTCAGATTCCCGCCTTCCGGCATTGAGTTGGACCGAATCCAGGCTGGCACGGTGCGTGCTGCCGTGCGCAAGTATCGCCCCTGATCCGCGGCCATCTCACAGGCAGCCTCCGGAGATCCAACCTAACAAACCCCGTCGCAT
>DASQZM010000045.1:0-111435 GCA_035638695.1 Gammaproteobacteria bacterium | reverse complement strand
GAGAGCACGAACATCAGTGTGGCCGTAACGCCGTCGCGGTCGTCGACCGAGACGTGCTCGATGTTGGATTCCATGCGGGAGACCTCGGCCGCGAGCGTTGCCAGCACGCCGCGCTGGTTGACCACGTCGAGACGGATCTCCACCGGGAACTCGCGGTCAATGTCCTGCTCCCACTGCACCTCGATCCACTTGTCGGGATGCTTGCGGAATCCACTCACGTTGCGGCAGGCCTCGGTGTGGATGACGATCCCGCGACCTGCACTCATGTAACCGAGAATGCGGTCTCCCGGGATGGGATGGCAGCAGCGGGCGAAGCTCACCACCATGCCCTCGGTGCCCTTGATCGCCAGCGGCGCCCGGCTTCCGGTCGAGGCCCCGTTGTCCGCCTCAGTGTTCAGGCCCGCGGCGTGCGCCAGCCGGCGCGCCACCAGCGGGGCCATGCGGCGGCCTAGCCCCACCTCCTGCAGCAGATGCGGCACCCCGGACAGCCCGAGCTCGCGCGCCACCTCCTGCAGGTGGCGCGCGGAGAGCTCGTCGTAGGTCAGGCCGAACGGGGTCAGGGCGCGGTCCAGCATGCGCCGCCCGAGGGTGCCGGCCTCGTTCTCGCGCAGGTCCTTGAGGTAGTGGCGGATGTTGGCGCGCGCCCGCGCGCTGACGACGAAGTTGAGCCAGGCGGGATTCGGCCGGGCTGAGGGGGCGGTGATGATCTCGACCGTCTGCCCGCTGACCAGGTGGCTGCTCAGAGGCGCCAGGCGCCGGTCGACCTTGGCGGCAACGCAGGAATTGCCCACGTCCGTGTGCACCGCGTAGGCGAAGTCCACCGGGGTGGCCCCGCGCGGCAGCCGCAGGATGCGCCCCTTGGGCGTGAACACGTAGATCTCGTCCGGGAACAGGTCGACCTTGACGTTCTCCAGGAACTCCAGCGAGTTGCCCGCCTGCTTCTGCATCTCGAGGATATTGTGCAGCCACTCCCGGGCCCGCGTGGTGGGGCCGGCACTGGCGTCGCCTTCCTTGTACATCCAGTGGGCCGCCACCCCCGCCTCGGCCACGTAGTCCATCTCGCGAGTGCGGATCTGGACCTCGATGGGCACTCCGTGCGGTCCGGCCAACACCGTGTGCAGGGACTGGTAGCCGTTGGTCTTGGGGATGGCGACGTAGTCCTTGAAGCGGCCCGGTACCGGCCGGTAAACGTTGTGCACCACGCCCAGTGTCCGGTAGCAGGTGTCCACCTTGTCGACGATCACGCGGAAGGCGTAGACGTCCAGCACCTCGGAGAACGGGAGCTCCTTATTGCGCATCTTCTGGTAGAGGCTGTAGAGGTGCTTCTCGCGACCGATCACCTCGGCATCGATGTGCTCGCGCTCGACCGCTGCCCGCAGGTGTTCCTCGATCTGTCCCTTGATCTCCCGGCGGTTGCCCCGGGCCCGCTTCAAGGCCCGCATCAGGATGTTGTAGCGCATGGGATACAGCGCGGCGAAGCCCAGGTCCTCCAGCTCCAGCCGCATGCTGTTCATGCCGAGGCGGTTCGCGATCGGTGCGTAGATATCCAGCGTCTCGCGGGCGATCCGGCGGCGCTTCTCCCGCGGCATCACCCCGAGGGTGCGCATGTTGTGGAGGCGGTCGGCAAGCTTGATAAGGATGACCCGGATGTCCTGGACCATTGCCAGCATCATCTTGCGGAAGTTCTCTGCCTGGGCCTCCGCCTTCGATCGGAAGTTGATCTGGGTGAGCTTGCTGACACCGTCGACCAGCTCGGCGACCTCCTCGCCGAACTCCCCGGCGATGCGCTCCTTGGCGACGCCGGTGTCCTCGATGACGTCGTGCAGGATCGCCGCGGCGACGCTTTGGTGATCCATGCGCACCTCCGCCAGGATGCGCGCCACGGCAATGGGGTGGTAAATGTAGGGCTCCCCCGAAAGGCGCCGCTGGCCTTTGTGAGCCTGGGCGCCAAAGCGGTAAGCTCGCTCCACGAGGGCCACCTGCTCCGGCTTCATGTAGGCCCGCAGCAACTCCAGCAGCTCTTCCGGACCGTCGGGCTTTCGGGAGGGGGCCAGGGCCCCCGTGAGCGTTTCAGTGGACAGTGTAGCCGCCATACACGTACCGGACTGCCGGCGTCACTGGGACACCGGCGGTGGCTCCCCAACGTCGGCTCCGGTATCCGGCGGTGTCTGCTCCTCGGCCTGAGCTTCCTCCGCGAGCCCGGGAGGGCGGTCGCTTTCGTCCAGGATCGCGGGGGTCACGTGCCCTTCGGCGATCTCCCGCAGGGCCATGACGGTCGGCTTGTCATTCTCCCACGGCAGATGGGGCTCCGCGCCCCAGGTGAGCCGCCGTGCCCGACGCGTCGCCACCAGCACCAGCTGGAAGCGGTTCTCCACGTTCTCGAGGCAGTCCTCGACGGTGATGCGCGCCATTGCGTTACTCCGGTATCGAAACTGTCGCCATCATGGCTACAAGTGTATGGAAAAAGAAAGGTTTACGCCAGTTTTGGCGCGCTTGCAAGCGCGCCGCGAGCTGGCCGGGAGACGACGGGCATCACTCCCGGCTCGACCGGCGCATCCGCTCAGCTGCCGCCTACTTCCGGGGTCGGCTGCCCGAGCAGCTCCGCGATCAGGTGCGCGTGCCGGGCGCGTTGCGCCGGCACGCGCATCCTGCGTGCCACGAAGATCGAGCGCAGCTCGTCCGCCGCGGTCAGGAATTTGTCGTTGACCACCAGGTAGTCGAACTCGCCGTAGTGAGACATGTCGGTAACGGCGTCCGACAGGCGCCGTGCGATCACCGCCCCGCTGTCCTGACCGCGGTCCCGGAGGCGGCGCTCGAGCTCCGCCCGCGAGGGCGGCAGTACAAAGACACTCAGGCACTCCGGCATCGCCGAGCGTACCTGGCGGGCTCCCTGCCAGTCGATTTCGAGGATCACGTCGTGGCCGGCGCGCAGGAGCGCCTCGACCTGCCGCCGGTCGGTGCCGTAATAGTGGTCGAACACGCGGGCGTGTTCCAGGAACTCGCCCGCCTCGACCCGGCGCTCGAACTCGGCCCGGTCGAGAAAGAAATAGTCCTCGCCGTCGCGCTCGCCCGGTCGTCGCGGCCGGGTGGTGCAAGAAATGGAAAAGCGCAGCTCCGGCAGCGATTCCAGCAGGGCCCGCACCAGGCTCGTCTTGCCGGCACCCGACGGTGCGGTCACTACAAACAGGCTGCCGGTGGCGACCATGACGCCGCGCTCATTCGACATTCTGCACCTGCTCCCGCATCTGCTCGACCAGCACCTTGATCTCCACCGCGACTCGGGTGGTCTCCGCATCCTGCGACTTCGATGCGAGCGTGTTCGCCTCCCGGTTGAACTCCTGCATCAGGAAGTCGAGCCGGCGGCCCACGGGGTCCTTCCGCTCGAGCGACGCGCGGACCTCCTGGATGTGGCTGTCGAGCCGGTCCAGCTCCTCCGCCACGTCCATCTTCTGCGCGATTAGCGCCATCTCCTGCTCCAGGCGGCCCGGCTCGGCATCCACCCCGAGCTCGGCGAGCCGGGTCTGCAGGCGTTCCCGGATGGCCTCGCGCACCACCGGCAGCCGCTCCCGGATCGCCTGGACGTGGCTCCCGATCCCGTCCAGGCGCGTCGAGAGCATCTCCGCGATGCGCACACCTTCGGCGGCGCGTCCCTTGGCCAGGCTGTGCAGGGCCGCCCCCAGCAGCCCCAGCGCTTCTTCCATCAGCGGCTCCATGTCCCGCGCGGTCTCTTCCACCACCCCCGGCCAGCGCAAGAGCTCCACCGGGCTGACGGGAGCCGCGCTGTGCAGCGATTCGGAGACGCGCTCGCAGGCCTCGGCCAGTTTGGCCACCAAGGTGTCGTTGATGGTCAGCGGGGTACCCTCCCGCACCCGCGGCTGGAACCGGAGCAGGCACTCCACCTTGCCGCGCCCAAGCCGGCCGGAGACGGCCTCGCGCACCTGCGGCTCAAGTGCCCGGAACTCATCGGGCAGCCGCTGATGCACGTCCAGATAGCGGTGATTGACCGAACGCAGCTCCCAGCAGAGTTCGCCCCACTGCGTCCCGGACGTCTCGCGGGCAAAGCCGGTCATGCTGTAGATCATCTGCTACTCCAGTCGTTCCTGGGGAGCGCCGCAGGCGGACCCGGCAGCGCGGCCCGAATCCGGTGCCGCTTCGGGGCGAGCGCGTATGATACTAACCTGAACCGAGGGAACGCCATGTCCCGGCGTTGCCGCGGGGCGGTCTGGCAGGGATGATGGCCGGGGTAACGGAGCCGTCGGCGCGCGCGGGCGCTGCCCGCACATGGCGTCACCCCGGACGGGGTTAGTAGCATCATTGGCCCGATCGCGCGGCGCGGCGACCCGACGGCCGCGCCCTGCAATGCCACGTGTCCCCCTTCAAGGAGCCTGCATGCGACCCAGCGGACGAGCCAGCGACGAAATGCGCACGGTGCGCCTGACCCGAAGCTACACCAAGCACGCCGAGGGGTCGGTGCTGGCAACCTTCGGCGACACCCAGGTCATCTGCAACGCCAGCGTACTGGAACGTGTGCCACCCTTCCTGCGGGGCAGCGGCAAGGGCTGGGTGACGGCCGAGTACGGCATGCTGCCGCGCGCCACCGGCAGCCGCATGGACCGCGAAGCGGCGCGCGGACGCCAGGGCGGCCGCACCCAGGAGATCCAGCGACTGATCGGGCGTTCCCTGCGCGCCGTGGTCGACCTCGAATCGCTCGGCGAACGCACGGTCACCCTGGACTGCGACGTGATCCAGGCCGACGGTGGCACCCGCACGGCGGCGATCACCGGCGCGTGGATGGCCCTGGCCGACGCGGTGGAACGCCTGCTGGACCAGCGCATACTGCGCGCCAGCCCGCTACAGGGCCAGGTCGCGGCCGTGTCCGTGGGCATCTACCGGGGCGAGCCGGTGCTGGACCTCGATTACGCCGAGGACTCCGAGGCGGATACCGACATGAACGTGGTCGCCAACGACGCCGGCGCGTTCGTCGAGATCCAGGGCACGGCCGAGGGGCACGCCTTCCGCGATGACGAGCTGCAGCGGATGCTGGCCCTGGCGCACAAGGGCATCGGCGAGCTGATCCGGGCCCAGCAGGCGTGCCGGACGGAGGCCCGGTGAGCGTGGTGGCCCGCCGCATCGTGCTGGCGACCGGAAATCCCGGCAAGGCGCGCGAGGTACGTGCACGGCTTGGCGGCCTCGGCCTGGAGGTGGTGCCCCAATCGGAGCTGGGCGTCAGCGGCGCCGCCGAGCCCGCCGGAACCTTCGTCGAGAACGCCCTGATCAAGGCACGCCACGCGGCCCGGGAGAGCGGCCTGCCGGCGCTCGCCGACGACTCCGGGCTGGAGGTTCCGGCGCTGCGTGGCGCTCCGGGCGTGCGCTCGGCCCGGTACGCTGCTGATGACGCCAGTGACCGCGACAACATCGAGGCATTGCTGGCCGCGATGCGGGGATTGACCGGCGCGCAGCGCGCAGCGCGCTTTCGTTGCCTGCTGGTATTCCTGCGCCACGCGGACGACCCTAGCCCCGTGATCTGCGACGGCACCTGGGAGGGCCGGATCCTCGAGTGGCCTCGCGGCACCGGTGGCTTTGGCTACGACCCGGTGTTCCTGGTGCCGGGCCTGGGACGTACCGCCGCCGAGCTGTCACCGGAGGAGAAGAACCGGGTCAGTCACCGGGGACAGGCACTGGACTGCATGGCCGCGCAGCTCCGGCGGCAGGCCGGCTGAAGAGGTGTGGTGTACCTGCCTCTCGAGCTCCCGCCGCTATCGCTCTACGTGCACCTGCCGTGGTGCGTGCGCAAGTGCCCTTACTGCGACTTCAACTCACACCCGAGCGGTGGCGGGCCGGTGCCGGAAGACCGCTACGTGGACGCCCTGCTGGACGACCTGGCGCAGGAAGTGGCCGATGCAGCCGGGAGGGAGCTGATATCCGTGTTCATCGGCGGCGGTACCCCCAGCCTGTTTCGGCCGGAGAGTGTCGCCCGCCTGCTGGGCGGAATCGCCGCGCGGATTCCGCTGGCGCCGAACGCCGAGATCACCCTGGAAGCCAACCCGGGCGCGGCCGAGCGCGAGCGCTTCGCGGGCTATCGCGAAGCCGGCGTCAACCGCCTGTCGGTGGGCGTGCAGAGCTTCGATGACGATCTGCTGCGTTCGATCGGCCGCATCCACGACGGGCGTCAGGCCCGGCTCGCGCTGGAAGTCGGGGCAACGGCCGGGTTTTCGCGGATCAACGTCGATCTCATGTATGGCCTGCCCGGCCAGACGCCGGCGCAGGCCCTGGCGGATATCCGGCTGGCATGCCGCCTGGCGGCAGGACACATTTCCCACTACCAGCTTACCCTGGAGCCGGGCACGCCGTTTCATCACCGCCCGCCCGCTCTGCCCGACAGCGACAACACCTGGCGAATGCAACGCGAATGCGGGCAGGCGCTGGCGGGCGCGGGGTTCCTGCACTACGAAACCTCGGCCTGGGCGCGGCCGGGGGAGGAATGCAGGCACAATCTCAACTACTGGCGGTTCGGCGACTACCTGGGGATTGGCGCCGGGGCGCACGCCAAGCTGACGACCCCCGGTCGGAACGCCGTCGTCCGCCGCTGGAAACAGCGCGGACCGAAGGCTTACATGGGTGCCGCGGCCGGCTCCGCACGGATCGGCGGCGAGATCCCGGTGGCACCCGCCGACCGGGCGCTTGAGTACCTGATGAACGCGCTGCGCCTGGCCGGGGGTGCCGACCTTTCCGCGCTCGAGCGTCGCACCGGGGTCGCGGCGGCGAGCCTCTCCCGACCCATCGGGACCGCCGTGCACCGGGGACTCGCGATACGCGAAGACAACCTCCTGCGGCCAACGGAGAGGGGCCGGCGCTTCCTCGACGACCTGCTGCTCCTGTTCCTGCCAGAGACCGCCGATGCTTGAGCCATTGCCGTTCGCGTGTCCGTGCTGCGGCGCGCCAGTGGAAACCGTGGTCGACTGCAGCATCGCGGAGCAGGACTACATCGAGGACTGCCCGGTGTGCTGCCATCCACTGAGACTACGGGTGCGCCTGGACGAACAGGCGCTGCCCGTGCTCGTGGAAGTGGCGCCGGAGTGACGCCGCCCGGCACCCTGCGGCCGCTTGGGCGCCGTGGCTTATGCACAAGAGTCGGTACGCCTGGGGACGATCCGGCCCGATCCGCGCAAGGCACCACGGGAGAAAAGCGCAACGGACTGTTTTTATTAGGAAACCCAGAGCCGGCCAAGCAATGGACAATATAACAAAGTACCAGACGACTCGGGCCCTTAGGACACCCGCTCCCATCTTTTCCACAAGCTTATCCACAGCAACTGTGGACAAGACCGGTCGTGCCTGCGCGCAGGGCAGCGGACCGGCGCCGCGCTTGCCCGGCCCGGCGATTCCCCGTATCATTCGGCCACTCCGTGCGGGACGACACACGCGTTGATTCCCGGGCACAAGCCAGAGGTAGTCGCCCAATGAAGCCCGACATTCACCCGGAATACGCCGAAGTGACGGTGACTTGCAGCTGTGGCAACAGCTTTGCCACCCGCTCGACGATGGGGCACGACTTCCAGGTGGAGGTGTGCGCCATGTGCCACCCTTTCTACACCGGCAAGCAGAAGATCGTTGATACCGGCGGTCGCGTCGACAAATTCCGCCGCAAGTACGGGCTGAAGGCCAAACAAGCCTGAGCTGCGGCCGGTCCGGGCATACTGCGACGGAGAAAGGGGGCGTCCATACTCGGGCGCCTTTTTCGTTGCACCGGCGGTGCCGGGCGGCCCGATTGCCGCCCGGCGGGACCAGCACATATACTGCTTGCGCGCGCGGCGCGGCCCCTCTTCGCCACGGCAGGGCATTCAACCCCAACCCGCTCGGGTTCCACAGCCGGGATGCACTGATGACGGAAGACAAGCTCACCAGAGACGCGCTTGACTATCACGAGAAGCCGCGCCCCGGGAAGCTCAGCATCGCGATCACCAAACCGTTCACGACCTTCGAAGAGCTTTCCCTGGCCTACACGCCCGGGGTCGCGGCGCCGGTGCGGGCGATCGTCAAGAACCGGGACGACGCTTTCCGCTATACCTCCAAGGGCAACCTGGTGGCGGTCATCACCGACGGCAGCGCGGTGCTCGGGCTGGGTAACACCGGCGCGCTGGCCGGCAAGCCGGTAATGGAGGGCAAGGCGGTCCTGTTCAAGAAGTTCGCCGACATCGACGTGTTCGACATCGAGGTGGACGCCGACGACAAGGACGCCTTCATCGACACCGTGGCCCGAATCGCCTGTACTTTCGGCGGGATCAATCTCGAAGACATCGCCGCACCGCATTGCTTCGAGATCGAGCGTGCCCTGATGGAGCGCCTCGACATCCCGGTCTTCCACGACGACCAGCACGGCACCGCGATCATCGTCGCCGCCGGCCTGCTCAACGCGCTGGAGCTGCAGGACAAACGCATCGAGGACGTGCGCATCGTATGCCTGGGCGCGGGGGCCGCGGGTATCGCCTCCATGAACCTGCTGATGGCGCTCGGCGCCCGGCAGGAGAACATGCTGATGGTCGACCGCCAGGGGGTCATCCACAGCAAGCGGGACAACCTCGCGGCCACCAAGCTGCCGTTCGCGATCGAGAGCGACCGTCGCAGCTTGATGGACGCCATGGCGGACGCGGACGTCTTCATCGGCGTTTCGGGACCAAACCTGATCACTTCCGAGATGATCAAGGTCATGGCGAAGAAGCCGATTGTCTTCGCACTATCGAACCCGGATCCGGAGATACGCCCGGAGGTCGCCCTGCAGGCGCGCAAGGACATTATCATGGCCACCGGCCGCAGCGATTACCCGAACCAGATCAACAACGTCCTCGGCTTTCCCTACATCTTCCGGGGCGCGCTGGACGTACGGGCCAAGCGCATCAACCGGGAGATGCACGTGGCGGCGGTGCAAGCCCTGCGCGCGCTCGCTCGCGATCCCGTGCCCGGGGAAGTGCTCAAGGCTTACCATCTGGAGACGATGAGTTTCGGACCCCGGTACATCATCCCGACGCCTCTGGATCCCCGCCTGATCGACTACGTTCCCCCGGCAGTCGCCAAGGCGGCAGTCGAATCCGGCGTCGCCCGGACCGGATATCCCTCGCACTATCCGGAGGTACCCGTCGACATCCGTCCGGAACAGTGACGCCAAGCGCATTCAGGAGCAGTCTCATGAGCGACAAGAAGTTCATTCTCACACAGCCGGAGAACGATGCCCGCTCGGACCTGCCGGTCCGCGAGGGTACCGCCGGCCCCGCCACGGTCGAAATCGGCAACCTTTTCAGGGAGCAGGGAGTCTTCACCTACGACCCCGGTTTCGCCTCGACCGCCAGCTGTCAGAGCTCTATCACCTTTATCGACGGTGGCGAAGGTGTGCTGCTCTACCGCGGCTACCCCATTGGCCAGCTCGCGGAGAACAGCACCTTCCTGGAGGTCGCCTACCTGATCCTCTACGGCGACCTTCCCACCCGGGACCAGCTGGACCGATTCAAGGAGTCGATCCGCTCCCACACCATGATCCACGAGGCCCTCAAGACCTTCTTCCAGGGCTTCCACTACGACGCTCACCCGATGGCGATGATGACCGGCGTGGTGGGCTCCCTGTCGGCCTTCTACCATGACTCCAGCGACATCCATGACCCGGAGCAGCAGGATATCTTCGCTCACCGCATGATCGCGAAGATGCCGACGATCGCCGCGTGCGCGCACAAGCACTCGATCGGGCAGCCGTTCGTTTACCCGCGCAACGATCTGGGCTACGCGGCCAACCTGCTGCATATGCTGTTTGCGGTACCAGCGCATGAATACGAGGTCGACCCGGTGGCGGCGCAGGCGCTGGATATGCTGTTCATTCTGCACGCCGATCACGAGCAGAATGCCAGCACCTCCACCGTACGCCTGGCCGGCAGCTCCGGGACCAACCCGTATGCGGCGGTCGCCGCGGGCATCGCCTGCCTGTGGGGACCGGCGCACGGTGGCGCCAACGAGGCGGTGCTGAACATGCTGGAGCAGATCGGGGACGTCAAGCAGATCCCCCGCTTCATCGAGAAGGCCAAGGACAAGGACGATCCGTTCCGCCTGATGGGCTTCGGCCACCGGGTGTACAAGAACTACGATCCGCGCGCCACCGTGATCCGGGGCATGTGCCGCAAGATCCTCAAGCGGCTGGGCAAGGAGAACGACCGGTTGTTCGAGCTGGCGCTGGAGCTGGAGCAGATCGCGCTCAACGACGATTATTTCAAGGAAAAGAAGCTCTACCCCAACGTCGACTTCTATTCCGGCGTGATCTACAAGGCGCTGGGGCTCAACCCCGACATGTTCACGGTGATGTTCGCTATCGCCCGCACCGTGGGATGGGTGGCACACTGGCGCGAGATGACCAACGACCCGGAGCGGCGCATCGGCCGTCCGCGCCAGCTCTACACCGGGCCGGTCCAGCGCGACTACGTCGAAATCGACAAGCGTGGCTGAGCCGGGCGCCAACCGCCCGGCCCTCCGAGGGAAGGCCGGGCCGGCTCAGCCCGCCTCCGCGATCAACGCCTCCACCTGGGCAAGCGCCGCGCGGCGCATGGGTTTTCCGTCCACCGGGCTCAGCGGTGCCTGCCGCAGGTCCGTGTCGGCGAACACGATCGCCTCGATCGCGACCCCGCCCGCATCGAACCGGTACACCGGGTAGTCCCGGTACCGGTCCGACTTCACCCGCAGCCGGCGCTCGTCCGCGTCGAACGGAACATCGTGCTCCAGCAGGTGCAGCACGACCTGCTCCGGCGTGTCGGCGAACAGGTGCAGCGAAACGCGGGAGTCCCGGGTCGCGTTTCCGCTCAGCACCGAGCCCACCAGCCGGGGGCGGAACCGCTCGAAGAACCGCATCGCCTCACACGCCGCCCGGCGCAGAGCGCTGAGTTCGAGCGGTTGGGTATCCGCCCGGAACAGCCGCAGGTACTCGTCGAGAGCCTCCTCGATCTCCGTGTTGCGTGGCATGTGTGGTGAATTGCGGCTGACTCCGAGACTGTCGGCGGCCTTGTTCTTGGCCACCAGATAATCACGAATGCCGTGCTCCGCCATGATCCGGGCCGCGGCCTGGGCGAGCAGCACCCGCTGGCGGCTGGCCCTCCTTTTTTGAGCGCTCATTGCATGATCGATCCCCGCCCGGAGGTGATGTTCCGACACGCGTGGCCGTAGCCCGTGCCCGGGCCCCATGGCCGCCGCGATCGGGCCCGGCGCGCAATTGCCAGGCAAGGTAACCAGCGCGCGGCAATGCTGCAAGGGACCGTGTGAAGGCGACGCGGAATCGACGCCGGTTGCCATGCCCGCCGGCGCCGAATCCTTGCGCGTGTTTCGACTGGACGGCAGTCGCGTCGCCGGATCAAACTACGCACGGGGCCCAGTGACGACAACCGGGGTCACGGCCGGCATTGACCCCGGGGCAAGCCCGGGAAGATCCCGGCGCGACAGTGCACCACCGGCCGGCGGGGCGTCCACGCGAGCCCGGGGATCGCGCATTTCCGGCGCGAACGTCGACCCGTCACGCTCTTGCGACCGTTTGTCGTCGAACGCTTGACTGTGGTATTTAAGGTCGTAAAGCATGTTTAGTGGCCAAGTGCCGCGATACAAAGGAAAAATAACGTGTTGTTCCGCCGCAGACATCGTCCCCTGATCGGACTCGATATCAGCTCGACCGCGGTCAAGCTCGTGGAGCTTTCGGGGAACCGCGAGAAAATGCGTGTAGACGCCTACGCCGCCGTGGGCCTGCCACCGAACTGCGTGGTGGAAAAGCAGGTGGCCGAACCAGAGGCGGTCGGGGACGCGATCCGCCGCGCGGTGAAGCTGGCCGGGACGCGCAACAAGCAGGCCGTGGCGGCGGTCGGCGGAGCCTCCGTTATTACGAAAGTGATCACGATGCCGGCGGGACTGAAGGACCAGGAGATGGAGGAGCAGATCCGGGTCGAGGCGGACCAGCACATCCCCTACCCGCTGGAGGACGTAGGCCTGGATTTCGAGGTGCTGGGCCCGACCGAAGACGAGGAATCCATGGTCAACGTCCTGCTGGCCGCATGCCGGGCCGACGATATCGAAAGCCGGGTTGCGGCGATCGAGCTGGGCGGGCTGGAATGCAAGATCATGGACATCGACGCCTTCGCCCTGGAGAATGCCTGCCACCTGCTGACCCACCAGATGATCAACGAAGGGCGCGACCAGACCGTGGCGGTGATCGACATCGGCGCGACCACCACCACCATGAACGTGCTGCACGACGGCAAGATCGTGTACACGCGTGACCAGGCCTTCGGCGGCAAGCAGCTGACCGAAGACATCATGAACCACTATGGCCTGTCGTTCGAGGAGGCGGGCAAGGCCAAGAAACAGGGCGGGCTGCCCGACAACTACGAGTCCGAGATCCTCAAGCCGTTCACCCAGGACACGATCCAGCAGATCAACCGTGCCCTGCAGTTTTTCTTCTCCTCCAACAGCGACATCGACCGGGTCGACCAGATCCTGGTCGCCGGCGGCTGCGCCAACATCGAGGGCCTGGAGCGCGCGGTCCAGGACGAGCTCGAGATCCCCGCGGAGATCGCGGCACCGTTCGCGGCCATGAGCATCGCCGCCCGGGCCAAGCCCAGGCAGCTCAGGGCCGACGGCCCGGCGCTGATGGCCGCCTGCGGGCTGTCCATGAGGAGTTTCGACTGATGGCCCATATCAACCTTCTGCCATGGCGGGAAGCGCGGCGTCAGCAGCGCCAGCGGCAGTTCCTGGTGACCCTGACACTGGCAGCGCTCCTTACCATCGGTATCATCTATTGGGCCCACACCCTGGTGCAGGGCGCGATCGACTACCAGAACCGGCGCAACCACCTGCTGCACCAGCAGATCACGATGATGGACAAGCAGATCGCGAAGATCCGCAACCTGCAGCAGACCAAGCAGCAGCTGCTGGCGCGCATGAAGATCATCGAGCAGCTGCAGCAGAAACGCTCCGACGTGGTGCACCTGTTCGACCAGCTGGTCAAGACGATCCCGGACGGCGTCTACCTGAACTCCATCGACCAGAAGAGCGACGAGATCACCCTCAAGGGGGTCGCGGAGTCCAACGCGCGGGTGTCCACCTACATGAAGCAGCTGGACGCCTCCCCCTGGTTCTCGAACCCGCAGCTCACGGTCATCGAGACCAAGACCGAGAACGGGAACCGGGTGAGTGATTTCACCCTGCGTGTCAAGCAGACATCGCCGGAGTCCAGCAAGAAGAAGACGAGCAAGTCATGAACCTGCGCGATCTCAACAACATCGATTTGGGCGACCTGATCCAGGACCTGCGCAACCTGGACTTCAACGACATCGGCAGCTGGTCGGGCTTCGCCCGCGGCTTCGTGATCGCGCTCTGCTGCCTGGTGATCGCGTTCCTCGGCTACTACATGGTCATCCGCGGCGAGCTGAACGACCTGCACGGGGCCCAGGCCAAGGAACAGCAGCTGCGTCAGACCTTCGAGGCCAAGCAGCGGCGTGTCGCCAACCTGGACGCGTACGAGAAGCAGCTCAAGGAGATGCGGGCCTCCTTCGGCAGCATGCTGCGCCAGCTGCCGAGCCAGACGGAGATCGCCGATCTGCTGCAGGACATTTCCCAGACGCGGGTCGCCACCGGCCTGCAGGAGGAGTTGTTCAAGCCGCTCGCCGAGAGGCCCAAGGAGTTCTACGCCGAAGTGCCCATCAAGATCCGGGTGACGGGCACCTTCCACGAGATGGCCAAGTTCGCCAGCGGCATCGCTGGCCTGCCGCGCATCGTCACGCTCAATGGAATCTCGCTGAGGAAAAAGAAGAAGGATCAGCCGGACCAGCTGGTGATGAACGCGACCGCGATGACCTATCGCTACATCGGGAAGAACGGCAAGAAGAAGGGAGGCCGACACAAATGAACGCTTCCGGCCGCCTCCCCGCACGCCGCACGACCCTTCGGCTGGCACTGCTCGCGTTGCTGACGCTGCCCCTGCTGGCCGGCTGCTCGCGCAACATGTCCGACCTCAGGGCCTACATCAAGCGGGTCAAGTCACGCCATTCGGGCCACGTGCAGCCGATTCCGAAGATGAAACCGTACCAGCAGTACACCTACGTGGCCAAAGGACGGTCGCCCTTCGAGCCGGAGTCCCGCCCGACGGGCGGCAAGAGCAAGGGCGTCTCCTCGGTGCCCCCACCGGACCGCAACCGTCCGCCGCAGCCCCTGGAAAAGTTTCCGCTGGATGCACTCCATATGGTCGGCACGATCCAGGTCGCGGGCGTGACCTGGGCCCTGGTGCAGGACAGCAACGGCACGGTGCACAGGGTAAAAAAGGGCGATTACATGGGTCAGAACTACGGCAAGATCGTCGCGATCACGGCCAGCAAGATCAGTCTCATCGAGAAAGTGCCCGATGGCGTCGGAGGCTGGAAGGACCGCAAGGCGTCGGTCGCGCTCAGCCAGAAATAAGGGGAACCAAGCATGCCAGCCGCCAGCTACCAGAGTTCCGTCACCCGGCTGCCGCGTCCCGGCAGGGCGCGAGCGCGCGGGTGGTCCGCCGCGCGCCTCGCGTTCCTGGCCACGCTCGCGCTGCTGTGGGCGGCGCCGTCTCTCGCGCAGGGCCAGGCCGCGACTTCCAACGCGCTCAAGAGCATCAATTTCGTGCCGATGCCCGGCAACCGGCTCCGGATCGTGCTCACGCTGGCCAAGCCGGCACCCAAGCCGATTACGTTCGCCGTAGACAACCCGGCACGCATCGCGCTGGACCTTCCCGGTACCCGCAATGAGCTGAGCAAGCGATCGCAGCAGATCAACACGGGCGTGGCGGAGAGCGTCAACACCGCGGAGGCGGGTGGGCGCACCCGGGTGGTCGTCAACCTGACCGAGCTCGTGCCTTACCACACGCGGGTCAAAGGAAACCAGGTCATCATCGCGCTGGACACCACGGCCGGATCCGCCGGGCAGGCCGCCAGCAACGGTGGCGCCCCGGGACGGGCGAACCAGGGCGCTAACGGGGGGGGACAACAGACACGGGCTTTCGGCGCGGCGTCCCGGGTCACCAACGTGGACTTCCGGCGCGGGGACAATGGCCAGGGCCGCGTTATCGTGCACCTGAGCAACCCGAACACCCTGGTCAACGTGACCGGCCGCGGCAACAAGACAGTGGTCACCTTCCAGGACACGCAGCTGCCGCAGAAGTACGTGCGACGCATGGACGTGACCGATTTCGCCACCCCGGTCAAGACCGTGGACGCGCGGCAGAAGGGAGACAACGCGCAGCTGGTGATCACGCCCACCAGTGCACAGTATGAGCGCCTGGCGTACCAGGCCGACAATACCTACACGATCGAGTTTTCCCCGCCCAGCAAGGCGCAGCAGAAGGCGCAGCAGAAGCCCAAGTACAGCGGCAAGCGCATCTCGCTCAACTTCCAGAACGTCGACGTGCGCGCGGTGCTGCAGATCCTGGCGGATGTCGCCAACATCAACATGGTGGTCAGCGACAACGTCAAGGGCACCCTGGCGCTGCGCCTGCAAAACGTGCCCTGGGATCAGGCGCTGCACATCATTCTGCAGAGCAAGGGCCTGGCCCAGCGCACGGAAGGGAACGTGATGTTCGTCGCCCCGGCGGACGAAATCGCCGCGCGCGAGAAACAGCAACTGCAGAACCAGCAGCAGCTCGACAAGCTTGAGCCGCTTGAGTCCCGCTTCATCCAGATCAACTATGCCAAGGCCTCCGACCTGGCGCGGATCATCAAGTCCAAGCAGAACTCCCTGCTGTCCTCGCGCGGCACGGTCACCGTGGACAAGCGCACCAACACCCTGCTGGTGCGCGACACCGCCCACCACCTGGCGCAGATCCGCAAGCTCGTCAATCGTCTGGACATCCCGGTCAAGCAGGTCCTGATCGAGTCGCGCATCGTGGTGGCGACCAGCGACTTCACCCATGATCTGGGAGTGAAATTCGGCGCCACCGGGGTCACCAGCAACGGTTCCCAGGGCATCGTCACCACCAGCGGCAGCCTGAACGGCACGGACACAACGATCAACTCCGCGCTGACCAGCCGCCAGAACACCGGGCAGGTCAGCCAGGTGCAGTTTCCCTCCAGCTCGTCCGACCGCCTCAATGTCAACCTGGGCGCCAACAACCCCGCGGGCACGCTTGCGCTGGCAGTGCTGGGCAAGGACTACCTGCTCGACCTGGAGCTGTCCGCGCTGCAGGCCGAGGGTAAGGGCGAGGTGATCTCGAGCCCGCGGGTGGTCACCGCGAACCAGAACAAGGCGGTGATCAACCAGGGCGTGCAGATCCCCTACCAGCAGGCATCATCCAGCGGCGCCACCTCGGTCTCGTTCAAGAAGGCGGTACTGAGCCTGGGGGTGACGCCGCAGATTACCCCGGACAACCGCATCGTGATGGATCTCGACGTCAAGGACGACACCGTCGGCCAGCAGGTGCCGAGCGGCAATGGCGGCTTCATCCCCAGCATCGACACGCGCGAGGTGCAGACACAGGTGCTGGTCAACAACGGCGACACCGTGGTGCTCGGAGGGATCTACGAGCAGAACCGGACCAACCAGGTGAACAAGGTGCCGCTGCTGGGCGATATCCCGGTGCTCGGCCACCTGTTCCGGGAGGACCGCCGCGAGAACCACAAGAAGGAGCTGCTGGTTTTCATCACCCCGAAGATCCTCAAGAACGGGCTCACCACGGCGGCGGAAAACCAGTAGCCGCAGGTTTCGGGGGCGGGTCGCACGCCGACGCGGCCCGCCCCGCCTCCCGCGGGCCGGGCATGCTATGCTGGTCGGTCGCCAACGCCAGACAGATCCCTCGATGCCAGAGACCGTGAACGGGCGGGGAAAGCGCATATTCCTGGTCGGACCCATGGGCGCGGGCAAGACGACCGTGGGGCGGCGGCTGGCGGAGGCCACCGGCTACCGCTTCCTCGACACCGACCAGGAGGTGGAGCATCGCACCGGGGTCGACATTTCGTTCATCTTCGACAAGGAAGGGGAGGAAGGCTTCCGGCGGCGCGAACAGAAGGTCCTGGACGAGCTCAGCCGGCTCGACGGGATCGTCCTGTCCACCGGCGGTGGCGCCGTCCTCGATCCCGAAAACCGGGCCTTGCTCAACGAGCGCGGGATCGTCGTCTACCTGGAGACCACCGTCGACGAGCAGATGCGCCGCACCCGCTTCGACCGGCGCCGCCCCCTGCTGCAGACCGCCCACCCCCGGGCGCGCCTGACCGCGCTGCTGGCCGAGCGGGCACCGCTATACGAATCGATTGCCGACCTGACGATCCACACCGACGGGCGCCGGGCCCGGTCCGTCGCCCGCCAGATCCAGCGCGAGCTAAACCTTCCCCGCGCGAGCTGAACCGGTCAGGCCCCGGCGCCCGCTGGCCAGCCCCCGGAGGCGCAGGCATACTACCGCTGTCAGGCGGTCACCCCCGAAGCGTGCATCCATGAAGGTCCTGCAAGTCGATCTCGGCCAGCGCAGCTACCCGATCTACATCGGCACCGGCCTGCTCGACGCCGGACCCGTCTGGTCGCGACACTTGCCCGGCAGGCAGGTGCTGGTGGTCTCCAACGAGACCGTCGCCCCGCTCTACCTCGCGCGCGTGACCGAAGCACTGTCCGGCTCACGGTTCAGCGTGGAAACATTGACCCTGCCGGACGGCGAGCAATACAAGACGCTGGATACCGCGAGCCGGATATTGGACACGCTCATGGAGCTACGCTACGACCGCGACTGCACCCTGGTCGCGCTCGGCGGTGGCGTCATCGGCGACCTGACCGGCTTCGCCGCGGCCTGCTACCTGCGCGGCGTGCACTTCGTGCAGATGCCGACCACGCTCCTGGCCCAGGTCGACTCCTCGGTCGGCGGCAAGACCGGCGTTAACCACCCGCTGGGCAAAAACATGATCGGCGCCTTCCACCAGCCGCGCTGCGTGGTAGCCGACATCGGCACGCTGGACACGCTGGGCGAACGCGACTTTCGCGCCGGCCTCGCCGAGGTGATCAAGTACGGCCTGATCGCCAACGCGACCTTCCTCGGCTGGCTGGAGGAGAACCTCGACGCGCTGCTGACACGGGAACCGGAAGCGCTGGCCGAGGCGGTGCAAGTATCCTGTCGCACCAAGGCGGACATCGTGGCCCGCGACGAGCGCGAGCGGGGGTTGCGGGCGTTGCTCAACTTCGGGCACACCTTCGGTCACGCGATCGAGACCGGTCTCGGCTATGGCACCCTGCTGCACGGCGAGGCCGTTGCCGTGGGCATGCTGATGGCGGCCGAGCTGTCACGCCGCCTGGGTGACCTCGACGCGGCCGACTGCACCCGCATCCGGCGCCTGGTCGAGCGCGCCGGGCTGCCGACCGCGGCGCCCGAGAAGCTCGATGCGCAACGTTTTCTCTCCCTGATGGCTTCGGACAAGAAAGTCCGCGGCGGCCGCCTGCGCCTGGTGCTGCTCGCCAGCCCCGGCCGGGCCGAAGTCCGGGACGACTTCGACCCCGGCGAGCTGCGCGCCCTCCTGGAGACCTTCCCGCGAGCCGCCGCCTACACCGGATGAGTGCAAACATGCCACCCGAGCGCGACGCGTCTCTTGCTCCCTGGGCCACCGACCCGGCCGGGAGCCGCGGACGGCGCTTCCCCGAGGAGCCGCCGGTGCACCGTACCGAGTTCCAGCGGGACCGCGACCGGATCGTCCACTCGGCCGCATTCCGGCGCCTCGAGTACAAGACCCAGGTGTTCGTCAACCACGAGGGGGACCTGTTCCGGACCCGACTGACGCACTCGCTCGAGGTTGCCCAGATTGCCCGCACCGTGGCCCGGGCGCTCGCCCTTAACGAGGACCTGACGGAGGCGATCTGCCTCGCTCACGACCTGGGTCATACCCCGTTCGGCCACGCCGGGCAGGAAGCACTGCACGCGTGCATGAACGAGCATGGCGGCTTCGAGCACAACCTGCAGTCGCTACGGGTGGTAGACGAGCTGGAACAGAAGTACGCCGACTTCCGCGGGCTGAACCTCACGTTCGAGACGCGCGAGGGCATCCTTAAGCACTGCTCCCGCGACAAGGCGCGCGAGCTCGGAGAGCTCGGTCGGCGTTTCCTCGAGCGCCGGCAGCCGTCCCTGGAGGCGCAGCTGGCCAACGTGGCCGACGAGATCGCCTACAACAACCACGATGTCGACGACGGCCTGCGCGCCGGCCTGCTCTCGCCCGACCAGCTGCGGGAGATCGAGCTGTTCGAGTCGCACCACGCCGCCGTGCGCCACTGCTACCCGCGGCTGGGTGGGCGTCCGCTGATCCACGAGACCATCCGCCGCATGATCAATGAGCTGGTGGTCGACCTAATCGAGCACAGCAATGGCCGGATACGCGCGCACGCGCCCGCCGATTCCGAGGCAGTTCGGGCTGCGGGCGAGTCCATGATCAGCTTCAGCCAGGCCGTCGCCGACCGCAACCGGGAGCTCAAGCGCTTCCTGCGCCGGGAGCTGTACCAGCACTACCGGGTACACCGCATGACCTCCAAGGCACAGCGGATCGTCCGCGACCTGTACTCGGCCTTCGCCGACGACCCGCGCCTGCTGCCGCCGCAGGCGCGGGACCACGCCCTGGTGCTGGCGGAAACCCAAGGCGACGACGGACGAGCCCGGGCAGTGGCCGACTACATCGCCGGCATGACGGATCGCTACGCGATCGCCGAGCACGAACGCCTGTTCCAGCCCCGCGCTCGAACCTGACCCGGCCCGGCGGGCCGCCCCTCCCGCCGGATTGATTGCAACCGACCGGGTGGCTATACTGGACGGCCGCTTTGCGACCGCCGAGGCCGTTCGCCAATGAGCCACGGAGCCCACGGCAGCGCGTTTCTGACTCGACCAGCGACGGCGCGGACAGACTTCCCTGGACAGGACCCCCATCCAGCCGTGACACGCGCGGGCGCACCAGGCGGACATCACAAGCCGGGCAGCCGGCGCCGGCGAACGGCCACCGCCAGACACGACGGGTCAGCCTGATGAGAGAGCTTGAGAACACCCTGTACCGGCCGGAGTTCGAGAAGGACAACTGCGGCTTCGGCCTGATCGCCCAGATGGACGACCAGCCCAGCCACTGGCTGGTCCAGACGGCGATCAAGGCGCTGGTGCGCCTGACCCACCGTGGTGCCGTGGCCGCGGACGGCAAGACGGGCGACGGCTGCGGGCTGCTGATCAAAAAGCCGGAGGCGTTCCTGCGCGCCGTCGCGGAGGAATCGGGCATTGTTCTTGCCGAGCGTTACGCCTCCGGCCTGGTGTTCCTGTCGTCCAACGAAGAAGCCGCCGCGCGTGCCCGGGCCGAGCTGGAAGGCCGGCTCGGTGCCCAGGGCCTCGAGGTCGCCGGCTGGCGCGCGGTGCCCACGGATCCCTCGGCCTGCGGCGAGCAGGCGTTGCGCACCCTGCCGCAGATCGAGCAGATCTACGTCAACGCTACCGGGAACATGGACGACGAGCGCTTCCAGCGCCACCTGTTCCTGGCCCGGCGCAAGGCGGAGAACGCGCTCGCAGACGACGCCGCGTTCTACGTACCGAGCCTTTCGGTGGACGTGTTCTCGTACAAGGGGCTGGTGATGCCGTCGTATCTGCCGGTGTTCTACCGGGACCTGAGCGACCAGCGCATGCAGTCCTCGCTGTGCGTATTCCACCAGCGCTTCTCTACCAACACCATGCCGCAATGGAGCCTGTCGCAGCCGTTCCGGTACCTGGCCCACAACGGCGAGATCAACACCATCCGCGGCAACCGCAACTGGTCGGTGGCGCGCAGCAGCAAGCTTTCCACGCCTCTGCTGCCGGACCTGGCGGAGATCCACCCGATCGTGTCGCCGGAGGGCTCCGACTCCAGCAGCCTGGACAACATGCTCGAGGTGCTGCTGGCCGGCGGCATGGACATCTTCCGCGCGATGCGCCTGCTGGTTCCGCCGGCGTGGCAAAACGTCGATACCATGGATCCGGACCTGCGGGCGTTCTACGAGTACAACTCGATGCACATGGAGCCGTGGGACGGTCCCGCCGGCATCGTTCTTACCGACGGCCGCTACGCCGCCTGCTGCATGGACCGCAACGGTCTGCGCCCGGCCCGCTACGTCGTCACCCGCGACCGGGTGATCACGCTGGCCTCGGAGATCGGGGTGTACGACTACGCGCCCGGAGACGTGGTGACCAAGGGTCGCCTGAAGCCCGGCCAGATGCTGGCGGTGGACACGCACACCGGGGAGGTCCTGCAGTCGGAGGACATCGACGGGCGGCTCAAAGCCCGTCAGCCCTACAAGAAGTGGCTGAGCCGGCATGTCCGGCACATCGAGTCCACCATGGACGAGGATGCCCAGGCGGCGCGCCACATGGACGGTGGGACGCTGCTGCGCTACCAGAAGCTGTTCGGCGTGAGCTTCGAGGAGCGCGACCAGATCATGCGGGTGATCGCCGAGGCCGGGCAGGAAGGCATCGGCTCGATGGGCGATGACACCCCGTTCCCGGTGCTGTCGAAGAAGCCACGGGCGCTGTACGACAATTTCCGCCAGCAGTTCGCCCAGGTGACCAATCCCCCGATCGACCCGATCCGCGAGCAGATCGTGATGTCGCTGGAGACCTGCCTGGGCGTCGAGCAGAACCTGTTCGAGGAGACCGAGGAGCACGCCGAGCGGCTGATCATCGACTCGCCGGTGCTCTCGGAGGGCAAGTTCCGCCAGCTCCTGGAGCTGGCAGACCCCGGTTATCGCCACCAGGTCTTCGATCTGAACTACCCGCGGGGCATCTCCCTGCCGGAGGCGCTCGACGAGCTGTGCGCGCAGGCCGAGCGGGCGGTGCGGGATGGCAACGTGATCCTGGTGCTCAGCGACCGGGATATCGACCGCGGGAAGCTGCCCCTGCACGCCCTGCTGGCGACGGGTGCCGTGCACCACCATCTGGTCGCCCGCGGCCTGCGCGGGGACGCCAACCTGGTGCTCGAGACCGCGACCGTGCGCGACCCGCACCACTTCGCGGTGCTGCTGGGCTACGGCGCCACGGCGATCTTCCCCTACCTCGCCTACCAGTGCCTGTACGACATGGTCGACACCGGCGAGGTCAAAGGCGTCGAGCCGGGCGTGCTCGCCAGCAACTTCCGCAAGGGCATCAACAAGGGCCTGTACAAGATCATCTCCAAGATGGGGATTTCGACCATCGCGAGCTATCGCGGGGCCCAGCTGTTCGAGATCGTCGGCCTGCACGACGAGGTGGTGGACTGCTGTTTCACCGGCACCGTGAGCCGGGTGCAGGGGGCCCGCTTCCCGGACCTCGAGCAGGACATCGAGGCGCTCGCGGACGCCGCCTGGAACCCGCGCGTTCTGCTGGACCAGGGAGGGCTGCTCAAGTTCTTGTTCGGCGGCGAATATCACGCCTTCAACCCGGACGTGGTCGCGACCCTGCACGCGGCGGTGCAATCCGGCGATTACGAGACATACAAGCGCTTCTCGTCGCTGGTGGACAACCGTCCGGTGACGGTGCTGCGCGACCTGTTCCGGTTGCGCGCCGACACCGATCCGATCCCGCTCGACGAGGTGGAGGCGGAGGAGAGCATCCTGCCGCGCTTCGACAGCGCCGGGATGTCGTTGGGCGCGCTGTCGCCGGACGCGCACGAGGCCATCGCCACCGCCATGAACCGCATGGGGGGACGCTCCAACTCGGGCGAGGGCGGCGAGGATGCCGCGCGCTACGGCACCGAACGCATGTCCAAGATCAAGCAGGTGGCCTCCGGGCGCTTCGGCGTGACGCCGCACTACCTGGTCAACGCGGAGGTGCTGCAGATCAAGATCGCCCAGGGCGCCAAACCCGGCGAAGGCGGGCAGCTGCCCGGCCACAAGGTCAACCAGATGATCGCGCGGCTGCGCTTCTCCAAGCCCGGCGTGGCGCTGATCTCGCCGCCGCCGCACCACGACATCTACTCGATCGAGGACCTGGCCCAGCTGATCTTCGATCTCAAGCAGGTCAACCCGAAGGCGCTGGTGTCGGTCAAGCTCGTCTCCGAGCCAGGCGTGGGCACGGTGGCGGCCGGGGTGGCCAAGGCCTACGCCGATCTGATCACCATCTCCGGCTATGACGGCGGTACCGGCGCCAGCCCGCTCACCTCGGTGAAGTACGCCGGCAGCCCGTGGGAGCTGGGCTTGTCGGAAACGCACCAGACGCTGCGCGCCAACGACCTGCGCGACAAGGTCCGGCTGCAGACCGACGGCGGGCTCAAGACCGGACTGGACGTGATCAAGGCGGCCATCCTGGGGGCCGAGAGCTTCGGCTTCGGCACCGCACCGATGGTGGCGCTGGGCTGCAAGTACCTGCGCGTGTGCCACCTCAACAACTGTCCCACCGGAGTGGCGACCCAGAACAACATCCTGCGCTTCAAGCACTTCATCGGCCTGCCGGAGATGGTGGAGAACTACTTCCGCTTCGTCGCCGCCGAGACCCGGGAGTGGATGGCGCGCCTGGGCGTGCGCCGGATGACCGACCTGATCGGGCGTACCGACCTGCTCGAGATCCTTCCGGGCGACACCGAGCGCATGCGCAGCCTGGACCTGACGCCGATCCTGTCCCCGAACTGCCTCGCCGGCAAGCCGCAGTTCTGCGCCGAGCCCCACAACGAGCCTTTCGACAAGGGCGAGCTCGCCGAGCGGATGGTCGCCGACATGCTGGACGCCATCGAGCACAAGCGCGGCGGCACGTTCCACTACGACATCCGCAACAACAACCGCTCGATTGGCGCCCGGGTTTCCGGCGAGATCGCCCTGCGGCACGGCAACTACGGCATGAGCAACGCCCCGCTGGAAGTGCGCCTGACGGGCACCGCCGGGCAGAGCTTCGGGGTCTGGAACGCCGGCGGGCTGCACCTGTACCTGGAAGGGGACGCCAACGACTACGTCGGCAAGGGGATGAGCGCCGGGCGGATCGTGATCCACCCCTCGCCCGAGGCCGGCTTCGCCAGCCAGGACACGGTGATCATGGGCAACACCTGTCTGTACGGTGCGACCGGCGGCGAGCTGTTCGCGGCGGGCCAGGCCGGTGAGCGCTTCGCGGTGCGCAACTCGGGGGCCATCGCGGTGGTCGAGGGCATCGGCGACCACGGCTGCGAGTACATGACCGGGGGCGTGGTGACGGTGCTCGGCGGCACCGGGGTGAACTTCGGCGCGGGGATGACCGGTGGCTTCGCCTTCGTACTTGACCTCGAGCGCAACTTCGTCGACCGCTACAATCACGAGCTGATCGACATTCATCGCGTGAGCACCGAGCCCATGGAGGCCCAGCGCAACTACCTCAAGGAGCTGATCCGCCGGCACGTGGCCGAGACCGGCAGCGCCTGGGGCCAGTACCTGCTGGATAACTTCGCCGACTTCGTGGGCAAGTTCTGGCTGGTCAAACCCAAGGCCGCCGATCTCGCCTCGCTGCTCGATACGCTGCGCCGGGCCGCCTGAACGCGCCCGGCGACCGGCTCCGGAACACGGCCACAAAGAACCCATGACCGATCCACTGCACTTTCTCGACATGCCCCGGCGGGACCCGGAGAAGCAGCCCGCCGAGGTCCGCATCAAGCGGTGGAACGAGATCTACGGACAGTTCGATCCCGACACCGCTGCCTCCCAGGCGGGGCGCTGCATCTCCTGCGGCAACCCGTACTGTGAGTGGAAGTGTCCGGTCCACAACTACATCCCGAACTGGCTCAAGCTGATCTCCGAGGGCAACCTGTTCGAGGCGGCCGAGCTGTCGCACAAGACCAACTCGTTGCCCGAGGTATGCGGGCGCGTGTGCCCGCAGGACCGCCTGTGCGAGGGCGCCTGCACCATGAACGACGGCTTCGGTGCGATCACCATCGGCGCGGTCGAGAAGTACATTACCGACGAGGCTGTTCGGCAGGGCTGGCGGCCGGACCTCGGCGCGGTCGAGGACAGCGGCCGTCGCGTGGCGGTGGTCGGGGCGGGTCCCGCCGGCCTGGCGGCAGCGGACGTGCTGGTACGCAATGGGGTCCGCGCGGTGGTCTACGACCGCTACCCCGAGATCGGCGGCCTGCTGACCTTCGGCATTCCGCCGTTCAAGCTGGAGAAGGAGGTCGTGCGCACCCGCCGGCGCCTGCTCGAGGAGATGGGCGTGGAGTTCGTGCTGGACACCGAAGTGGGGCGCGACATCGCCTTCGATCGGCTGGTCGCAGAATACGATGCGGTGTTCCTGGGCATGGGTGCCTACACGGCGATGCGCGGCGGCTTTCCCGGCGAGGATCTGCAGGGCGTGCACGAGGCCCTTCCCTACCTGGTGTCCAACATTCACACGGTGATGGAGATCCCCGGCGGTCCGGCCGAGCACATCAGTATGCAGGGCCGCCGGGTGATTGTGCTTGGCGGCGGCGACACCGCCATGGACTGCAACCGCACGGCCCTGCGCCAAGGCGCTTCCAGCGTCGTGTGCGCCTACCGGCGCGACGAGGACAACATGCCCGGGTCGCGCCGGGAGGTGCTCAACGCCCGCGAGGAAGGCGTCCAGTTCCGGTTCAACCGGCAACCGGTCGAGATCGTCGGTGACCGTCGGGTCGAAGGCGTCAAGTTCGTCACCACCCGGCTGGGTGACCCCGACGAGCGCGGGCGACGCAGGCCCGTACCGGTCCCCGGGTCGGAAGAAGTGGTCCCGGCCGACCGCGTGATCATCGCCTTCGGCTTCCGGCCCAGCCCCGCGGACTGGTTCCGCGACTTCGAGATCTACTGCGACCAGGGCGGCCGCGTGGTCGCCAGCCAGGCGCAGTACCGCTTCCAGACCAACAACCCCAAGGTGTTCGCGGGCGGCGACATGGTGCGCGGCTCCGACCTGGTGGTCACGGCGGTGTTCGAGGGGCGGCAGGCCGCCGAGGGCATCATGCGCTACCTCGAGGTCTAGCGATGTCCGGCGCACAACGCGCCCGCCCGGCGATCGATCCCCACGAACGCCTGATCCTGGCGCTGGACGTTCCCGACGTCGCCAGAGCTCGGACCCTGGTCGAGACGCTGGGCGACAGCGTGCGTTTCTACAAGCTGGGTCTGGAGCTGTTCATGGCCGGCGGCTGTTTCGAGCTTCTCGACTGGCTGACCGGCCGCGGCAAGCAGGTATTCGTCGATCTCAAGTTCTTCGATGTGCCCGCCACCGTCGCTGCCGCGGTACGTGCCCTGCGCGGACGCGGCGCGCGCTTCGCCACCGTCCACGGCAACCAATCGATCATGGAGGCCGCGGCGCAGGCCGCCGGCGACGGCCTCGGCATTCTCGCGGTGACGGTCCTGACCAGCCTCGACCGCGGCGACCTCGACGACCTCGGCTTCACCTGCGACGTCGAGTCTCTGGTTCTCTCGCGCGCCCGGCGGGCGCTCGCAGCCGGCTGCGAGGGGGTGGTGTCCTCGGGGCTGGAGGCCGCACGGCTGCGCACCGAGCTGGGACCGCGCCTGATGGTGGTCACGCCCGGGATCCGCCCGGTGGAGAATCGCCCGGTGGACGACCAGAAGCGGGTCATGACCCCCGTGCAAGCGTTCGCCGCGGGGGCTGACTACATCGTGGTGGGCCGTCCCATCCGCAACGCGCCCGACCCCCGGGCGGCGGCCGAGGACATTCAGGCAGACATTGCCCGCCATTTCGCCGCCGGGGAGGGCCGCAGATGAGCGAACCGGGACCGCGTAACGACCGCCTGCTGCGGGCACTGGCGCGCCAGCCGGTGGACCGCACCCCGGTATGGATGATGCGCCAGGCGGGACGCTACCTGCCGGAATACCGGGAAGTGCGCGAACGTGTGCCGGACTTCATGACCCTGTGCCGCACGCCCGAGCTGGCCTGCGAGGTCACGCTGCAGCCGCTGCGGCGCTTCGACCTGGACGCCGCGATCCTGTTTTCGGACATTCTCACCGTGCCGGAGGCCATGGGGCTCGGGCTGCACTTCGTGCCCGGCGAGGGACCGCGCTTCGAGCGGCCGGTGCGCAGCCGCGCCGACGTCGGCACGCTGCCCCGACCCGACCCGGCGCGGCAGCTTGCGTACGTGCCCGAGGCGGTGCGCACGATCCGCCGCGAGCTGGGCGGCAAAGTGCCGCTGATCGGCTTTTCCGGCAGCCCCTGGACGCTCGCGACGTACATGGTGGAGGGGCGCCCGAGCCGGCAGTTCGCACACATCAAGGGCATGCTGTATGACGATCCCGGCACGCTGCACCGGCTGCTGGCGCTACTGAGCGACACCCTGATCGACTACCTGGGTGCCCAGATCGAGGCGGGCGCCGAGGCGCTGCAGATCTTCGACACCTGGGGCGGCACGCTCAGCACTCCGGCCTACCGGGCGTTCTCGCTGGACTACATGGCACGCATCCTGAACGGACTGGAGCGCGAGCGCGACGGCCGGCACGTCCCCGTAATCCTGTTCACCAAAGGCGGCGGAGCATGGCTCGAGGACATCGCGGCCACCGGCTGTGACGCGGTGGGGCTGGACTGGAGCCTTGAGCTGGGCGCGGCACGCGCCCGAGTCGGGGATCGCGTGGCGCTGCAGGGAAACATGGACCCGGCGGTCCTGCGGGCGCGCCCCGAGGTGATCCACGAGGAAGTGGCACGGGTGTTGCGCAGCTATGGCGCGGGCCACGGCCACGTCTTCAACCTGGGGCACGGGATCACGCCGGACGTCCCGCCGGAGCATGCGGCGGCGATGGTCGAGGCCGTGCGCGAGCTGAGCCCGGCCTGGCACACGGAGCCCTGATCGCGCCGCACCCACGTGAGGTTACCGCGGTTCGCGCTCAGGCCGTGGAAGACAGGCGCCGGCCGATCTGGCGCAGCCCGTGATCGATATCGTCTCCGAGCGCGACACCCCCCGCCGCGGTGATCGCGGGCCCGTGGCGTACCGAGAAGCCGCCCCCCACGAACACCGGGCGTGCGGCGGCATCGATCAGCCGGGCGAGGCGTTCACCTCGTTCCCCCCAGTCCAGGCGCTCGGACCCCGACAGCACGATGGCCGCGCTGCGCGAGCGACGGGCGGCCTCGGCCAGCTCGTCCAGGGGCATGTCCGCTCCAAGCAGCACGAGGTGGAAGCCCTGCTCCAGCGCCCGCAGCGTGAACAGGATCAGCCCGAGTTCGTGCAGCTCGCCTTCCATGCAAGCCGCCAGCAGCCGCGGGCGCTGCCGGTCGGCGGCAACATGGTGCAGGCGCGCACCGAGCTTGTTGCGCAGGTAGACCCCGAAAAAATGCTCCTCCGCCACGGTCCCCTCCCCGCTCTCCCAGCGGCGTCCAAGGCTCTCCAGCAGCGGCACCACCAGTCGCTCGACCACGAGGTCCACGGGGTAGAGCGACAGCGCCTGGTTGTATACGGCCTCGAGCGCGGCGTGGTCGAACGCGGTGACGGCATCCAGCATCTCCCCCAGGTACTGCTGCCACGGGCCGGCCGGGTCGCCGGCAGCGGCTTCCTCGGCCTCGAGCACCCGGCGCGCCTGGCTGATGGAGATCCCCCGTTCGAGCAGCTGGAGCACCCGCCGGATGCGTTCAATGTCGGCCCGGCCGTACAGCCGGTGCCCTTTGGGTGTGCGCCGGGGCTGGACAAGACCGTAACGACGCTCCCACGCCCGCAGGGTGACCGCGTTGACTCCGGTCAGCGCCGATACGGTGCGGATCGGGTACAGCTCGCCGTCGGAGACCTTCGGTTCCGGTTCCATCGT
Source organism: Gammaproteobacteria bacterium (assembly GCA_035638695.1). Taxonomy (GTDB): domain Bacteria; phylum Pseudomonadota; class Gammaproteobacteria; order UBA5335; family SLRW01; genus DASQZJ01. The sequence goes on along the minus strand of DASQZM010000045.1, from coordinate 82,755 downwards.
TCTGTTGCGCCCCCCGGGCTCGTCGGGCCTGACCGGTGACCGGCTTATGAATTATACAATTCCTGTACACGGATGCCAGCAGCGCGCGGTCCGCGGCTTGCTTCGGAGGCGAACCGGCAGGAACATGAAGGAGTCCGGCGATCCGCCGGCGGCCGCTTTCTGGGAGCGATGGGCAGCACCACGACAGTCGAGCGTACCCGCGCGATTACCTTCGACCTCGACGACACCCTGTGGGAGGTGGAGGGCGTGCTGCGCCTCGCCGACGCCCGGTTGCACGCGTGGCTGGCACGCTACCAGCCGCGGGCGGCGTCACGCTTCCCGCCCGTCGAGCTGCGCAGCATGATGGCGGCGATTGCCGCGGAGCGGCCCGAATGGGCCCACGACTTCAGCTACCTGCGACGGGCGGCGCTTTCCCGCGCGGCGAGGCTGGCCGGCGACGAGGAGGACCTCTCCGACGAGGCGTTCCGGGTGTTCCTGCGGGCGCGCAACGAGGTGGTTCTCTACGACGACGTGCGCCCGGTGCTGGACCGGCTGCGCCGGCGCTACCCCATGGCCAGCATCACCAACGGCAACGCCGACGTGCGCCTGGTCGGGCTGGAGACGTACTTCACGGCCGCGATCTCCGCCGCGGGGGTCGGCTACGCCAAGCCCCATCCGGTCCCGTTTCAGGCCGCCTGCGCCGCTCTCGGGCATGCGCCCGCCGAGGTGGTGCACGTCGGCGACGATCCCGAGTCCGACGTTGCCGGGGCGGCCGCCGCCGGCCTGCGCACGATCTGGGTGAACCGGAAGGGGCGGGATTGGCCTGGAGGCCCGGGACCGGACGCGGAGATACGCTCGCTCGACCAGCTCGAGGTCGCCCTTACCGGGCTCTGAGCACCGGCCGGTGGCCGGTCCTCATCCGCCGTCCCCGCCGGTCGTTGCGCGTTGTCCACCGGCCGTAGCGCGAGCCTTCAGCAAGGGTACGAGCTTGGCCCATACCACCGCCAGCACCAACGGCTGCGCACGGGCATTGGGATGGATGCCGTCCTCCTGCATCAGCGCCGGATCCAGGTCGTCGCCCTTCTCCAGCCTGGCCAGCAGGAACGGCACCAACGGTACCGACATGCGTCGCGCGAGGTCCGGGTAGACTTGGTGGAAGCGATGCGTATAGGCATTCCCATAGTTCGGCGGCAACCGCATTCCCAGTAACAGTATGCGGGCGCCCCCCTGCCGGGATGCACGGATAATGGCCGCGAGATTGGCGCGCATGGCCTCAAGCGACAGACCCCGCAGGCCGTCATTGGCTCCCAGCTCGACGACCACGATCGCCGGATGGTAGCGGCGCAGCAGCAGCGGCAGCCGTTCCAGACCGCCGCGGGTGGTGTCGCCGCTGATGCTGGCGTTTACCACGCGGTAATGGTATCCCTCGCGTTTCAGGCCGGTCTGCAGCCGGCTGACCCAGCCGCTGTCCAGCGGTATTCCGTGTGCCGCGCTCAGACTGTCCCCCAGGACCAGGATGACGGGTGCCTGCGATCCGCCCGCGAACGCCGGCAGCGGCAGGAACACGACCAGGCACACCAGGAGCGCTTTGATGGTCGACACGAGCGGGACACCCATCATCCGGGGGGAAAGGCTGAGCAAGGAGGTTAGCAGCCCCGAGGGAACGCTGACCATTCTCGACGAGGTCAGCCTGGAGGTTGCCTCCGGCGAGGCCATCGCGATCGTGGGGCCGTCCGGGTCCGGCAAATCGACCCTGCTGGGCGTGCTCGCGGGCCTCGACCTGCCGACGCGCGGCCGGGTGTTCCTGGCCGGCGCCGAGCTGACCGCCCTGGACGAGGACGGCCGCGCGGCGGTGCGCGCGGCCCACGTCGGCTTCGTGTTCCAGAATTTCCAGCTGCTGCCCGCGCTGACCGCGCTGGAGAACGTCATGCTGCCGCTCGAGCTGGCCGGAATGGACGACAGCCGCAACCGCGGCCGACAGTTGCTCACGCGCGTGGGACTGGAACGGCGGGGGGGCCATTATCCCCGCCAGCTCTCCGGGGGCGAGCAGCAGCGCGTCGCGCTGGCGCGGGCGTTCGCGCGCGACCCGGACGTGCTGTTCGCGGACGAGCCCACGGGCAACCTCGACCGCCTCACCGGTGAGCACGTCGTGGAGCTGCTGTTCTCCCTCAACGCTTCCCGTCACACCACGCTGGTGCTGGTCACGCACGAGGAGCGGCTCGCCGCTCACTGTCACCGCGAGCTGCTCCTGGACGGCGGACGCCTGTCCGTCGCCGGCGCCGGAGCGCGCTGATGGGCGGAACCTGGCGGTTCGCCGCCCGCTTCCTGGCGCGGGACTGGCGGGCGGGGGAGCTGCGCCTGCTGGCGCTGGCGCTGGTGATCGCGGTCGCTGCCATCTCCGCGGTGGGCTTCTTTACCCAGCGCGTGCGCCTGGGCCTCGAATCGCAGTCCGGCGAGGTGCTCGGCGGCGATCTCGTGGTGCTTTCCGGCCATCCGGTCGGCACGGAGCTGGCACGGGCGGCCCATCGGGCCGGCCTGCGCACCGTCCGCACGCTAAGCTTCCCCAGCATGGCCGGACACGGCAACCGGCATACGCTCGCGACGATCCGCGCCGTCGGATCCGCCTGGCCGCTGAAGGGGGCCGTAGGTATCGCGGCCCGGCCCTTCGGCCCGGTGACCCGGGTCCGGCATGGTCCGCGCCCGGGTCACGCCTGGCTCGACCCACGGCTGATGAGCCTGCTGCACCTGCGGCCCGGTGACCGCGTGACGGTAGGCGATGCCACGCTCACGGTCAGCCGCGCGCTCGCCTACGAGCCCGATCGCAGCGCCAGCTTCCTCAGTCTCGCCCCACACCTGATGATCAACCTGGCCGATGTCGCGAAGACCGGGCTGGTGCGTCCGGCGAGCCGGGTCCGCTACCGCCTCCTGGTGGCAGGGCCGCCGGCGGCCGTACGGAGTTTCCGGAAGGCCGTCGAGCCGCACCTGGATCCCGCGACCCGGCTGCAGGACGCAAGCGACGTGCGGCCACAGCTGGCGATGGCGCTGCGCCGGGGACAGCAGTTCCTGGCGCTGGCGGCGCTGGTCAGCGTGATCCTTTCGGGTGCGGCCGTCGCGGCATCGTCCCGCCAATATATGCGGCGGCGGCTGGACAGCGCCGCGGTGCTGCGCTGCCTGGGCATGCCCGCGAGGCAAGTGGCCGGGGTCTACGCAGCCGAGCTGGGCGCCGTCGGACTGCTGGCGAGCCTGGCCGGGTGCGCCGCCGGATACCTGGGCCAGTACGGTCTGTCCTGGCTACTCGGAAGCCTGCTCGGCGGGCGGCTCCCCGCCGCGGGCTGGAGCCCCGCGCTGCCGGGGCTGGCGACCGGTCTGCTGCTGCTGCTCGGCTTCGCCATGCCGCCGCTGCTGCACGTCTCCCGCGTGCCGCCGGCGCGCGTGCTGCGGCGCGAGCTGGGCACCCCGGGACCGCCGGGCCTTCTGACCTACGCGGCCGCAGTGCTGGCCGTGGGCGCCCTGCTCTGGTGGCACACGGCCGAGACGGCGCTGACGCTGCGGGTGTTCGGCGGAATCGCCGGCACCGCGGCCGCGCTGGGCGCCGCCGGGCTGGCGCTGATCGGGCTGCTCGGACGGCTGCGCCGTGGGGTCGGGACCAGCTGGCGTTTCGGCATCGCGGCCATCGCCCGCCGGCGCGGGGAAAGCGTGATCCAGCTGGTCGCCTTCGGCCTGGGCATCATGCTGCTGCTGCTCCTGAGCCTGGTGCGGGCGGATCTGCTGGCCGGGTGGCGCAGCAGTGTCCCGGCCGATGCGCCGAACGAGTTCCTGATCAACATCCAGAAAGGCCAGCGCCAGCCCCTGCGGTCGTTCATGGAATCACGTGGCGTGACCCGGCCGCGGCTATACCCGATGGTCCGGGCCCGGCTGGTGGCGCACAACGGGACGAAGATCCGGCCGGGCACCTACCGGGATCCCCGCGCCCGGCATCTGGCCGAGCGCGAGTTCAACCTCTCCTGGGCGGCGCGTCTCCAGCCCGGCAACCGGGTCGTCGCCGGCCACTGGTGGACGCGCGCCGACCACGGCAAGCCGCTGCTATCGGTCGAGCGCGGGCTGGCGCAGCGCCTCGGCCTCAAGGTCGGCGACACTCTGCGCTTCTACGTCGCGGGACGCTCCCTGACCCTGCGCATCGCCAGCCTGCGCAAGGTGGCATGGGACTCGTTCCGGGTGAACTTCTTCACCGTTACCCCGCCCGGCGTGCTGGCGGGCTTTCCCGCCACCTGGATCACCAGCTTCTACCTGCCGCCCGGGCACGGGCAGGTGCTCAGCGACCTGATGAAACGCTTTCCCGACGTGAGTGTCATAGACGTGAACGCGATTCTCGACCAGGTGCGGACGGTGATGCAGCGGGTCAGCATGGCGGTGCAGTACGTATTCGGGTTCACCCTGGCGGCCGGGGTACTGGTGCTGCTGACCTCGGTCCAGACCACCCGCCGGGAGCGCCTGTACGAGAGCGCCATTCTGCGGACGCTCGGCGCCTCGCGGCGCACCGTGCTGGCCGGGGTCGCGGCGGAATTCGTCGTGCTGGGGGCGCTCGCCGGGCTGATCGGCGGTCTGGCGGCGCTGGCCGCGGGCCAGCTCCTGGCGAGCCAGCTGTTCCATTTCGCCTACCGGCCCGACCCGCTCGTCCCACTGGTCGGCATCGTCGCGGGAGCGGGCGGCATCGGCCTGACGGGTGTGCTCGCCACGCGTTCCGTACTGCGCCAGCCCCCGGTCACGACGCTGAGGGAGCACGGCCAATCGCCATGAACGGCGACACGTTACAGGGCGGCACCCCGCTGCGCCTGCTCACGCTGGACGGCGGTGGCATCCGTGGACTGATCACCGCGGTATGGCTGCACCGCCTGCACGAGATCGTGGCCCGGCCGCTGGCCCAGACCTTCGACGTGGTGGCCGGCACTTCCACGGGGAGCATCCTGGCCGCGGCGCTCGGCACCGGCCGGTCCACCGACGACGTCATCGCCCATTACCAGCGCCACGGGCGCGACGTGTTCCCCAGCGGCCCGGGCCGCCTGCTGGGTCGGCTGCGCCGGGTATTCACCGAGGGACTACCGCCGGCGCGTTACGACAGCAGCGGACTGCGGCGGGTGCTGGAGGAGGTCTTCGGCGAAGCCCGCATGGGCGACGTGCTCCGGCGCACCCTGATCACCTGCTACGAGCCGGCGCGCCACCGGCCCGTGGTTCTGGACAGTCACGACCCGGCCTGCCGGGACCTCCGGCTGCGCGACGCCTGCATGGCCTCGGCCGCCCTGCCCGGCCTGTTCCCGCCGTACACGCTGGAGCTGGCCGGACCGGGGACTCTTGAGCTGGTGGACGGCGGCGAATTCGACTATAACCCGCTGGCTCAGGCGCTGGCGCTACTGCTGGCGGAAAATCCCGACGGCTGCCGCGACGGGCTGGTTGCCACCTCGCTCGGGACCGGCATCAGCCGCGACGCCCCCGCCGCGGAACGCGCCGCGGAGGCGCCGGTCGGCGAAGGGGACCTGCGCTGGCTGGAGCCGTCCCTGGAGACGCTGGCCGGCGGGCCGCTTGCACCCGCTGCGCGGGGCTGCCTGCAACGGGCCCGTTACTATCGCCTGCAGGTCGAGCTGGAGCCGGACCTGGCAAATCCCGACGGGGTGGACAGCGACACGATGCGGCAACTGCTGCAGGCGGCGCAAGCCTGGATCGACGACGGCGGACGGGAGCGGCTGGCTCGGCTCGCCCGCGACCTATCACCGGTGGCCGCGCCCAGCTCCTGAGGGCAGCCGGGCGAACGCCGCCAGGGCCTCCTGCGTACCGGCGCGCAGATCGACCACCGGGGCCGGCTAATTCCGCCCGATCACCAGATCGCCGATCCCGAGCTCAGCTCTCTACCCGGTTGCGCGCCCGCCCCGCGAGCCAGGCACGGATGTTCGCGGCCACTTCCTCCACCGCCCGTTGACGGGCCTGGTGGGACGCCCAGGCCACATGCGGAGTCACCAGCAGGTTGTCCAGCCGTGCCGAGGCCAGCGGGTCGGCCGCGGCCGGAGGTTCCTGGGGGAGAACGTCGATGCCGGCCCCGCCGAGTCGGCCGTCGCGCAGGGAGCGCAGCAGGGCCGCGCCGTCGACTAAAGCCCCGCGCGCGGTGTTGATCAGGATCGCGCCGGGCTTCATCCGGGCCAGCTCGGTTTCGCCGATCAGGCGGCGCGTGGCCGGCGTCAGCGGGCAGTGCAGTGAAAGTACGTCGGCGTGCCGCAGCAGCTCGTCCAGGGGAAGCCGTCCCTGCCGGCGGTCGCCGCCGCCGGGCCGGCGCGCCACCAGTACGTCCATACCGAACGCCCGCGCAGCGACCGCCACGGCGCCACCCAGTGTGCCGTGCCCCACGATGCCCAGGCGGCGTCCGTGCAGCTCGCCGAAAGGATAGTCCAGCAGGCTGAACTGCCCTGCCCGCGCCCACTCGCCGCGGCGCACCGCAGCCGTGTGCTCGGGCAGACGCCGGCTCAGCGCCAGCAGCAGCGCGAACACCTGCTCCACCACCGATGCGGTGCAGTAGTCACGGATGTTGCTCACCGCGATGCCCCGCGCCGCGGCAGCGGCGAGATCCACGTTATCCGTGCCGGTCGCCGCCAGGCAGATCAGCCGCAGCCCGGGTGCGGCCCGCAGCACCCGGGCATCCAGGCGCTGCTTGTTGGTCACGACCACGGCCGCATCGCCGATTGTCTCAACCAGCCCTCCTTCGGGCCGGGCATACATCCGCCACCGGGGCAGGGCCTCGCGCAGTGGCGACAGGTCCAGGTCGGCCTGGTCGACCGTGGCGAGGTCGAGAAATACGCCTTCCAAGGGATCACTCCCGGTTTACAACGAACCCGGCGCGCGGGAAGTGCACCACCACCTCGCCCACGCGCGGGTCCTCGCGCCGGATGGCCACCTCGTGGAACGAACACGACACCAGCTCGCCGCTCACCGGGTCGCGACCGTAGTCGTCGGGCATCACGTTCACCCGCTCCCCGGGGCGGAAGCCGCACGAGAACGCCCCCGAAGGGGGCTCGGGCGACACCTCCCGCGCCACGCGCAGCGCCTCCAGCGACGACAGCTCGCGGCGCCGCCCGTGCCCGATCCCCGAGAGGCGGTCCAGCCAGGCGGTTACCGTAGTCAGCGGCTCCAGGATGTCTGCCCCCGGATAGGACTCCTTCAGCGAGTCCGGACGCCCCAGCATGATGCTGTTGCGGGCGAACCAGAGGTTCATACTCGCGTGGATATCGGCGACTCCCGGCGCCTTCCCGCGCAGGAACGGGCGGCGATCGGACAGCTGCTCGGCCAGCCAGCCGAGCTGTACCGCCCACTGCTCGCGCCTGCGCGGCAAGCTTTGCCGCATTGCGGCCGGGTCGAACCGGCGCCCCATCAGGGCCTCCCGGTCCCGGATGAAGGCGGTGGGCACGGCGTCGGCCAGACAGGCGAAGATCATTGCGGTAGTCAGTGGAAACAGGATCCGGTCCGCCCACGCGCCGATCATCCACTCCAGACCCGGGTCCGTGTCCAGGCCATCCTCGGGGTGGCGGCGCCGGATTTCGCGGATGATGATGCGGGTATCGCAGTAGACGTCGGCGCCGATCTGCATCACGGGCGTGCGGCGGTAGCCGCCCGTCAGCGGCATGAGATCGGGCTTGGGCATGATTACCGGGATCTGCACCGAGCGCCATGCCAGGCCCTTCATACCCAGCAGCAGGCGAATCTTCTCGGAGTAGGGCGAGCCGTCGTAATGATGCAGAATGATCTCGTGCGCGGGTGCATTCATGCTCTGCCGATGCCTCGCTCGACGTCGCCGGATCCGTCCAGGGGCGCTGATGGGGTTAGTACTGTACCGGACCGCAAGACGGCTATCCAGGTGACATGCGACGCGACTTCCTGATCTACGAGGGCGTGACCCGGGAGGACCTGTGAGCAAGGTCTCTCACCTCGAATGGTGCTGTACGGATCTCGCTGCCGCACAGGGATTCCTGAACACGATGTTCGGCTGGCAGTTCCGCTCCCATGGCCAGCACTTCGCCGAGCACATTCCGCCGGCCGGGCCCCGGATCGGGCTGCTCCAGGTCGACGAGCTGCCGCCCCCCGGGGCGTGTCAGGGATACCTCCGCGTCGAGAACCTCGACCACTGCCTGGAACGCGCGACCGCGGCCGGGGCCGCAGTGCAGTGCCCGGCCCGCGTCATCCCGGGCTACGGTCGCTACGCGCGCATCCTTATCCCCGGCGGTGCCGTGATCGGCTTGTTCCAGTGGCAGCGGCCCTGACGCGCGATTCCGCGCCGGGCACGTTTTTGCTAATCTGCTTGATTGCCAAAGGATCTCCCTGCCGCGGCAATGGTTCCGGTGTCCCGGCCCGCGAGCGGGAGCCACCGGTCCCGGAACCCGTCGCGCCGGGCCCCCACCGGCCGCGGCGCCGATTGCCCCGGCCCCGGACATCACATCGGATCACAAGGAGCTTCACGATGAGCAAACCCGTACGCGTCGCCATCACCGGTGCCGCCGGCCAGATCGGCTACCAGCTGGCATTCCGCATCGCTGCCGGGGACATGCTTGGACCGGACCAGCCGATCAGTCTGCAGCTGCTCGAGATCACCCCGGCCCTGGATGCGCTCAAGGGCGTGGTGATGGAGCTGAACGACTGTGCCTTCCCGCTGGTGCACGAGATCCGCGCAACCGACCGGGCCGAGGAGGCCTTCGACGGCGCCGACGTCGCCCTGCTGGTCGGAGCCAAGCCGCGCGGGCCCGGCATGGAGCGCTCCGACCTGCTCCAGGCGAACGCCAAGATCTTCTCTGTGCAAGGCAAAGCCCTGGATCAGCACGCCAGCCGCGACGTGCGGGTGCTTGTGGTGGGCAACCCGGCCAACACCAATGCCCTGATCACCAGCGCCAACGCCCCGAGCCTCGATCGTCGCCAGATCACCGCCATGACCCGCCTGGACCACAATCGCGCCCTGGCCCAGCTTGCGCTCAAGAGCGGCACGCATGTTAGCAACATCCGCCGCATGATCATCTGGGGCAACCACTCCTCGACCCAGTACCCCGACATCAGCCACGCCCTGATCGGGGGCAAGTCCGCCACGGAGCAGCTCGAGACGAGCTGGGTCCGCGACGAGTTCATCCCCACGGTGCAGAAGCGCGGCGCCGCCATCATCAAGGCCCGCGGCGCCTCCTCGGCAGCGTCCGCGGCTTCCTCGGCGATCGACCACGTGCACGACTGGATGCTGGGAACCCCCGAGGGCAACTGGGTCAGCATGGCCGTGCCGTCGGACGGCAGCTACGGCATCGGCGAAGGCGTCATCTACTCCTACCCGGTGAGCTGCCGCAACGGCCAGTACGAGATCGTGCGGGACCTCCCGGTCGACGACTTCAGCCGCGAGCGGATGGACGCCACCGCGGCGGAGCTGCGCGAGGAACGTGAGGCGGTCGCCGAGCTGCTGTAGCAGATCCCGGACCCTTCAGGGTCTTCCGCAGCACCCGGAGCGACGACCGGGAAGGACGGTGCCGCGGCGCCGCCCTTCCCGCTTCTCGACCTCCCGGGACGGGCCGGTATACGCTGTCGGCGACCGCGCGCAAGGGGAGCCATATGGATAGCATTCAGATCGGCCAACAGGGACCGCCGCGGCGGCTCGAAGGGCTCGAGACGCTTCCCGCGACCGGCATGGTCTGGCTGGACTTCGTTCGGGACGAGGCCCACGACTGGCCCCAGGTGGTAGAGCGCCTGACGGGCGTGCGCATCCATGAGCAGCACGTCCAGGACAGCTTTCATCCCACCCACCCCTCCTTCTTCGACACCACTCCTGGCTACGAGATGCTGATCTTCCAGGGCCTGTCGCCGGAGACCGAGGACCAGCGCATGGTCACGCGCTCGACCGCCTTCTTCCTGCTCGAGCGCATGCTGGTCACGATTCACGCCGGCGACAGCCCGTCCGTGCAGATCGTGCGCCAGCGGGTGCTGGACGGCGTGGGCCGCACGCCGCGGCAGCCGTCCGAGCTCATGCACATGTTGCTCAGCGCCATGGTCGATCGCTTCCTGGAGATCCGCGAGCCGCAACGGGCCGTACTCGACCAGCAGCAGGAGGCGCTGCTGGACCCCGCCAACCCGTTTCAGGACTGGACCGCCCTGATCGCCTTTCGCAGCAACGCCAACCGCCTGATGCTGCTTTGCGAGGAGCAGACCGACGCGATCGAATCCTGGCGCGAGAACACGGTGGTGGAGCTCGGCCGCCACCTGGAAGTGCGCTTCAACGACCTGCTCGAGCACATCCGCCGGGTCTCCAGCCACGCGGCCCTGCTGCACCACGATACCGAGGCCGTGATCCAGCTGCACTTCTCCGCCGTGGCCCACCGTACCAACGAGGTGGTGCGGGTGCTCACCGTGGTGTCCGCGATCTTCCTGCCACTGACGCTGATCGCCGGAATCTTCGGCATGAACTTCCAGAACATGCCCGAGCTGCACACCCATTACGGGTACTACGGCTCGCTCGCCGGCATGCTGGTGCTGGCCGTGGTGCTGCTCGGCGTGTTCCGCTGGAAGCGCTACATCTGAGCGTCGGGCCCAATCCCCTTTGCCTCCCGCACGAACCGGTGCTTAAATCGATTCAGGGGCTCAAGGCTTGCCCGCGGGACATCCGCCGCGGGGCCACAGGGGAGGCTGACATGAAGCTTGGCGAGATTCTCAATCGCAAGGGATGGGGCACCGTCAACACGGAAGAGTCGATCAACGTGGAAACGGCGGCGCGGATCATGTGCGACAACCGCGTCGGGTCTGCGGTGATCATGTCGCGCGACGGTGGGGTCGCCGGCATCGTGACCGAGCGGGACATCCTGCGTCACTTCGCCGAAAAGGGCGCGACCCTGGGCGAGATGGGCGTCCGCTCGGTGATGTCGCGCAAACCGCGTACGGGCACGCCCGAAACGCGCGTCGAGGAAGCGATGCAGATCATGACCGAGCACCGCTTCCGCCACATGCCCGTCCTCGACGGGGAGGGCCGCCTCGTGGGGCTGGTCTCGCTGGGAGACCTGGTCAAGGCGCGCCTGGAAGAGAAGGCCACCGAGGCCGAGAACCTGCGCGAATACATCGCGCACTCGTGACCCCTCCGGCGGGGCGCAGCCGCGCGGTCCCGCACGCCGGGCCGCGCGGATTTTCCCGCCAGCACCGCTCCATGCGCCACGGGCAACGCCGTCCAGGCAAGGCGATAGAGCCCCCTGTGAGATGAGGCATTGCCTCTGGCCGGGTTAGTATGGATCGGACCAACCGTCCGACTACCGAGGCCATTGCCATGCAGGCAGTCCAGCTCCAGTCCTTCGGTGTCCCCGCCGAGGCCGTCGCTTGTGTCGAGCTGCCGGATCCGGACCCGCCGGGTCCGGGCGAGGTCCTGGTCGAGGTCGAGGCCTGTCCGATCAATCCGGCCGATCTGCTGACCCTGAGCGGCGACTACGGCCGTCTGCCCGAATTGCCTGCAATCCCGGGCGCGGAAGGCGTGGGGCTTGTGCGCGAGACGGGGCCGGAGGTTGACACGGTTCACGTCGGCGACCGTGTGCTGCTGCCCCGCGGAGAGGGGACCTGGCGAAGCCTGACAAAGGCTTGCGCGCGGGACCTCTTCCCGCTACCGGCGGAGGCGGACCCGGCGCAGCTGGCGATGCTGACGGTCAATCCGCCCACCGCCTACCTCCTGCTGCATTCGGTCAGCGCGCTCTCGCCCGGGGCCTGGGTGATCCAAAACGCCGCTAACTCGGGCGTAGGTCGCTGCGTGATCCGCCTGGCCCGCCGGGTCGGCCTGCACACGATCAACGTCGTACGCCGGGAAGCGCTGCTGGACGAGTTGCGCGCCATGGGTGCGGACGCGGTCGTGCTCGACGGCGAGGACCTGCCGGCGAGAGTGCGCGCGCTGGAAGGCGCCGCCGCGCCCGTGCTTGGCCTGGACGCCGTGGGCGGCGGCGCCACCGACCGCCTCGCCGCCTGCCTGGCCGGGCACGCGACCCTGGTCAGCTACGGCCTGATGAGCGGAGAGCCATGCCGCATCGATCCGAAGCACCTGATCTTCCGCGGTCTTATGCTACGCGGCTTCTGGCTGGCAGACTGGTTCCGCCACGCGCCCCGCCAGAGCCGGATCTCACTCTACCGCGAGCTCCTGCGCGGCATCTCGGACGGCGAGATCGGCACGCCGGTGGAAGCACGCTATCCGCTCGAGCGCGTCCGCGAGGCCGTCGCCCACGCCGCGCGCCCGGGACGCAACGGCAAGATCCTGCTGGTACCGTCCGCCTCCGGGGCGTGACGGCAGCGGACGATTCATTCACTAATCGGGAATCACCATGAGCGAACAATCCCGCCCGGTCACGCCGCGCCCGGCCGCGACGGTGGTGTTGGTCCGTGACGTTGCCGACGGCGTCGAGGTATTCATGCTGCAACGGGACCCCGCCCTCACGTTCGGCGGCGGAGCCCATGTCTTCCCCGGCGGCTCGGTCGACCGCGCCGACCGCTCGGGACGCCTGCAGCGACTGGTGGACGATCGCGACGACGCCGGCGCGAGCCGCCGCCTGGGACTCGAATCCGGCGGGCTGGCCTACTGGATCGCAGCGATCCGCGAGTGCTTCGAGGAGGCCGCCGTGCTGCTGGCCCGCGACGCGGCGGGCGTCCTGCTGGGTGGCGGAACGGAGCACGACGGTGAGCTGGAAGCCGCACGCCAGCGGCTCATCGCTGGCGAGGACGAGTTCGCCGCGTTCTGCGAAGACCGGGGCCTCACGCTGGCGGCGTCCGAGCTCTGCTACCTGAGCCACTGGATTACCCCGGAGGCCGTGCCCAAACGCTTCGATACGCGCTTCTTCATCGCGGGCGCCCCGCCCGGACAGGAAGCACGGGCCTGCCAGCAGGAAACCGTCGCGCATACGTGGATACGGCCGGAGGAGGCGATCGTGCGCAGCGACGGCGGCGAGATCGAGCTGATGTTTCCCACCCGCAAGACGCTGGAATCGTTGTCCGGCTACAGCTCCGCCGCGGCGTTGCTGGCGGAGGTCCGAGCCCGCGCGCACGTGCCCGCGATCCAGCCCCGGGTGGTCAAGGGGAGCGGTGGCATCCGCGTGCTGCTGCCGGGCGAACCCGGTTACGACGACCCGCAATGAGACCGCAAAGTTCAGGTACACACGGCAGACATCGGGGCTTCGGGCCCCGGAGGAGACTCGCCATGCCACTCGACGCCAGCCCCGGATACCAGAACATCCTGGTCGCGCCGCTCACCGGCACGCTCGGCGCGGAAATCCACGGAGTCGACCTGGCGCAACCGCCTGACGAAGCGACCCTGGCCGAGATCCATGGAGCCTTCCTCGAGCACCACGTGATTTTCTTCCGTGACCAGCAGCTAACCCCCGAGCAGCAGATGGCTTTCGGGCGTCGCTTCGGCGAGCTGGACACGCACCCGTTCGTGGAAGGGCGCGACGACTACCCGGAGGTGCTGGAAATCATCACCGAACCCGAGGACCGAGCCAACTTCGGCGGCGGCTGGCACACCGACGTGACCTTCCTCCCGGAACCGGACCTCGGCTCGATCCTGTACGCCGTGGATGTTCCACCGTACGGCGGCGACACCCTGTTCGCGAACCAGCAGGCCGCCTGGAATGCGCTTTCCGACACCATGCAAGAGATGCTGGACGGCCTGGTGGGGCTCCACTCGGCGAGCATGCAGTACACGCAGGGCGGATATTCCACCCAATCGAAGGCCATGCGTACGAAAAATTCCGACCGGGCCGCCGGGGTGGTCGAACACCCGGTGGTCCGCACGCATCCCGAGACCGGGCACAAGGGACTCTACGTGAATCCCGCGTTCACCACGGGGATCAAGGGGATGCACCGCGACGAGTCGCAGGCGCTGCTGGCTTTCCTGTTCCGCCACGCCGTGCGCGAGCCTTTCGCCTGCCGCTTCCGCTGGGAGCCCGGCTCGCTGGCGATGTGGGACAACCGCTGCGTGCAGCACTACGCGCTGCACGACTACAAGGGCCAGCGCCGGCACATGCGCCGTATCACCATCCGGGGAGACCGGCCGTACTGAACGGCTCGGCACCTGCCGGAGGCGGATACACAGCCAGGCTCAGGCCGTGAGCGCCCCCGGCGCGGATCGGCAGGCTGCGGACCCTCTTCCCGGTGGCGGCGAACACCGCGTGGGTGATGGCCGGGGCGATCGGCAGCGTGGCGATCGCCCCGGCCATCACGTACTCGACCCGGATGTTCGGGTAGCCGTAGGGGCATCGCGCGGGCGCTGATCGTGCCGGGAGTGTAGTCAAACGCATGTGGCACTTCACGCCCGCGGCCGCCCTCCGCGGAGCCACAGTTGACCCCCCTCCCGGATGGGATGTACAAGGTTTGTTCATGGCTGCCAGCAGAACGAGATCGATGGGCGGCCGACGTGACCAGGCCGGCGACCCTGGCGCCGCGCATCGTCGGCGCCGGTTCGGTACCCGCGGAAAATCCTGCCCGGCATGGGCTGGCTGATCCCGGAGGGCGATCCCCGCCAGGCGGTACGGGTCCGCCGCCTGCTCGAGCTCCTGCACCAGCAGAAGGAGTTGGCCGAGCGCGGCGGCTGGCGCTTCACCGTGTCCATCGGTGTCACCGCCTACGCGCCTCGCGAGGAGCTCGCCAGCGTGCTCGGCCGCGCTGACCGCGCCCTCTACAAGGCCAAGCCAGCGGGGCGCAACTGCACCCGCTCCGCGGACCCTCCCCTGGGGCCGCAGCCCGTCGTTGGGGACCCGGAGGCGGGCGGACAGGAGCGCGTCAGCCCCTGACCCGGGCTTGCGCGCGGCGGCGCAACTGGCTAGTGTCCAGCCGTCGGGGCGACCGGGCGTTGCCAGTCGCCGCATCCGCGCCCATGGCCGATGCGCACCAGCCCCCGCCCTGATCCATTCACGGGGCCGAGGAGCGGACGTGAGCAGAGTCTTCATCACGGGTACCGGTCTTTACACGCCGCCGCAGGCAATCTCCAACGAGGAGCTGGTCGCGGCCTACAACAGCTACGCGCGCCTGCTCAACGAATCCAGCGCCGGCGCCATCGCCCGTGGCGAGCGCGCGGCCGCCGAGCTGTCGAGCCCCGCCTTCATCGAGAAGGCCTCGGGCATCCGCAGCCGCCACGTGCTCGACGCCGCCGGCGTCCTGGACCCGGAAAGAATGCGGCCGCGGCTTGCGCGGCGCGGCGAGGACCAATTATCCATCCAGGCGGAGATGTCCGTGATCGCGGCGCGGGAAGCGCTGCAGCGCGCCCGGCGCACGCCGGCAGATGTCGACGCGGTGGTGGTCGCCTGCTCCAACCTGCAGCGGCCCTACCCGGCGGTGGCCATCGAGGTGCAGCAGGCGCTTGGGATCGACGGCTTCGCCTACGACATGAATGTAGCCTGTTCGTCCGCCACCTTCGGCATCCAGAACGCCGCCGACAGTGTCGCACGCGGGCACGCGCGCGGGGTGCTGGTGATCAACCCGGAGATCTGCTCCGGACACCTGAACTTCCGCGACCGGGACAGCCATTTCATCTTCGGCGACGCCTGTACGGCGCTCCTCGTCGAGGCGGCACCCGCGCCGCGGGCCGATGCCTTCGAGATCCTGGGCACCCGGCTCAGAACCGTGTTCTCCAACAACATCCGCAACGACTTCGGCTTCCTCAACCCCGCGGAGCAGCCGCCGCGGCAAGCCGACGAACTGCTGTTCCGCCAGAACGGCCGGCGCGTGTTCCGCGAGGTCGTGCCCATGGTGGAGACCCTCATCCTGGCACACCTGGATGCGCTCGGCGTCGGCGCAAGCACCCTGCGCCGACTCTGGCTGCACCAGGCCAATCTCAACATGAACCTGCTGATCGGCAAGCGGGTGCTCGGGCACGAGCCGTCCCAGGATGAGGCGCCGGTGATCCTGGACGAATACGCCAACACCAGCTCGGCCGGCTCGATCATCGCCTTCCACCAACATCACGACGACCTGGCGTCGGGCGACACCGGCGTGATCTGCTCTTTCGGCGCCGGCTACTCCGTCGGCAGCGTGGTGGTGCGCCGGCACGCCGGGGACGCGGCAGGGGAATGACCCCGGAGCCCGACAGCGCACATACCTTCCGCGAGATCGACCGGGCCCTGGCCCTGCCCAAGGGCAGCGCATTCCGGGCATTCAAGAGGCTGCGGGCGGAGCTGGTCGAGAACCGGGACTTCCGGGTGCTCGACGCGGCCCGCGACGCACCGCTGATCGAGCGACTGCGGCGCGAGGGCCGCATCTATGCGGGGAGCGTGAACGTGGTCCTGCTCTCCGGTAAACCCGCTGCCCGCATCCGTCGTACCCTGACCGGGCAGGCACGCACCCGGGGGAACTGCGGTGAGTGAGGGTGAGATCGAGCTGATCGACATCGGCGCCAACCTGACGCACAAGTCCTTCGCCCGAGACCTCGAGGCGGTCCTGAGACGCGCCCGGCAGGCCGGCTTGAGTCAGATCCTGGTGACCGGCTCGGGACTGGAGGCCAGCCGGGCCGCGATCGAGCTGGCGCGCACGCACCCCGCGCGGCTGTTCGCCACGGCGGGCGTGCACCCGCACGAGGCGAGCGCGCATGGCGGGACCGAGCTGGCCGCGATCGCCGACCTGGCACGGGCGCCGGAGGTGCACGCGGTCGGCGAGCTGGGCCTGGACTTCAACCGGAACTACTCGCCCCGCGCCGACCAGGAACGGGTCTTCACCGCCCAGCTGGAGATGGCCGTCGACCTCGGCAAGCCCCTGTTCCTGCACCAGCGCGATGCCCACGCCCGGTTTCTCGAGATCCTCGACCCGTTCATCGAACGCGTGGCGGGCGCGGTGGTACACTGCTTCACCGCCGGCGCCTACGAGCTCGACGCCTATCTCGAGCGGGGCCTGCACGTCGGCATTACCGGCTGGTTCTGCGACGAGCGCCGGGGCGCCCACCTGCGGGAGCTGGTCTCGCGCGTTCCGGGCGAACGACTGATGCTGGAGACCGACGCGCCCTACCTGCTGCCGCGGGACCTTCGGCCGCGGCCGAAGGACCGGCGGAACGAGCCAGCATACTTGCGCCACATCCTCGCAGCGGTTGCCGTCGCCCGGGGCGAGTCCCCGGCGGCGCTTGCGGCGACCACGACCAGCAACGCCCGGCGCCTGTTCCGGCTGCCGTCGCCGTGACGGCGGTTGGGTCGGCGGGCGCCGCCGGGGTATGATGTCCCCGGTTCCGGGGGACGAGCATGAAACCTCAGCCGCAGATGCAGGCCCGACTCGTCGCCGCGCTGGTCGCGGCCGTAATCGCGATTGCGGCCGCGTGGACGCTCCCCGCGCTCGCTGACATCTACCGCTGGCACGACGCCAGCGGGGAGCTGCACTTCGGCGACAATCCACCCACAGGGGTCGACGCCACCCGCATAAGTCCCCGGAGCAACAGCGTTGACACGGGCAATCCGCAAGCGAGCGAAAAGCGGCTGCAAAAGGAGCTCAGGCAACAGGGCCGGCAGCAGAAGAAGGCCCGTGAGGCTGCGCAGAAGCTGCAGCGGCGGCAGCAGGAGTGCCGGCAGCTGCATCAGCGGCTGACGGCCCTGCAGAACCATCCGCGCATCCTGCTGCACGAGAAGAACGGGAACACCCGGCGCCTGACCGAGGAACAGCGGCAGGCTCGCATGCAGCGGCTGCGCAAGGAGATCAGCGACAACTGTTCCGGTTCCTGAAAAGGGCGAGGAGAGAGCACCCATGCCGGACGCCACTGCGACCGCCGACAGGCTGCAGCTACTGCGAGAAGTCACCACGGTCGTCGCCGATACTGGCGATATCGAATCCATCCGCAGCTACCGACCGACCGACGCGACCACCAACCCCTCGCTCATTCTCAAGGCGTCCGGCGCCGCGCGTACCGAGCGTCTGCTCGCGGATGCGATCGAGTGGGGCCGGGCCCGGGGTGATTCCGAGGCCGGACGACGGGACGCGGCGCTGACCCGCCTGTCGGTCAACTTCGGCTGCGAGATCCTGGAGCTGATCCCCGGACGCGTGTCGACGGAGGTGGATGCCCGCCTGTCGTTCGACACCCGCGCGAGCGTGGACAAGGCGCGTGAGCTGATCGCCCTGTACGAGGCCGAGGGGATCAGTCGTGAACGGGTGCTGATCAAGCTCGCCTCCACCTGGGAGGGAATCCGGGCAGCGCGCGAGCTGGAGCGGGACGGCATCCACTGCAACATGACGCTCATGTTCACCCTGTGCCAGGCGGCAGCCAGCGCGGAGGCGGGAGCCACCCTCATCTCACCGTTCGTCGGGCGCATTACCGACTGGTACAAGAAGGCGCGCGATGTCGATCACTTCGCGGCTGCGGAGGATCCGGGCGTGCGCTCGGTGCAGCAGATCTACGACTACTGCAAGAAATTCGGCTACCACACCCAGGTAATGGGGGCCAGCTTTCGCAACGTCGACCAGGTCCTCGAGCTGGCCGGCTGCGACCTGCTGACGATTTCGCCGGAGCTGCTGGAGAGCCTCAGCGGCAGCAGCGGTGACGTCGCCCGCAAGCTCACCCCGGAGGCGGCGGCGAACAGCGAGCTCGAAGCCATGCACCTGGACGAGGCCGCCTTCCGCTGGCAGCTCAACGAGGACCCGATGGCCACGGAGAAGCTCGCCGACGGGATCCGGCGCTTCGCCGCGGACGCGATAAAGCTGGAAAGTCTGCTGGTGGAAAAGGGATTGTAGCCGCTACACCAGGTTGCCGGCGCTCCTCAGGCGGCGTACCCGACGACCCGCACCCGGCCCCGGCGCTTGGCCCGATACAACCGTGCGACTGCGGAAGCTCGCGCGAACTCTTGCCGAGTACCTGGCGGGCGACGATGAACTGCGGGATCTGCTGTGTGCCCTCGAAGATATCCAGGACCTTGGAGTCCCGCGGCCGGACTGGCCAGCGACGCGGCAAAAAGCGAAAATCCGCGGAGTCGCAGCATGCGGCTTCGGACAGGTTTCTCCAGCGACGCAGCCAGCGCAATATGCCCCGATACACCGCCAAGTCCACCTTCGCGCACGAGGAGCCACCCCGCACCGGTGTGCTGCTCACCAACCTCGGCACCCCGGATGCGCCCACCGCGTCGGCACTGCGGCAGTACCTGGGTGAATTCCTGGCCGACCCCCGGGTGGTCGAGATGCCGCGCTGGATCTGGCTGCCGGTCCTCCACGGCATCATCCTGCGCACCCGTCCCACGCGCTCCGCGCGCGCCTACCGTCGTATCTGGCAGGGCGACGGCTCGCCCCTGCTGAGCATCTCTCGCCGCCAGCGCGCCGGGCTGGCCGAGCGCCTCGGCGCCAAGCGCCCGGACGCCCCGCTGGTCGAGCTCGGCATGCGCTACGGTCGTCCCTCGATCCCCGAGGCGTTGTGGCGAATGCGCGAGGCCGGCGTCAGGCGGATCCTCGTGTTCCCCCTCTACCCCCAGTATTCGGCGTCCACGGTCGGCTCCACCTTTGATGCGGTAGCCGCCGAGCTGCGCAGCTGGCGGTGGGTCCCCGAGCTGCGCATGATAACCCATTACCACGACCATCCCGCCTACATTCGGGCCCTTGCCGGCAGCATTCGCGACTACTGGGACGCCCACGGACGCGGCGACCGGCTGCTGTTCTCGTTCCACGGACTGCCGCGCCAGTATCTGCTCCAGGGCGACCCGTACCACTGCCAGTGCCAGACCACGGCGCGGCTCGTTGCCGCCGATCTCGGTCTCGACGACGACCACTGGCTGGTCGGCTTCCAGTCCCGTTTCGGTCCGGCCCAGTGGCTGCAGCCCTATACCGATGAAACCGTCCGCCGGCTCGGGCGCGAGGGTGTCAACCGGCTCGATGTCGTATGTCCCGGCTTCGCCGCCGACTGCCTGGAGACCCTGGAAGAGATCCGCCTACAGAACGCCGAATTCTTCCGGGAAGCGGGTGGCACTGAGTTATGTTACATAGAATGTCTGAATGATCGTCCCGATCATCTCGATGCCCTTGAGCAGATCACCACCCGGCAGATGCAAGGCTGGGACACAACCGGGGAACCCGACAGCGCCGGACACCGTGCAGCCCGCCTCCGGCGTGCCCGCGATATGGGGGCCGACTGCTGACGGTTCCCGCAGGTTGTCGGGAAGATTACCGGGGTAACCGCCGGAATGCCGTCGACTATACTCAGCGCATCGGCCGGCCCGGTATCGGCGAGCGAGTCACACGCGGGTGGCAATTCGGCTCGGCTGGCCGCGACCTGGTGGCGCGGAATTAGCCCTGCATGGTGTCCCCGGACCCGGGTCCGGCCCAGCTAATGGGTGGAGCTCGCGGGCAACGGGCGCTGGGTTCCGGTAGCCGCGTAGCTGGTGCTCAAGACCGGCAAGCCGGCAGTCGATTTGGATAGGCGGAGGCGCTGCCCCAGCCGGGGTGGCGGGCCGGATCTGAAGGTACGCCCAAATTCCGTGTGGCGCTGCGTCACAACCGCGGCCCCCCGGCCGGGTACGCCCGCGATGAGGGCGCGCGCCCAGGACCGGCTTGTGTTTCCTGGACGCCCATACGGACGCTTCGATCATCGGCAACGGTAACGTGCCCGGAGTCGGGCTTCGGGCAGGAGTCGCGGCCTGGTCCGGAACCTCGCCTCCCCTGTTGCCGTCTATCAAGGGAACGAGCCTTCCAAGCCATGGGACAGTTGCCCGTGAACAACCCGGCGAAACGTGACCTGAGCCCCTATATCAGCCTGCTGGCCGCGATTGCCCTGACCGGATGTGTCGGGGTACCGGTCAATTCCGACTTCGAGCATGACGCGCCGTTTACCCGGTTTCAGACTTTCGCCTGGCGTTCTCCGGCAGGGTGCACGGACGAATCCGTCCCGGTATGGGACAACCAGATCTTCGGCCAGCGCGTCGCGCGCGCGGTGCGCGCCGACCTGACTTCGCGCGGCTACGAGTCCGTGCAGCCTTCGCGGGCGGATTTCATCGTCACCTACAGCACCGCCCAGCGCGAACGCCTGCGCGGCTCCTCGATCGGCTTCAACTACCGGACCGGGCCGTGGTTCCCCGACCCGGACGAAACCTTCCAGCCTGACCAGGAAGACGCGCTGATCCTGGACGTCAGCGACGCACAAACCGGGCACCTGGTCTGGCGCGGCTGGTCTACGGGGAGCATCAACGACGATCACATGGATACAAAGACCGTCAACCGCGTCGTGGACGCCATCCTGAAGGAGTTCCCCCCGCGCTGAGCCGTCACCCGGTTGCGGCGGGCGCTGCGCATTCGCCGGGCAGGCTCCGCTGAGAAGGTCTATAAAAGGGGGGAGGACCTTCGCGGCACCGCCCGGCGGCCGGGATCCTCCGGCGGGAGACAGGAATGACAGGGAAGGCTTTCGTGCTGGCGGCAGCAGCGCTGGTCGTCGCCGGTGCGGCACACGCAGACGTTCACATCCGGCTCCAGGACACTCAGCGCGATTCCGCGCCCGTCACGGTGGACATGTACGTCCACGACGGACAGGTGCGCATCGACCAGTCCGACAATCGCACCGGGTATACGCTGTTCGACTCGCGTACCGGCACCATGACCATGGTCATGACCGGCAGGCGCCGGTACGTACGCTTCAACCGGGAGTCGGCCGACCGGGCGCGGGAGCAGATGCAGCAACAGATGCAGGCGCAGCTGGCCAACGCGCCGCCGGCACAGCGCGACATGCTCCGGCAGATGATGGAGCAACGCAATCGCTCCGCCAGCGCGCCCACGGCCCCACCGAAGGTCTCGGACACCGGGCGCAACGCGACCGTAAGCGGCATTCGCTGTCGTCTCTACCGCGTCCTGCCACAGGGAGGGACACCCCGTGAGATCTGCATGGCGAGTCGGGCGACGCTGCGCATCAGTCGAAAAGACCTGCACGCGATCAGGACGATGGCCAGCGAGGGACGAGAGATCGCGCGCCACCTCGGCGGCGACAGCAGTCGGAACTTCACCTTCGACCCGGCGCAGATGCCCGGATTCCCGGTAATGGAACGCCCTGCCGCCGACGATGCTGCAACAGGCACGTCGCGGCTGCAGGCGATCGACCATGAGCGCCTCGATCCCGCCATGTTCCGGGTACCCGCGGGATACACGCAGCGCCCGCTGATGGAACAGTAAGGGTCAGGCCGCGCGCAGGCGCTGGTGGAGCGGACTGGTGCGGGGAAAGTGCGCTCGCAGGAACGCCATCTGGTCGGCCAGAACCCGCCGGCCCTGCAGGTATACGTACTCGGCATGGGTGGGCACGAAGGGGATGGCAAGCAGCTGCATCCCCGCTTCCTCAGGCGTGCGACCGGCCTTGTGGTTGTTGCAGCGCTTGCATGCGGTCACCACGTTGGACCAGATGTCCCGGCCCCCCTGGCTCAGCGGCGTCACGTGGTCCCGTGAGAGCTCCGCATCGGGATGCCGGTGACCGCAGTACAGGCACAGGTTGGCGTCGCGCTTGAACAGGGTGCGGTTGGTCAACGGCGGGGTGTAATCCTCGCGGTTGAGGTTGAGGAGCTGATTGCTGCCGTAGGTCGCGATGATCGAGTTGACATCGATGACGCTGCGCCGGCCCGTGCGGGCGCTTATCCCGCCGTGCACCTGGTAGAGCAGGGACCCACAGGTATAGGCGACCTGCTCGAGGTGGTACAGCCGGACCGCCTGCTGATAGTCGACCCACTCCAGCGGCATGCCGCTCGCATCCGTGCGCAGAACCTGCTGTCTGAAGTCGTACACCGCGACACCTCGCGAGTTCAACGTTCTGCACCGGGCCGCGCGGCCCGGCCAACCCTTATATCTCAGAAACCCCCGGATAATGCAAACCCGCGGCCTGCCCGGCATCCGGGCCCGCCCCGCGTATGGCCTTCGCGAAACCGGGCGGTTAGACTAGCGCACTCGATTAACAGGGATAACATCGCATTGCAGTGTCGCTGCCGGTCGGATCTGGCAGGGCGCAAGGAGCTTTGGCGCGGTGGATGCTGCAAGACCGACAAGCAACGCGGCCCAAACAGGTGTACAGGAGCATCCGAAGCCGGGATGCGTGAGCGACGAGGCCGGCGTTGTGCTCGCGCAACATCGGCTGCTCCGCTCGTTCGTTCCCGCGCCTTGCCCTCGCGACGCACGGGTCCTCTGAGACGTGGCAATGCTCCTGAACGAATTTGAGACTGCGGATCGGCCTCTCCGGCCTTGCCCGTCCGCCGCAAAACACACAATCCCGGGACCGGATAGCGCGCACCAGCGCTGCCTTTCGGCCGAATCCTTGAGCAATCGATACGCCGGGAGGGCTCGCGCCCGGTCCTCTCCGCGAACAACTGCAAGCGGGCTGGGAGAAAACCATGCCGACAAGAATCGCCGTACCGACGGAGATCACGAAGGGGGAGCGCCGCGTGGCGATGGTCCCGGACGTCACCGCCAAGGTGGCGGCGCTGGGGGCCGAGATCCTCGTCCAGCGCGGCGCAGGGAAAGCGATGCATGTTCCCGACGAGGCCTACGGTGACGTCACCTTCGTGGACGATGCCGTAGACCTCTACGGGCAGGCAGACGTGGTGCTTAAGGTCCAGCCCCCGACGCTGGAAGAGATCGACCAGATCCCGGAGGGCGCCATCATCATCGGCTTCATGGCCGCCCATAACCGGCTCGAGGAAGTCCGGCGGCTGCGCGACCGGCGCATCACCGCCTTCTCGGTGGAGCTGATCCCCCGCATCACGCGCGCCCAGGCCATGGACGCCCTTTCCTCGCAGGCTTCCTGCTCGGGCTACAAGTGCGCCCTGATGGCCGCCACCATGCTGGACCGGTTTTTCCCCATGCTGACCACTGCCGCGGGGACCATACGTCCAGCCAAGGTGCTGGTCGTTGGCGCCGGCGTGGCCGGCCTCCAGGCAATCGCCACGGCACGCCGGCTGGGCGCGCAGGTGGAAGCCTACGACGTCCGGCCCGCCGCCAAGGAACAGGTGCAGTCTCTGGGCGCGAAGTTCGTGGAGCTGGACGTGCAGGCCGAGGCCGAGGGCGGCTACGCGCGCGAGCTCACCGACGAGGAGCGCGAGCAGCAGCAGCAGATGCTGGCTGATCACGTCGCGAAGGCGGATGCGGTGATCACGACCGCGGCGGTGCCCGGGCGGCGGGCACCGCAGATCATCAGCAAGGCGATGGTCGAGGGGATGAAAGCCGGCGCCGTGGTTATCGACCTGGCCGCCGAGACCGGCGGCAACTGTGAGGTCACCGAGGCCGGCCAGACCGTCGAGTACCGCAATGCCATCGTGCACGGCCCCGTCAACGTGCCCAGCATGATGGCCGAGCACGCGAGCGAGATGTATTCCAAGAACCTGCAGAACTTCCTGGGTCTGCTGATCAAAGAAGAGAAGCTCGAGCTGGACTGGGAGGATGAGATCCTGGCGAAGAGCGTGGTCACCCACGACGGGGCGATCCGTCACGAGCCCACCCGGGAGCTGGCCGAAGGAGAGAACAAATGATCGAAGGTTTCACCGCCCTCTACATATTCATGCTCGCGGCCTTCACCGGCTACGAGATCATCGCCCGCGTGCCGTCGATCCTCCACACGCCGCTGATGTCGGGCTCGAACTTCATCCACGGCATCGTGCTCGTGGGCGCCATGGTGGCTCTGGGGCAGGCTCACTCGCCCTTCGGCCTCGCGGTCGGCTTCATCGGGGTGCTGCTGGCCGCGGGTAACGCCGCCGGCGGCTACGTGGTGACCGAGCGCATGCTCGAGATGTTCAAGAGCAGCAAGGAGGACTGAAAAACAATGGAAAATATCCTTGCCTGGCCCTACCTGGGCGCGGTGATCAACGCCTCGTATTTCGTCACTGCCTACCTGTTCATCATGGGGCTCAAGCGCATGAGCTCCCCCAAGACGGCCCGCGGCGGCGTCATCTGGGCCGGCGCCGGCATGCTGGTGGCCACGCTGTTCAGTTTCGTCAACCCGGCCATGGGCCAGCACGTGCCGGCCGCGAACTACATCCTGATGATCATCGCCATGGCCGTTGGTGGCGGCCTCGCCTGGTACAGCGGCCGGCGCGTCGCCATGACCTCGATGCCGCAGATGATCGCCCTTTACAACGGCATGGGCGGCGGCGCCGCCGCCTGTATCGCGGCGGTCGAGCTGTTCGCTGCGGAGCACCACCAGCGCACGGTGCTGGCGCTCGCCGTGCTGGGCGCGATCATCGGCGCGGTCTCCTTCAGCGGCAGCCTGATCGCCTTCGGCAAGTTGCAGGGCCTGATCCGCAAGTCGCTGCGCTCGAAGGTGCTGCAGATCATCAACCTGATGATCTTCGTCGCCTTGGTCGCGATGGCGGTTAGCGTCGTGGTCGCGGGCAACAGCGACAACATGGCTCTGCTGACCGCGTTTTTCCTCGCAGCCCTGGTTGTCGGCATCCTTACGACACTGCCCATCGGCGGCGCCGACATGCCGGTGATGATCTCCCTGTACAACGCGCTGACCGGCCTGGCGGTCGCGTTCGAGGGATTCGTGCTGCAAAACGCGGCGATGATCATCGCCGGCACCGTGGTCGGCGCCGCGGGAGGCATGTTGACCCAGCTGATGGCCAAGTCCATGAACCGCCCCCTGAGCAACGTGCTGTTCGCCGGCTTCGGCGCGGACGAGGGGGCCCAGAGCGTCGGCGGCGAGGGCGGCGCGCTCAAACCGATCGACGTCACCGACGCCGCGGTGATGATGGCCTTCGCCAACAAGGTGATCATCGTGCCCGGCTACGGCATGGCCGTTGCCCAGGCCCAGCACAAGGTCTGGGAGCTGGTGGAGTTGCTCATGGACCGGGACGTCACGGTGAAGTTCGCGATCCACCCGGTCGCGGGCCGCATGCCCGGGCATATGAACGTCCTGCTGGCCGAGGCCGGGGTGCCGTACGACCTCATCTACGACCTCGAGGATATCAACGCCGAGTTCGCCACCGCGGACGTGGCACTGGTCATCGGGGCGAACGATGTGGTCAACCCGGTCGCCAAGACGGACCCCAACAGCCCGATCTACGGCATGCCGATCCTGAACGTGGACCAGGCGAAGAACGTGATTGTGGTCAAGCGTGGCCAGGGCACGGGCTTTTCCGGGATCGAGAACGCCCTGTTCACGCTGGACAACACGCGCATGCTCTACGGCGACGGCCAGAAGGTCGCCAGTCACCTGGTTGCGGCCGTCAAGGAATACTGAGCCACGCCCCACGCGCCGGTGAGAGCCGGTATTTCACCCATCGCGCTTTCGGGCGCTTGACAATGGCGTTTCCCGGGTTCAGCCGGCGGGAGTTATGCACATCCCGTACGACTCCCGGCAAAGCGTATCGCCAGATACGCCGCATACCTGGGACGGAATCTCG
Source organism: Gammaproteobacteria bacterium (assembly GCA_035638695.1). Taxonomy (GTDB): domain Bacteria; phylum Pseudomonadota; class Gammaproteobacteria; order UBA5335; family SLRW01; genus DASQZJ01. The sequence continues at coordinate 56,455 of DASQZM010000045.1, read as the reverse complement.
AATAGTATCTCAACGGATTGATTATGCTTCATATTTAGTTTTCGGCCAATTTGTAACCAGTTTGTCACAAGGCCTGCGCTGACGGGCACTTGGCGGGGTTTCCACCAGCTCGTCCACAAAGTTATCCACAGTTACTGTGGATAATCCGGATTCCCGCTTCCCTAGCGGCACGCAGGTGGCCCGCTGCCACCGGGCGCCGCCGGATGCATTGCTTCCCGACTGCCACTAAAGTATCTCCATGCCACCCCGCGAGCCTATATTGCGCGTCGCCCTGGCCGTACCCGTGTTCCGCTGCTTCGACTACCTGCCCCCCCTCGGCGCGGACCGGTCGATGCCGGAGCCGGGGACGCGCGTGCGCGTGCCGTTCGGGCGCAGCCGCGCCGTCGGTGTACTGGTGGAGCTTGCCGAGCGGAGCCAGGTGGCGCCCGAGCGGCTCAAGCGCGCTCTGGCGGTGCTCGACGAGCGCCCTGTGCTGGAAAGCGATGTCCTGTCGATGGCGCGCTGGGCGGCCGATTATTACCGGCATCCCCCCGGCGAAGTACTTGCGGCAGCGCTGCCGGTTGCGCTCCGCCGCGGTGGGCCGGCCCGTGCGCGCATCGCGGTGCACTGGCTGCTGACTCCGGCGGGCCGGGCCCTCGAACCCCGGGAACCGGCCCGCGCGCCCCGCCAGGCGCGCCTGGTGCAACGCCTGCGGGAGGCGCCGCTCGGGCTCTCGGCCACCGCCATCCATGAGGAGCCCGGAAGCTGGCGCCATGCGCTGCGAACCCTGCATCAGAAAGGGCTGGTGGAGCCGGTTCCGGCGCCCGCGGGTGGGCCCGTCCCCAGGCAAGGCGAATCGGAGGCGCCGCCGGCACCGGGCCCTGGCCAGCGCACGGCGATCGATGCAATCTGCGAGGCCCTGGGCGAATTCGCCTGCTTCCTACTGGAGGGCGTCACCGGCAGCGGCAAGACCGAGGTGTACCTGCGCTGCGTGGAACGGGTGCTCGAGCGTGACGAGCAGGCGCTGGTCCTGGTGCCCGAGATCGGCCTGACGCCACAGCTGATCGAGCGCTTCCGCCGGCGCTTCGGCGTACCCCTGTCGGTGTTGCACTCCGGTCTGAGCGACCGGGATCGCCTGGATGCCTGGGTGCGCGCCCGGGAAGGACGTGCCGGGATCGTGATCGGAACCCGCTCCGCGATCTTCGTGCCGCTGGCACGACCCGGGCTGATTGTGGTCGACGAGGAGCACGACGTGTCCTTCAAGCAGCAGGAGGGCTTTCGCTACTCCGCCCGCGACCTGGCGGTGTGGCGTGCCCGCCACTGCGGTATTCCCGCCGTGCTCGGGTCGGCCACGCCCTCGCTGGAGACCCTCGCCAACGTGCTGGACGGCCGCTACCGCCGGCTGGTTTTGCGCCACCGTGCCGGAAGCGCCGCCGAGCCGGAGCTGCGCCTGGTGGACGTGCGTGCGGTGCCTTTGGAGGACGGCCTGTCCCCGCGCCTGCTGCGGGCGGTCCAGGAACACCTCGAGCGGGATGCTCAGGTGCTGGTCTTCCTCAACCGCCGCGGCTTTGCACCGACCCTTCTGTGCCACGCCTGTGGCTGGGTGTCGCGCTGCGAGCGCTGCGATGCCCGCCTGACCCTGCATCGTCGCGCCGCGGGTTCGCGCCTTCTCTGTCACCACTGCGGCGCCAGCCGTCCCGCGCCGCGTTCCTGTCCGGAATGCGGCAGCGAGCTGATCGCGCTGGGCCAGGGCACCGAGCGCGTCGCGGCCGCCCTGCAGGAGCGCTTCCCGGGCGCCGGCGTGCTGCGCATCGATCGCGACAGCACACAGCAACGCGGCTCCGTGCAGCAGCTGCTGGACGAGGCGCGCCGCGGACGCAGCCGGATCCTTCTGGGTACGCAGATGCTGGCCAAGGGCCACCATTTCCCGCAAGTGACCCTGGCCGCAATCATCGATGCCGATCAGGGCCTGTTTGGTGCGGATTTCCGCGCGCCCGAGCGCATGGCACAGCTGATCACACAGGTGGCGGGGCGGGCGGGGCGGGCCGACCGGCCCGGCGAGGTGCTGATTCAGACCCACCACCCGGAGCACCCACTGCTGCGCACGTTACTGCGCGAAGGCTACGGGGCGTTCGCGCGCATGGCGCTGGAAGAGCGCCGGGTGGCGGCGCTGCCCCCTTACAGCCGGCTGGCCCTGCTGCGGGCCGAGGCGCCGCGCCGGGAGCCCCCGCCCCGCTTCCTCGAGGCAGCGCTGGAGCTGGCACGGCGCCATGCCGACGAGGAGGTGTTCCTGCTGGGACCGGTGCCCGCCCCGATGGAACGCCGCGCCGGGCGCTACCGCTTTCAGCTGCTGGTGCAAGCCCCCGATCACCAGCGGCTGCAGAGGCTGCTCCGGCCCTGGGTGCCCGCACTCGCCGAGCACCCCCTGGCCCGGCGCGTACGCTGGTCGATCGACGTGGATCCGGCGGAGATGTACTAGCGGGGCCGCTGACCTCTGTAGTCTGGCAGAATCCGATAGCCTGATTCGACCGGTGCGCTAATGCTGAATCTTGGGTTTTAGGTTTTAGGTGTTAGGTTTTAGGTGAAGAGGCTTCGTGTCTTCAGCCAACTGCATGCTCCCATACGGCCCGCGAGGTCGTCCGGGGTCGGCCGTTGGCACCGGGAATAGCAACCCAAGCCTTTTCAATTTCTTGCCTAAAACCTAAAACGTAAAACCTAAAACCACCCCGAAGACAGCGGCTGGCAAGGAACTCACTGTGAGGTACCGATGGCTGACGACAAGATAATTCGTTCCGACACCGACTGGCGTGAACGGCTCACGCCGGAGCAATACCGGGTGACACGCCAGGGTGCCACCGAGCGGCCGTTCACCGGCAGGTACAACGACTGCAAGGAGGACGGCACTTACCGCTGCGTGTGCTGCGGCCGGCCACTGTTCAGCTCGGAGCACAAGTTCGACTCCGGCAGCGGCTGGCCGAGCTTCTACCAGCCCGTGGAGAGCGATGCGGTGGCGACCCGGGAAGACCACAGCCTGGGCATACAGCGGACCGAGGTCCGGTGTCCGGGCTGCGAGGCCCACCTGGGCCACGTGTTCCCGGACGGTCCCGAACCCACGGGGCTGCGCTACTGCATCAACTCCGCAGCACTCGACCTCGACCCCGGGTGGCAAGGGTAAGCCGTTCCAGAGACGGGCGGGAACAGGTAGAATGCCGCACTCTCCCGCCCGGACGCATTGGGGGCCCGCCTTGAAGGCAGCACTGGAGCAACTCGTCCGCGAGGCGTTGTCGCGGCTCGATGACGGCGTCCTGCCCGCCACGGAGGTACCCGGGCGGGTCGTGATAGAACGCGCCCGGGACGGACGCCACGGCGACTTCGCCACCAACGTGGCAATGACCCTTGCCCGGACTGCCCGGCGCAAGCCCCGCGAGCTGGCAGCGCTCATCCTCGAGGCCATGCCCGTCTCACCCGAGGTCAACCGCGTCGAGATCGCCGGCCCCGGGTTCATCAACTTTTTCCTCACCCCGGCTGCCTACCACGCAGAGCTGCGGCGCGTGTTTGAGCAGGGCGAGCTCTACGGCCGGCAAGACCTCGGCGGCGGCCTTCGGGTCCAGGTCGAGTTCGTCTCGGCAAACCCGACCGGCCCGCTGCACGTCGGGCACGGGCGCGGCGCCGCCTATGGCGCGAGCGTGGCAAACCTGCTCGCCGCCGCCGGTTACGACGTGCACCGGGAGTACTACGTCAATGATGCCGGCCGCCAGATCGACATCCTCGCCCTGAGCGTATGGCTGCGCTACCTCGAGCGCTGCAGCGAGAGCGTCGACTTCCCGGACGGCGCCTACCAGGGCGGTTACGTACGGAACATCGCCGAGCACCTGTACCGCGGCCACGGCGAGACGCTGCGCCGGCCCCTGGCGGACCTCTACCGGGGCCTGCCGGAGACCGATGATGCGGACGCGCGGATCGACGTGCTGATCCGCCGTGCCGGCGAACTGCTCGGTGACGAGGCCTGGGCCGTGGTGCACAACGCCGGTGTCGACGCCATCCTGGCCGACATCCGCGAGGATCTGGAAGAGTTCGGCGTGGTCTACGACGAGTGGTTCTCGGAACGCTCCCTGGTCGACTCCGGGGCCGTCGACGACGCCCTGGCCCGCCTGGACCAGGCGGGCCACCTGTACCACTGGAACGGCGCGACCTGGTTCCGGTCCACGGAGTTCGGCGACGAGAAGGATCGGGTGGTGGTGCGGGAGAACGGGGTCGCCACCTACTTCGCCTCCGATCTCGCCTATCACCTGGACAAGCGCCGGCGCGGCTTCGCGCGCATCATCGACATCTGGGGTGCCGACCACCATGGCTACGTGCCGCGCGTGCGGGCGGGCTTCCAGGCCCTCGGCGGCGATCCCGCCACGTTACAGGTGCTGCTGGTGCAATTCGCGGTGCTCTACCGCGGCGGGCGCAAGGTGTCCATGTCCACCCGCTCCGGAGAGTTCGAGACTCTCCGGGATCTGCGCCGGGAGGTGGGCAACGACGCGGCCCGCTTCTTCTACATCATGCGCTCCAACGAGCAGCACCTGGACTTCGACATGGACCTGGCGCGGTCGCAGACCAGCGACAACCCGGTCTACTACATCCAGTACGCGCACGCTCGAATCTGCAGCGTGATGCGCCAGCTGCGGGAGAAACGGCTCGGGTTCGACCAGGCCCGCGGGCTCGGACGGCTGGAGCTGTTGCGGGAGGACCACGAGCAGGCGTTGATGACAGCCGTGTCCCGTTATCCCGAGGTGGTGGAATCCGCCGCAGCCAATTACGCGCCACATCAGCTGGCCCACTACCTGCGCGAGCTGGCCAACGCCCTGCACACCTACTACAACGCACACACCTTCCTGGTCGACGAGGACGAGCTGCGGGACACCCGTCTGTGCCTGATTCTCGCTACCCGCCAAGTGCTCCGCAACGGCTGCAACCTGCTGGGAATCGGCACGCCGGAGACCATGTAGACCAATGGCGCGCGACTACAAGAACGCTCGCCGCCCAGCCCGCCGCAAGCAGCGTAAATCCGGCTTCCCGCCCTGGGCGTGGCTGCTCATGGGCTTGGCGCCGGGGGGCGCGCTGGCCCTGGTCGTATTCCTGTTGGCGTCGGGCGCCGCTCCGCACCATGCGGGGTCCCCGCGCCCGGCGCCGCAGCCGCCGCGGGCCTCTGCCGGTAGCTCCGGGAAGGCGTCGGCACCGGGCCACACGGGCCCTTCGAAGTCGGCCAACGCCGGCAAGCCGCGCTTCGACTTCTACCGGCTGCTGCCCAACTTCAAGGTGGTGATCCCGCAGCGGGAGCGCGAGGCGGAACCGGGACCCTCGCAGGGCGGCAAGGTGGTCAAGCCGGGGCGCTACTACCTGCAGGCCGGCGCCTTCCACCACTACTCCGACGCAGACCAGCTCAAGGCGAAGCTGGCGCTGCTCGGGATCGAGGCGTCGATCCAGAAGGTGACCATCGACAGCCAAGCCGAAGGCAAGGACATATGGCACCGCGTACGCATCGGTCCGTTCAACGACCTGTCGCGCCTGAACAACACCCGTGCCCAGCTGCGCAAGCACGGCATCCACGCGCTGGTGATCCGGCTGCAGGACGGCGACTGACGCCGCCCCGACGAATCCTCAAAGAGCCTGCAGATGGGCGTAGGCCAGCACCAGCCACTTGCTGCCGGCGCCCTCGAACTGCACCTGCACCCGAGCCTGTGGGCCCTGGCCCTCGTAGCTCAGAATCACCCCCTGGCCGAATTTCGGGTGCTGCACGCGCTGCCCGAGACCCAGACCGTCGGGCAGCTCGGGCTCGGCCCGCAGCACCGCGTGGCCGCCCACCGGGCGGGTCACCTGCATGCGCGGGCGCACGTCCTCCAGCAATTCGGGCGGAAGCTCGCCGATAAAGCGGGAGGCGACCGGGTAACTCTCCCTGCCATACAGCCGGCGCTTCTCCGCATAGGTGAGATAGAGCTGCTCCATCGCCCGGGTCATGCCCACGTAGCACAGGCGCCGTTCCTCCTCCAGCCCGTCCGCGTCCTCGAGGGAACGCTGGTGCGGGAACAGTCCGTCCTCCATGCCGCACATGAACACCACCGGGAACTCCAGCCCCTTGGCCGAGTGCAGCGTCATCAGCTGCACGCAGTCGTCCCACTCGTCCGCCTGGCCCTCGCCGGCCTCCAGCGCCGCGTGCGAGAGGAACGAGGCCAGCGGGCCCAAGTCCTCCATCTCCTCCGCGTAGAAGCCCCGTGCCGCATTGACCAGCTCCCGCAGGTTCTCCACGCGCGCCTCGCCGCGCTCGCCCTTCTCCTTCTCGAAGTGCTCGATCAGGCCGCTGCGCGCGAGCATGGTGTCGACCTTCTCGTGCAGTTCCAGCCCGCCGATCTCGATCGCCAGGCGGTCGACCAGGCGCAGGAATCCGCGCAGCGCATTGCCGGCCCGTGAACTCAGCGCGACCTCCTCGACCAGGGCACCGGCTGCCTGCCACAGCGACAGGTCGCGCTCGCGCGCAACCTGCCGCACCTGCTCCATGGTGCGGTTGCCGATGCCGCGGGTCGGCAGGTTGACCACGCGCTCGAAGGAGGCGTCGTCGTGCCGGTTCTCCGTGAGCCGCAGGTAGGCGAGGGCATCCTTGATCTCGGCGCGCTCGAAGAATCGCAGACCACCGTAGACCCGGTAGGGGATCCTGGCGGCGATCAGGTTCTCCTCGAACACCCGCGACTGCGCGTTGGAACGGTAGAGCACCGCGATTTCGCGCCGCGCGCGCCCGTGCTCGGTCTCCCGCCGGATCCGATCGATCACGAACTGGGCCTCGTCGAACTCGTTGAATGCCGCGTACAGCCGGATCGGTTCGCCTTCCCCGTCCTCGGTCCACAACCGCTTGCCCATGCGGGCCTGGTTGTGGGTGATCAGGTGGTTGGCTGCCTCGAGGATGGTGCCGGTGGAACGGTAATTCTGCTCCAGGCGTACCGTGAGCGTACCGGGGAAATCCTTGACCAAGCGCTGCAGGTTCTCCACGCGCGCCCCGCGCCAGCTGTAGATCGACTGGTCGTCGTCACCGACCGCGAACACCGCGCTGCGTTCGCCGGCGAGCAGGCGCATCCACGCGTACTGCAGGGTGTTGGTGTCCTGGAACTCGTCGATCAGGATATGCCGGAAACGCTCCCGGTAGTGCCTCTGCAGATCCCCGTTGTCGCGGATCAGCTCGTGGGCACGCAGCAGCAGCTCGGCGAAGTCGACCAGCCCGCCCCGCCGGCACGCCTCCTCGTAGGCGGTGTAGACGCGCACCATCTGGCGATGCACCGGATCGCCCGTGTCCTGCAGGTGCCAGGGCCGCAGGCCCTGGTCCTTGCGGGCATTGATGAACCATTGCATCTGGCGGGGTGGCCAGCGGCTCTCGTCGAGCTCCAGCGCGCGCAGCACCCGCCGCACGACTCGCCGCTGGTCCTCGGCGTCGAGGATCTGGAAGGTCTCGGGCAGGCCCGCCTCACGCCAGTGCAGACGCAGCAGGCGGTGCGCCAGACCGTGGAAGGTGCCCACCCACATCGCCCGGGCGGGGATGCTCAGCAGCTGCTCGGTGCGCCCCCGCATCTCGCCCGCCGCCTTGTTGGTGAAGGTCACCGCCATGATGGAGTGCGGCGATACGTTCTCCACCTGCACCAGCCAGGCGATGCGATGCACCAGCACGCGCGTCTTCCCGCTGCCGGCACCGGCAAGCACCAGCACCGGCCCGGGCGGTGCGGTCACGGCTTCCCGCTGGCGCCCGTTCAGCGGATCCAGGATGTGCGAAACGTCTTCCATTGGAACATATTACTAAGCGAGTCCGGACCAGAGCCATATCGGAGCGGTCCGGCCGGGCGGCGGGCGGCGGCGTGCTTTCCGGAACCGCAAGGACTGCGGCGAAACCGATGGTATCGGGCTCGCGCCGCGGCGCCTCACCCGGACACCGAGCACGCACAGCTGCGTGCGGGACGCCAAGAGGTGCTGGCAGCCGTCTCCGGAATGCCGCGTACCTTCGCCGAACGGTCCGCCGGCTGCGCGCAGATCCCTACCCCGCGATCGCCCGGCGGAACCCACCCCCGGTGCCTGTTCAGGGGCCCGGCGCCGGCGACCACTCAGGCGGTCTCGACGAGCCCGGCGTTGTTCTTCTCCAGCACCCGGTCCGCCCGGTAGCTGGAGCGCACCAGCGGGCCGGAGACCACTTCCGTGAAGCCCTTCTCCAGGCCCCACTCCCGGTACTTGCGGAAATCCCCCGGCGGCACGAAGCGCTCCACCGGCAGGTGGTTGACCGTCGGGCGCAGATACTGGCCGAAGGTGAGGATGTCCAGGCCGATCTCTCGCAGGTCATCCATGGTCTCGAGGATCTCCTGCTCGGTCTCGCCCAGGCCCAGCATCAGGCTGGTCTTGGTCAGGATGTCCGGGCGCGCGCGCTTGGCGTGCGCCAGGACCTCGAGGGTCTGCGCGTAGCTGGCGCGCGGATCGCGCACCGGGTGGGTCAACCGGCGCACCGTCTCCACGTTCTGGGCGAAGACGTCGATACCCGATGCCAGCACGATGTCCACGTTGTCCATCTCCCCCCGGAAGTCCGGGGTGAGGACCTCCACCGCGGTGCGCGGGTTCGCGCGCTTGATTTCGCGCACGCACTCGGCGTAGTGGCCGGCCCCGCCATCAGGCAGGTCGTCCCGGTCGACCGAGGTGAGCACCACGTAGCGCAGCCGCATCAGGCGCACGCTCTCCGCGGTGTGGGCCGGCTCCTCCGGATCCAGCCAGCCGTGGGGATTGCCCGTATCCACCGCGCAGAAGCGGCACGCGCGCGTGCACACCGAGCCCATGAGCATGATCGTGGCGGTGCCGTTATTCCAGCACTCGCCCATGTTGGGGCACATCGACTCCTCGCACACGGTGCTCAGGCGATGCTCGCGCACCGTCCGCTTGACCTCCGTGTAGCGCTTTCCGCTCGGCACGCGCACACGCAGCCAGTCCGGCTTCTCGCCGCGCGGAACCGGCTCCGGGTCGCGCCGGCGCTTGACGCCGTTCTTGATGGCGCTGAATCCCTGCGGGGTGCGGAACTTGCCGCCGCTGCGGGTGACTACGGGAATGCCCTTGAACGAGTTGGAATCCATTGGCGATCTATCCGGAATGGTCGTGACTGTGTTCGCCCGACACCTATTGTACTACCGCGGGCAAGCATCCTGCCCCTGCAGGGGCCCGTCAATCATCCTTCTCCAGCAGGAACAGCACCATGTGACTGAGATTCACCACCCGAGTGCGCTCGAATCCGGCCTCGCGCGCGTGCTTCTCCACCACGGCCGGCGCCAGGCGATGGTCGATCGGCGGGCCATCCTCCTCTTCGCGGTAGGGCCACTCCAGCACCGCCACGCGCCGGGTGCATACCCGCCGCGCCTCGCGCAACGCCGCTACCGGGTCGTCCGTCTCGTGCAGCACGTGCCCCAGGAACACCAGGTCGAAGCTCCCGTCCGGCCACGGCAGTGCCTCGGCCGGCGCCTCGCGAAACTCGGCCTCCGGCAGATACTGCCGGGCCGCTTCCAGCATCGCCGGATTGACGTCCGAGCCCGCGACCGCCAGATCGCGGGTGGCGAAGCGTTCGGCGAACAGCGCGCTGCCCGTGCCGACGTCCAGGACGCGGGTCGCGTCGACGCCATCGAGACAGAAGTTGAGCACCGCGTCGACGTCCATGAGCGCGACCCGATGGGGATCCCGCAAACGCTCGACGGGCTTGTCGAAACGACGTTCATGCATCGATCGGATCTCCCTCGACCCTGCGGCGCACGGACAGCCCGGCGCCGGCGACTCGCCAGGTTGACCAGTGTACCCTGTCACGCCTCGCCGGGCCCGAATAGTCAACCGCAGGGGCGACCTCCTCGATTTTCGTACCCCGGTGCGCGGTACACTGTGGTAGTCCCGGATCAGGAGGAGGACCGCGATGCTCTTGCAAGGTTCATGTCACTGCCGGGCGGTCGGGTTCCGGGTGGAATCGGCCATGCCCTTTCCGTACCAGGCCTGCTACTGCAGCATCTGTCGCAAGACCGCGGGAGGTGGCGGCTACGCGATCAACCTGGGAGCCGACGCCCATACGCTGGAAGTCGAGGGGGAAGAGCACCTCTCGGTGTATCGCGCGCGCATCGGCGTGCCCGACGGCAGCGGCCAGCTGAGTGAGGGTCGCAGGCACTTCTGCAGCCACTGCGGCAGCGCCCTCTGGCTGTACGACCCGACATGGCCGGATCTGGTGCATCCGTTCGCCTCCGCCATCGATACGCCGCTGCCCCGGCCACCCGAGCACGTGCGCCTGATGCTGGATTACGCCGCACCCTGGTGCGAGATTCCGCCGGAGGGGCCCACCGAGCGGCACTTCCCGGTCTACCCGGAAGAGTCCCTCGAGGAGTGGCACCGGCGCCATGGCCTGTATGATGGCTGAGCACGGGACCATGATCGGTCGCGGCAAGATCAGGGGAGCACGCCGATGAGCGGAAGCGACGCGGCGCCCGCTGGGCGCATGCGGCAGGCGCTGGGCTCGAAGGGCTGGATCGAGGATGCCTCATTGATGGCGCCCTACCTGCGCGAGTCGCGTGGCCTGTACCAGGGCCGCGCAGCGGGCGTGGCGCGCCCCGCGGACACGGCACAGGTCGCCGAGGTGGTGCGCCTGTGCCGCGAGGTCGGCCTCAAGATCGTGCCCCAGGGAGGCAATACCGGGCTTTGCGGCGGTGCCTCCACGCACGCGGACGCCAGCGAGATCATCCTGAGCCTGGGCCGCATGAACCGGATCCGCGAGATTGACGCGGCGAACTACACCATTACCGTGGAAGCCGGATGCGTCCTGCAGCGGATTCAGGATGCCGCGCGCGAGGCGGACCGGCTGTTTCCGCTCAGCCTGGCCGCCCAGGGCAGCTGCCAGATCGGCGGCAACCTCTCAACCAATGCCGGCGGTACCAACGTACTGCGCTACGGCAATACCCGCGACCTCGCGCTGGGCCTGGAGGTGGTGCTGCCCGACGGCCGCGTCTGGGACGGGCTCACCGGGCTGCGCAAGGACAATTCCGGCTACGACCTCAAGGACCTGTTCATCGGTGCCGAGGGCACCCTGGGCGTGATCACGGCCGCCGTGCTCAAGCTCTATCCCGTGCCCCGGGACGTCCATACCGCGCTGGTGGCGCTGGAAGACCCGGCCTCCGCGGTGGACCTGCTTGGGCGCCTGCGGGATGCCAGCGGCGAGGCCGTGACGGGTTTCGAACTGATTGGGCGCAATGCGCTCGAGATGGCCACGCGCCATGTCGAGGGCTGCCGGGATCCGATGGACCGGGCGCACCCATGGTACGTGCTGGTCGAGTTATCCAGCTCCCGCCCTGACAGCCGCCTGCGGGACGTGCTGGAGCAGGCGCTCGGCCAGGCTTTCGAGGACGGCCGTGTCAGCGACGCGGTGCTGGCCGAGAGCGAGGCGCAGAGCCATGATCTGTGGCACCTGCGCGAAAGCATCCCCGAGGGTGAGCAGCGCGAAGGGGCGAGCATCAAGCATGACGTCTCGGTGGCGGTCTCGCGCGTGCCGGAGCTCATCGCCCGGGCGACCCAAGAGGTCGAGCGGGTACTACCGGAGATTCGCGCGTGCCCGTTCGGCCACATCGGTGACGGCAACATCCATTTCAACCTCACCCAGCCGCCGGATATGGACCCCGACCGGTTCCTGGCGCGCTGGGACGAATTTAACCGCATCGTGCATGACGTGGTCGCGGACCTCGGTGGCAGCTTTTCCGCCGAGCACGGCATCGGACGGCTCAAGCTGGACGAGCTGACGCGTTACAAGTCGGCCGTGGCCGTGGACCTGATGCGCGCCCTCAAGGGCGCGCTGGATCCGGACGACCTGTTCAATCCCGGCAAAGTGGTCCCGCCGGCCGAAACGCACCGCCGCTAAGCCGCAGTCATCCCTGGCCGGGGCAACACCGATCTCGGGAGGAAACACGGAATGGAGTACGCGGATATCCCGGGGACGCCATTCAAGCCCTCACGCATCGGTCTGGGTACCTGGGCGATCGGCGGCTGGATGTGGGGCGGCACCGACGAGGAGCAGTCGGTCCGCACCATCTTCGCGGCCCTGAACAAGGGGGTCACCCTGATCGACACGGCGCCCGCCTACGGCTTCGGGCGTTCCGAGGAAATCGTCGGCCGCGCCCTGGCTGAGTACGGCGGGCGCGACGACGTGATCCTGGCCACCAAGGTGGGGCTGGAATGGGACGACAACGGGAACGTCCGGCGCAACGCCAGCGGCGAGCGTATCAGGCAGGAGATCGACGACTGCCTGCGACGCCTGCGCACGGACCATATCGACCTGTACCAGGTGCACTGGCCGGACCCGCGCGTGCCCGTGGAAGAGACCGCGGCCGCCATGGGGCGCCTGCTCCAGGAGGGCAAGATCGGTGCGATCGGGGTGAGCAACTTCAACCCCGGGCAGATCGATGCGTTCCGCGCCGTGGCGCCGGTACACGTCGTCCAGCCGCCGTACAACCTGTTCGAGCGCGGCATCGAGGCGGACGTTTTGCCCTACTGCCGGGACGCCGGAATCGCGACCCTCACCTACGGTGCGCTCTGCCGGGGCATGCTGAGCGGCCGCATGAGCGCCAGCCGCCGCTTCGAGGGCGACGACCTGCGCAACACCGATCCGAAGTTCCGCCCGCCCCGGTTCGAGCAGTACCTGGCCGCCGCCGAAGCCCTCGAGCGACTGGCCCGGGACCGCTTCGGCCGAAGCCTGCTGGGCCTCGCCGTGCGCTGGGTACTCGACCAGCCCGGGGTGTCCGTGGCCCTCTGGGGCGGGCGCCGCCCGGACCAGATGGATCCCCTGGGCGAGGCCACCGGCTGGAGCCTCGATGTCGAGACGCGCCAGGCGATCGACCGCATCATCTCGACGCACGTGACCGACCCGGTCGGGCCGGAATTCATGGCGCCGCCCGCCCGCGAAACTGCCTGAGGCGGCTGCGTCGCGCGGCGGGTGCCGGGGTGATACACTCTCGGGCCACGTCCGGGGCGTTCGCGCCCGGGCTCGCACATCCGCAACGCGGGTGCACGCAGAATAATTCCGGCCTGTTCCCGCCACCAACGTCGGCCCGTCATCGGGGATAATGGCGAGCCGATTACCGGGCGAGCGCGATCGCGCATCGGCTGTACCGCGCTTCGTGCATGATGCCCGCCGTTGCCGGGGTGACGGGAGCGTGCGTCGGGGCACGCGGGGGAAGGAGCGCAATGCGCACCGCAGGCGACGAGGATGCAGGGCTGCGGCTGGCCCTGTTGGCCGTGCTGGTGGGGATCATTGCCGGCGGCGGCGCGGTGATCTTCCGGTCCATGATCGGACTGTTCCACAACGCCTTCCTCACCGGCACCCTGTCCTGGCACTACGACGCCAACGTGCACACGCCCGCCGGTCCACTGGGCCCGTGGATCATCCTCGTCCCTGTGGGCGCGGCGCTCGTGGTGGCCTTCCTGGTGAAGAACTTTGCCCCGGAAGCAAAAGGCCACGGGGTCCCCGAGGTCATGGACGCGATCTATTACAACCGCGGGGTGATCCGCCCGATCGTGGCCCTGATCAAATCCATCGCCTCCGCCATCTCGATCGGCAGCGGCGGCTCTGTCGGGCGGGAAGGGCCGATGATCCAGATCGGCTCCTCCTTCGGCTCCACCATCGGGCAGTGGATCCGTATGCCCGACTGGCAGCGCATCACGCTGGTAGGCTGCGGCGCCGCCGGTGGACTCTCGGCGACCTTCAACACGCCCCTCGCGGGCTTGCTGTTCGCGATCGAGCTGATCGTACCGGAGACCAGTGCGCGCACCCTGATACCGATCGCGATCTCCACGGGATCCGCCACCTTCATAAGCCGCCTGGCCTTTGGCAACAATCCCTCCTTCCACGTGCCGCAGCTGGTGGTGCCGCCGGAGGAGGTGTTCTCGCCCGGCTTGCTGCTGGTCTATCTGTTCTTCGGCCTCGCCCTGGGGCTGGTGGCCTGGCTCTACATCCGGGCCATCTACTGGTGCGAGGACCTGTTCGACGGCATGCCGGGAAACTACTACACCCGCCATGCGCTCGGCATGCTGCTGGTCGGGGTGATGATGTACCTGTGCATGCGCCACTTCGGCCACTACTACATCGAGGGCGTCGGCTACGCCACGGTGCAGCAGGCGCTGGCAGGCGTGCTCACCGACCCCTACCTGCTGGTGCTGATCTTTCTGGGGAAGCTTGCCGCCACGTCCCTGACCCTCGGCTCCGGGGCCTCGGGCGGCATCTTCTCGCCGTCGCTGTACCTGGGGGCGGCCCTGGGGAGCCTATACAGCCTGGTCATCAACGCCGTGGCGCCGGGCCTGCACATCGCCACCGTGAACCTGGCCATCGTGGGCATGGCCGGAGTCGTCGGCGGAGCCACCGGCGCGGTGCTGACGGCCATCGTCATGACCTTCGAGATGACCCGGGACTACCACGTGATCATCCCGCTGATCCTGACGGTGTCCATGGCCTACGGCATCCGCCGCATGCTCCTGCGCGACAGCATCTACACGTTCAAGCTGACCCGGCGACGGCACTACATCCCGGACTCGCTACATACCAACCTGTATATGATGCGGCGCACCCTGGACGTGCTTGACACCCCGGTGCATCAGATCGAGGCAGACCAGCCCCTGTCCAGCCTGCGCACCGCGATGCGCTCGCGCCGGCGTATCCCGCACCTGCTCGTGACTCGCGACGGAACGTTGTGCGGCATCCTCAGCGCTGAACGCCACGCGGCTCTGCTGGTAAACCCCGGCGGCGATACGGAACGGGCCGTGGAATCGTTGGCCGCCCGGAAATACACGGTCGTGCGGCAGGACGACCTGATCTTCGACGTGGTGGCCAAGCTGCGCGCGGCCGTTAACGACATCGCGGTGGTTACCGCCGACGGCACGCTGCAGCGGCCGGAGGACGTGCTCGGGGTCATCACGCTGGGCGACGTCGCCCGCAACAGCAACTTCCTGCGCCAGATGCAGCGACAACGCCCCTGACTGGCCCGAACGGGCCCAGTCGTTACTGACCCCCGAGCAGGCGCAATCCCTCGTCCCAGCGCTCCTGCGCCTCGCCCTCACCGCTCACCTCCCCTCCGAGATGAGGCACTACCCCTGGTCGGGTCAGTATCTCCGGGCTCCGTTCCCGCGCGGCTCATCAGCCAGCGGGCATGGGTCCCGGTCGCGGTCGCGAACACCGGAGCGCCGGCGATCAGGTACCAGTAGAAGGTCACGAAACGCCAGGCCAGCATCGCGGTCGCGGTGGTGCGTGGATCGAGATACGGGTGCAGCAGCGCGCTGAGGCCGGCCTCGACGCCGCCGCCGCCCCCGGGGACGAAGGTCATCAGCCCGCCGAACAGCACCAGTCCCTGGCCGACGAACAGATACGCCCAGGGCACCGGGTGCCCCATGAAATAGAGCAGCACCGGCAGGATGCTGTAGCGTACGATCCAGTGGCAGAAGCAGAGGACGTACAACAGGAACAGCCGGGCGCGTCCCATCCGGAACAGCAACCGCACGCTCGCCCGGAAGTGTACCAGGGAGCGCGCCAGGCGGAACCGGAAGCGACCCAGTCGGTGGTGTCGGCCGAGCAGCCGACCCGCCCGGATCGCCAGCGGCCGATAGTAGCGGATCACAACCAGAAGCGCGGCCACCCCGCCGCCGAGCGCAACCGCGACCAGGATCACGAGCCGTCCGGCATCGACGCCGTTCTCGCCGAACGCGTACAGCGCCAGCGCTCCCGGCAGGGCCGTGAGGAAGAAAACGATGTCCATCACGAGGTCCACGGCCAGCACCCCCGCGGCGGGACCGAGCGGGAAGCCGTAGCGTGAGAGCAGGAACAGGAAGGTCGGCGCGGCGCCACTGGCGGCGGGTGTGGCCAATCCGGCGAACTCGGTCGAGACCACGGTGGTCATGGCGCTGCGGCTCGCGAGCGGGACCGCCAGGGCCCGCCCCAGCACCATCAGCCGCCCCGCGTTGAGCAGCCAGCCGATCAGCACCATGCTTAGCAGCAACAGCATCACCCAGGGAGACAGCCGGCCAAGCCGGTAGAAGCTTTCCAGCCCACCATAGAACAGCGGCACGCTCAGGCTCAGGGTGAGGCTGAGCAGGATCAGGATCAGCCAGTGCCGGCGCAAGCCACCGCCTCGGTCCAGTGCTGCTTGGTAACCGGTTGGCGCCCGTCGATCAGGGCGCGCTCGACCAGGTCGTGCCAGTGGCCCACGACCGGCTCGTGGCGCGCATCCACCGGGTGCAGCGAGACGCGGAGCAGGTCGGCGTGACGCTGCTGCCGGAACAACGATTCGTTCCAGCGTCGCGACAGATCCCGGCGCAAGGCGCTGCGGGCGCTGTAGACGAGACTGCGGGCGGGCGTTTCCTGCCACCGCGGCAGGCAGAAGTGACTGCGCATGGTCGTCGTGTAACGGAACGGCAACGAGGCGATCACCCCGCGCGCCGCGCGGCCCAGCAGCCAGGCCGGCGCCACGAAGCCGGTCACGGGCCAGCCGAGTCCGCGCAACAGCGCCAACCCTTGTTCCATCCGTTCGCGCGCGGTCCCCGCGGGCAGGGCGTCGAATTCCCCCTCCCCGACCGTGTACACGCGCCGCCGGAACCAGCCGACGGGATCCAAGGGGCGGGCAGCGTCGTCCAGGTGATAGTAGCCGTGCAGCGCGACTTCGTCGCCGCGGGCCAGACGCGCTTCGATTGCCTTCAGGAAGGCGGAATCCCGGTCAATGAGGCCGCGCCGATGGTAGTCGGGCACCACCAGGAGGGTGACCCGCACGCCACCGATGGCATCGAGCATCCGCAACAGGCTCGCGCACTCGGGCCAGGTCGCCGGCGCGACATCGTGCACCGACACGCACAGGGCGCGTATACGCTCAGCCGGCAGCATGGGCTTCCAGTTCCGGCTCCTCCTCGAGCGGGGAGCTTACGCCCGCCAGCTCCGCGTAGGCGGCGATCTGCCGACGCAGCACCCGCCCCCAGGTATAGCGCCGGCGGACGCGCTCGAGAGCCGCCCGGCCGAGGACCTCCGGCCCGCGCTCGAACACCGAGCGGATCGCTTCCTCAAGCGAGCCCAGGTCGTCGCTGCGGGCGACCTGCCCAACCTCCTGGTCCACCAACTCGGCCACCGCGCCGGAATCCACGCCCACAACCGGCAACCCGCAGGCCATCGCCTCCAGCACCACCAGCCCGAAGGTTTCCCGGCCGCCGGCATGCACCAGCAGGTCGCAACTGGCGATCAGCCGGGCCACGTCCCGGCCGGCCGCCTGGTAGGGGATGACGGACACGTTGGGCGGCAACGGCGGCAACGGCCCTCCGCCACCCACGAGCAGCAGATGGTAGCGCGGCCCCAGGCGCCGCATCGCCGCCGCCAGCAGCGGGATGTTCTTCTCCCGCGCGAAGCGGCCGGCGAATACCAGCAGCCGGGTCCCGGGATCCAGGCCCAGCTGGTGCCGCAGTCCCGGATCCCGACGGCAGGGGCTGAACAGCTCGGTGTCGACGCCCAGCGGCTGATGCCGCACATGGCGCAGGCCCAGCGACTCCAGCCGCTCGACGATCATGCGACTGGGTGCCAGTACCAGGTCGAAGCGCTCGTAGAGCCGCAGCACGTACTCGCGGACGGCCGGCTCGATCCAGCGCCCCAGGCGCACGCCGAGCAGCCGCACCAGGTCCGAGTGGTAGAACCCGACCACGGGGACGTCACGATTGCGTCCCGCGCGCAGTGCCACCCACGCCAGTTGGTACGGGTCGCCGGCCTCGATCAGGTCGGGCGCGAGCGCCTCGAGGTGGGCACGCCAGCGGGGCAGGTTGAGCGGCAGCCGGTAACCGTGGGCAAATGGGAGCGGCGCGCTGGCCAGGCACACCAGCCCGTCACCGTCGTGCTGGTCAGCGCGACCGGGCACCAACACCGTGTGGTGCACCGCGCGGCAGGGTTTCAACCATTGATGCTTGGCCAGAAGATAGCGCTTCACGCCGCCGCTGACCGGCGCATAGAACATCGTGGTGTCGACGATATGCATGTTTCCGAGGATCGGCTCCTGCACTTCACGTTCGGGACCCGCGGCTATCCCGTTCCCTCCGGCACCGCCCCGGATGCCGCGGCCCGGCGGACGCCCGTACGCGGGCCTCCGGCAACCGGTCCCGGAAGACGCGCTCGACTGGGAATTTTACACCTCCCGGCGTGAATGAACATTGAACCGCCGGCGCCGGCGGTCGCTCGCATGCGGGTTCGATGCCCGGGAGCCCAGCGGGTTCCCCGCGGATGCGGCCCGATCGCGGCACCCCAGGATGAGGCACCGCCCTGACCGGGTTAGTATCATGGTCCGACAATGTCAGTAGCAGTGCTGCATGCTGCCGGGCGAGACCGCCGGGTGCATCGGCCGTGGCGGCGAAGAGCGGCACGCCGGAGGACGGTACCGGGACCGCCGGGTGCCCCGTGCGGGTCTTCGGGCTGCGGATCCAAGCAAGGAGTCAGAAGATGGCCAATTCCGAAATCGACGCCGTTCGCGAGCTGCTGGCGGCGCGCGCTGAGTCCCGGGGCGAGTCGCTGGAGGAGATGCGAGCCGGGATCGATGCCCTCGCCGATGTATTCCCCACACCGAAGGACGTGAGCGTGGAGCCCGTCCGGGCGGGCGGCGTGCCGGGCGAATGGATCCGCGCGCCAGGGGCCACGGCCGAACGCGCCCTGTTGTACCTCCACGGAGGGGGCTACGTCATCGGCTCGGTTACCTCCCATCGCACCCTGATCGCCGACCTGTCGCGGGCGTCCGGCCGGGGCGCCCTGGGGATCGACTATCGGCTGGCGCCCGAGCATCCCTTCCCCGCGGCGGTGGAGGACGCGGTCGCTGGTTACCGCTGGCTGCTGGAACAGGGGTTCCAGCCGGCCGACATCGCCATCGCCGGAGACTCGGCCGGCGGTGGTCTGGCCCTGGCGACACTGGTGGCACTGCGCGACGAAGGCGTCAGCCTGCCCGGCGCGGCGGCTTGCATCTCGCCCTGGGTCGATCTCGAGGGCGTCGGCGACAGCATGCAAGCGAACGCCGGGATCGATCCGATGGTCAACCGCGAGGGCCTGCTGGTGATGGCCGAGCACTATCTCGCCGGCAGCGATCCGCGCAACCCGTTGGCGGCGCCGCTGTATGCCGACCTCCAGGGGCTGCCGCGCTTGCTGATCCAGGTAGGCAGCGCGGAAACCCTGCTGGACGATTCCCGGCGCGTCGCCGAACGCGCGCGGCGCCAGGGCGTGTCCGTGACTCTGGAGGAATGGCCGGACATGATCCACGTTTGGCACATCTTCGCGCCCATACTCAGCGACGGGCGACGCGCCATCGAGCGCATTGCCGAATTCCTGCGCAATGGCCACTGAAGCCGAGAGCGAGGAACACCAATGTCGACATCGATCATGATCACCGGCGCCTCGTCGGGAATCGGCAAGGCACTGGCTCTGGAGCTGGCCAGCCGGGGCTACTCCCTGGGGCTTGCCGCCCGGCGCAAGGACGGCCTGGACGCCCTGGCGGCGGAGATCCGTCAGCGGCATGGCGACGGCTTCCGGGTGGAGACGCGACCGCTCGACGTCACCGATTATGACGCCGTCCCACGCGTGCTGCAGGAGTTCGTCGATGCCCTCGGCGGGCTCGACATCGTGTTCGCCAATGCCGGCATAGGCAGCGAGGGGCGCATCGGCGATGGCCACTTCGAGGATGCGCGCCGCACGATCGAGACCAACGTGATCGGGGCGATGGCGACCGTGGACGCCGCCGCCGCGTATTTCCTCGAGCGTGGTCACGGCCACGTCGTGGCCACCTCCTCGGTGGCCGCCTTCCGCGGACTGCCGGGCAGCTCCGCCTACTGCGCGTCCAAGGCCGCGTTGACCACCTATATGGGCGCTCTGCGGGCCGAGACCTGGAAGCGCGGGATCGCGGTCACCGTCCTGCACCCCGGCTACATCGACACCCCGATCAACAGCACGATGGCCAGCCGCCCGTTCCTGATCACGGTCGACAAGGGCGCACGCCTGATCGCGGACATGATCGAGCGGCGCGTGCCGTCGGCGACCGTACCCGTCTGGCCCTGGAACGTGATCGGGCGCGTGCTGCGCTGGCTTCCGACGGGCCTGATCGCCCGCATGGGCTGACCCGGTCAATCGCCGACCGGCTGGGTCTGGCCGGTGCCCTGGTCACCGCCGGTTCCGGTGCCCCTGCCACCGCCCGCCTGGCCACTGCCCAGGCACTTGTAGATCCCAAAGGTCTGGTTGCCGTTCTTCACGGGGCTCAGCGGCGACACGGTGTCGCCGCCCTGCTGCGCCGCCGTATTGCGCGCCAGGGTCTTGAGATCCTGCTCCACATCCGACGGATAGCGGCTGACGAAGCCGACCTTGCTGTCGACCGACACGTCGGTCTTGCCGATCTTCTTGCAGTGAGCCACGCGGTCCCTGGGCAGGACCATGACGTTCTGTGCGTCCGAGCTCAGGCTCACCCAGGTGCAGGCGGTGAGACTGCTCGCCAGCAACGCTACGATTGCCACGGTGCGGTACTTCATGGCCGTCCTTTCGCCGTCATGCGGCTGTGTGGTTGCGATCCCCGGCCGCCGGCCCGGCCGGCGTCGGCGGCAGTGTCCCCTGGATGAAAGACAGGGCCGTCGCCCCGTGGTTCACCGGTCCGTCTCACCGCCGTTGTCCGCGCCGCCGGTAGTGGACTTGCCGCCACCCGAACGACCGCCGCCCGAGGTGCCGCTCCGCGCCTGCGAGCGCGTCCCGCCCGCGCGGGAGCCGCCGCGGCGACTCCGGCTCGCCCGGCCACCCCGCGAGGCCTCAGCGGTCGGCCACTCGGAGAACGGGAAGGGACGATCGTCCGTGTTGAAGGTCATGTACAAGACGACGTCCGCGATAAAACGCGCCAGCGTGCGTCCGAACCTCGCCAGGTTGCCATTCGACCGTCCCGTCAGCAGCACAAAGCCGAACTGGATGATCACGGCGACCGCCAGCACCGCCGAGGCAACGTACAGGATCACGGCGAACAGGACGATGTAGAACAGCCGCAGCCAGGCGGCCCGATTCCGGATATGTTCCCTGATGTCGTCAGCCATTGGCATCCTCCCCCGATCCGGCTCCGGCCGTTCCCGGAACCAAGGGATCACCCGCACAGTACGTCCGGTCCCTTCCTGCTCGTCAAGTACCGCATTCCGCCGGACCCGGCCTTGCCGAATACAGACTAACCCGGCCGCCCGAGCGCGGAGCCCGCCACGGGCCTCACCCGGCGGTGTCAGACGAAGAAATCCTGCAGCAGATCCTCCTCGTCGAGATCCGGGTCGACCTGGTAGGAGCGCAGGTCCGTTACCCCGCTCTCCCTGAGGACGTCCTCGTCGATGAAGAAGTTGCCGGTGCACTTGCGGCTATCCCGGGTGATGATCTCGTAGGCGGCGTCGGCCATGATCTCCGGCTTGCGGCTGCGGTTGACCGCGGCCTCTCCGCCGAGTTGGTTGCGCACCGCCGCCGTGGCGATGGCGGTGCGGGGCCACAGGGCGTTGAACGCCACCCCCCGGTCGCGGAATTCCTCCGCCATCCCCAGCACGCACATGCTCATGCCGAACTTGGCCATGGTGTAGGCGACGTGGGGGGAGAACCAGCGAGCCTCCATGTTGAGCGGCGAGGCCAGGTTCAGCACGTGCGGATTGCGCGCCTCGAGCAGGTGCGGCAGACACTTCTGAGACGTCATGAACGTCCCGCGCGCGTTGATCTGGTGCATCAGGTCATAGCGCTTCATGGGGGTCTCCAGCGTGCCGGTAAGGTTGATCGCGCTCGCGTTGTTGACCAGGATGTCGATACCGCCGAAACGCGCGACGGTCTTCGCCACCGCATCCTCGACCTGTTCCTCGAAGCGGATGTCCGTGACCAGCGGCAGCGCCGTGCCGCCGGCCCCCTCGATCTCCTCGGCCGCGGTATAGATGGTCCCGGGCAGCTTCGGGTGCGGCTCCGCGGTCTTGGCCGCGATCGCCACGTTGGCGCCGTCCTGCGCGGCCCGCCTGGCTATGGCGAGCCCGATGCCGCGACTGCCGCCGGTAATGAACAGGGTCTTGTCCTCGAGTTTCGACATGGTCATCTCCCAATGCTGATCCCGTGCCATGGCCGCCGGATCGGGAGATCCGGCCGTTCACGCGTCCCGTGTCAGCGACCCCCCGCCGTCGTCATGCGACTCACCATGCGGCTCCGCGCGTCCCCGATTTCGATGGACCAGACGTGGCTGCTGCGCCCGAGGCGCACTGGCCGGCACACACCGGTTACCGTGCCCCCGGACACGCCCCGCAGGTGGCTGGCGTTGATCCCCAGACCCACCACACCATAGCGCGCCGGGTCGACGCACAGATAGGAAGCGTAGCTGGCGAGAGTCTCGGCAGGCACGCAGGATGCTCCGCCATGGAGCAGCCCCAGCGGCATCCGCGTCCACCGGCATGGTGCCTTCCAGGCAGTCGTCGCCCATCGCGGCTACCCCGATCCCCGGGTGCGCCGCCAAGTGACAATCAACCCGGTCGGCGACCTGCGCAAGCTCAAGCCGCTGGAACCAGATGCTCATCCGTCCCCCGCCGCCTACCCGAACTTCGAAAAATCGGGCTGGCGACGCTCCAGGAACGCCTGCATCGCCTCCCGCGCCTCGGCGGAAGCGAGCCGCTCGCCGAAGTGCTCTCCTTCCACGCGCATGGCTTCGCGCACGGCCTCCGCCTGCGTACGCTTAAGCAGCATCTTGGTCAGGCGCAGTGCCTCCGGCGGCTTGGCTGCGAGCTTGCGTGCCACCGCCATCGCCAGCTCGGTGACCTCCTCGTCCGGCAGGACCCGGTTGATCAGTCCAACTTCGTACGCGGCCTCGGCGTCGAACGGCTCGCCCAGCATCAGCAGCTCAGCCGCGCGCTGATGGCCCGCGAGGCGCGGCAGCAGTACGCTCGAGCCGGCCTCGGGAACCAGCGCGAGGTTGACGAAGGGGAGCTGGAACCGTGCCCCGGTGCCGGCGTACACCAGGTCGCAGTGCAGCAGCATGGTCGTGCCCACCCCGACCGCCGGCCCGGTTACCGCCGCGATGAGCGGTTTCGACGCGTCCGAGATCCCGGCCAGGAAGCGCGACACCGGACTGCCCTCGCCGCGCGGCGGGTCGTTGAGGAAGTCGGCCAGGTCGTTGCCACTGGTAAAGCAATCGCTGGCCCCGCCGAGCACCACCGCCCGGATCGCCGCGCTCGACTCCGCCTGTTCGAGGGCGTCGGCAATCGCGGAGTACATGCTCACCGTCAGGGCGTTGCGCTTCTCCGGGCGATTGAGTGTGATGCGCAGGACTCCATCGCTGATCCCGGTCAATACGTGCTCGCTCATGCTCATGCTCCAATGCCGTGGTGAAGCCCGATACTAGCGCAGGCGGTGCCTGCGCCACAGGAGTCTCTGCATGACCCGTGCATGCGCCCGGATCGCCGTCGTCGCACTCGCGCTGGCATTGACCGCCTGCTTCAACCTTCCCTCGGCGCAGGAGAAGGCACAGATGGATCAGCAGAAGCAGGATTACTGCCAGAATCTTGCCCGCCAGATCCGCGAAGCCCGGGGCAAGCCCCTGCGCCGCTCGACACTCGAGCGACGCTACCAGCAGGAGTGCTGCCGCCCGGCGGGCTGCGTCGAAAAATGACCCGGCTTCGCCGAACAAGCCGACCGGTTGCGGTTCAGTCGCCCAGCTCGCCGACCTGCTTGGTGCAGGCGAACAGCCGCGAATCCTCCAGCGCCGCGTCGCGATGCCGGGTGGCGTCGCGGTATTCCGGGATCCGCAGCATCTCCAGGAAGGTCTTGCGCGACGGATACTGCACCAGGATCGCCTCGTCCCAGCGCTCCGCTTCCTCGCCAATCACTACCTGATCCACCGACGCCAGCCACAACACGCGCCCGCCGATGCGCTGGAGCATGCGACCGGCGACTTCGGCATACCGCCGGTATGCCTCCTCACCGCTGCAGGGACTGTCGCCGGAATCCGCCGCATAGGCCGCCCGGTCGCGGAACCGGAGCAGGTTGATCATGACCACGGGCTGGTCCCGCTGGTCCTCCGACAGCTTCTTCAGGCGTTCCCCGGTGGGATTGATCTGACCCATTGGCGCGCTCCTTGATGCATGCTCGCGAAAGCCTGGATGGGCCCGTCGCGGGATCCTGCCCCGCGCGTCCGCTCGCGAGGTCCGACACGAACCCCGGGACACGCACGATCTCCGGCGGGCCGGGGGAGATTGTTGCCGCGAGGCAAGCCCCGATCAAGGGCCGCCACGAGACAGCTCCGCGCCGTGTGCGGACGGGCTCGCTCTTCCGCTGGCCGACGGCCACTCCCGTGGGCGGCCACCCGCCGGGAGTCTGACCGCGGAGCGTGCGTCGCTTGACCGGCGTCAACCCGCTTCCGCCCGGGCCCGTCTATAAACCAACGGAATGATGTCTCACGGACGTGCAGCGTCCCGGCCTGCAGGAGCTCTGGCCATGACTCACGTGGTAATCATCGGCGCCGGCATCGGGGGCCTGCCCGGCGCTTTCCGGATACGCGACACGCTTGGTCCCGGGCACCGGATCACCCTGATCAACGCCAGCGACTATTTCCAGTTCGTGCCTTCCAATCCCTGGCTGGCCGTAGGCTGGCGGGACCGCAAGAGTGTCACGCTGGCCCTTGCCGCGCCTCTGTCGCGACGCGGCATCGAGCTGATCGCCAGCCCGGTGACGAAAATCGAGCCGGCGCAGAACCGGCTCACCACGCAGAACGGCACGTCGGTCGACTACGACTACCTGGTCATCACCACGGGGCCCGAGCTCGCCTTTGACCAGGTGGAGGGGGCGGGACCGGATTACCACACCCAGTCCGTCTGCACGGTCGACCACGCCGAACGCGCCTACCAGGCCTACCTGCGCCTGTTGGATGAACCGGGGCCGGCGATCGTCGGTGCGCTGCCCGGTGCGAGCTGCTTCGGGCCGGCCTACGAGTTCTCCATGATCCTCGACCGGGACCTGCGCCGTCGCTGGAAACGCGCTGACGTGCCGATGACCTTCGTTACGCCCGAGCCCTACATCGGCCACCTTGGCCTCGGGGGCGTGGGGGACTCGCAGGGCCTGCTGGAAGCCGAGCTGCGCAGCCGCGAGATCAAGTGGATCACCAATGCCGCGGTCCAGCGGGTCGAGGACGGCAAGATGATTGTCGCCGAGCACGACCGCCACGGCGAGATCACCAAGGAGCACGAGCTGCCGTTCCGGTATTCGATGACGCTGCCGGCGTTCCGGGGTGTGCCCGCGGTGGCCGCGGTGGACGAGCTCTGCAACCCCAAGGGCTTCGTCCAGATCGACGAGTTCCAGCGCAGCCCGGCCTGGCCCAATATCTACTCGGCGGGCGTATGCATTGCCATCCCGCCGGTGGAAGCAACGCCGGTGCCGACCGGCGCGCCCAAGACCGGCTACATGATCGAGAGCATGATCTCGGCCATCGCAACCAACATCGCGGCCGAGGTCGCCGGGCGCGAGGTGAACGCCCGCGGGTCGTGGAACGCCATCTGCCTGGCGGACACCGGCAACACCGGCTTCGCCTTCATCGCCCTGCCACAGATTCCGCCGCGCAACGTCACCTGGGCCCGCAAGGGGCGCTGGGTGCACCTGGCCAAGATCGCATACGAGAAGTACTTCATGCGCAAGATGCGCAAGGGCCAGTTCCAATCCATCTACGAAAAATATGTACTCCGGATCCTGGGGCTGAAGCACCTCAAGGAGCACAAGGCCGCTTGAGCGGATGCCGGCGGGCTGCCGCCCCGCCGGCATGAGCACTGCCGCTGGCGTAACGGGACAGAGATCAGCACACTCACGTTTTCCGGTGCCGCGGGGCAGGTAACCGGCTCCTGCCACGTGCTCGAGCGCAATGGGCGGCACGCGCTGCTCGACTGCGGGCTGTACCGGCGCGACGCCGAGGCGTGGAACGAGCGCCCGTTCCCGGCGTCGCCGGAGTCCGTCGACGCGGTGGTTCTTTGGCACGCCCACCTCGACCACCGCGGGCTGCTCCCGCGGCGGGTGCGCGAAGGATACCGGCGGGAGAGCTTCTCCACGCGGGCGACCGCCGAGCTGCTGCAGATTACGCTTCGCGCCGCCGCGCAACCCCCGAAGACTCGATGGCGATCCACCGCATTGCGGGCGGCGCGATCATCATCGCCGGCAGCGGCATGGGCAACGGCGGCCGCATCCGTCGCCACCTGTGCCACAACTTCCAGCGGCGCGAAAGCCGGATCATGATCGCGGGCTTCCAGGCCCGGGGCACTCCGGGCCGGGCCCGGGTCGACGGCGCCCGCACCCTGCACCTGTTCGGCGAGGCGGTCCCGGGCAATGCCTCCATCCATACTCTCGGCGGCTTCTCGGCCCACGCCGGCCAGGCGGGCCTGGTCGAGTGGGCGTCCGCCATCGAAGGCAAACCCGACATCCGCCTGGTGCACGGCGAGCCGGACCGTCTGGAAGCGCTTCTTAACGCTTGCGTAACACGCCCCTGCCATGCTCCTCCCTGGATTCAAGGGGGGAGCACGGGAATATGCCACACGACCGCAAGCCGCACCGCCTTCACTACCGAACCATCTGGATATCCGACGTGCACCTGGGCTGCCGCGGGTGCCGAGCGGACTTTCTGCTCGAGTTCCTGCATGCCGTTGAGTGCGAAACGCTCTACCTGGTCGGGGACATCGTCGACCTCTGGCAGATGCGGCGCGGGCTTTACTGGCCGCAGTCCCACAACAACGTGATCCGGACCCTGCTCGGCAAGGCCAAGTCCGGGACACGTCTCGTGTACCTGCCCGGGAACCACGACCTGCCGCTGCGGGCGCACCACGGCACACGCTTCGGCAACGTCGACATCCGCCGCGAAGCCGTACACGAGGGTGCCGATGGCCGGCGTTTCCTGGTCATCCACGGCGACCAGTACGATCACGCGGTGCGGAGCTCGCGCCTGCTCACCGCCCTCGGCAGCGGTGCCTACGACGCCCTGCTGGTCCTGAACCGCGTGGTGCACGCCGTGCGCCGCCGGATGGGATTGCGCTACTGGTCGCTGGCGACATTCATCAAGCATCGCGTCGGGACCGCGGTCGAGTACATCGGGCGCTTCGAGCACGCGCTCGCCGCCGAGGCCGCCCGGCGCCGGCTCGACGGTGTGATCTGTGGCCATATCCATCGCCCCCGGGTGCGTACCATCGAAGGGGTGGCCTACTTCAACACCGGGGACTGGATGGAATCCTGCACGGCCCTGGCAGAGGACCCGGACGGACGCCTTGAGCTGATCCACTGGGCGGGAGCTCCGGCCGTGCAGACAGGACGACCCGCGGTCGCCGCCTGAAGCGGATGTCAAGAGGGCCGGGGAAAGCCAAAGGCCACGTCCGGCGTTGTTCGGGCCGGTGGACTCCGGCACATTTCCGGAGTCGCCTCCGCCGGATCGGGTACTTCAGGACCGGATCTAGGGCATTGCGGGAAGGTCCATCGATGGCCTTTGTCAGCGTCGCAGTGCATGAAAATGGCGCTACATCCCTGTAGCGCGCGGGGCGGCCCAAAAACAGTGTCTTGCGGCAGCCCCCTAGTGCAAGATGCGCCCGGTCTAGCTAGCCCGGGGGCCTGAGCACGACGCGACCGAACTGGTGGGGTGGCGTGCCCGTCACCCCGGTCACGAACGCCCGGAGCTGTGGGAAGAATTCGAGGAAATCGGCTTCCAGGTCCCCCTGCAGCCGGAACAGCTCGCCGGCGGACTCCGCCAGTGGGTTGCCGCGGCGCATCCGCCGGGAAAGGCCCGACAGCGTGCGCTCGATGCCGGCCCGGCGCCGGTAGGCATAGAGCGTGTCGTACTCGCGCATGTACCAGACATAGCGCTGCATACGCTCCGGCATCAGGTGCCGGCGCCGTTCCAGCAGCAGGTATACGCGTGCGCTGAACTGCCGCAGCGGGATCGAAACGTAGCGGTTCCAGTGTCGGGTCAGCAGATGATCGTAGAAAACGTCCAGAAGGATCGGCGCGTAGCGACGGTACGGCCGCGACAGCCGGCGGCGGCTACGGCGCATCACCGGGTGCGCATCGGCATAGCTGTCGATGCGCCGGTGCAGGCGTACGCCCCGCCGCAATGCCGGTGATTCGAGCTGCTCAACCGGCCCGCGCACGAAATCCCCCATCAGGTTGCCGACCACGGCATCCGGGTCCGGCTCGGAAAGCAGCAGATGGGCGAGGTGATTCATCGCTGGTCGACGTCTTTCAGCTTGGCAGGCGGGCCCGTTGCCGCCACTATACCAGCGTGGTCGCTGCCACCCCCATCCCCGCGGAGCAGGCCCATGACCCAGCCCAGCCGGACCGTGATCGCCCATCGCGGCGCCAGCGGCTATCTGCCGGAACACACCTTAGCCGGCTATGCCATGGCGCACGCCATGGGCGCCGACTTCCTCGAGCCCGACCTGGTAATGACCCGCGACGGCGTGCTGATCGCACGCCACGACGTCATCCTGGAAGACACCACCGATATCGCCGCGGTGTTTCCCGACCGCAGCCGCGCCGACGGACACTGGTACGCGGCCGACTTCGAGCTGGCCGAAATCCGCCGCCTGCAGGCGCGCGAGCGCACGGAGCACCGCTTCCGCCGGGACAGCCACGGCTTCCCCGTGCCGACTTTCGAGGAACTGCTGCAGCTCGTGGCCGAGCTGAACCGGCTCACGGGCCGCGGGACCGGGGTTTACCCGGAGACCAAGGAGCCGGATTTCCACCGCGCGGCCGGACTGCCGATGGAAGAGCCGCTGCTGGCGTTGCTGGAGAGATACCGCTACCGCGAGGCTGCGGACCCGGTCTTCGTGCAGTCTTTCGACCCCGAAAACCTGCGCCACATGCGCGAGTCACTGGGTACCAAACTGCGCCTGGTACAGCTGGTGAGCGACGCCGCCTCGGTAACCCCCGGCGGTCTGGACACCGTCGCCGCTTACGCCGACGCGATCGGCCCGGACCGGCGCCTGATCGACCCGGACGACGCCGGCGACGCTCCGGGCCCGCGCCTGGTGCAGGACGCCCACGCGCGCGGTCTGCTGGTGCATCCCTACACCTTCCGCGCGGACGCGGTGGACCCGCGCTACGCGGATTTCGAGAGCGAGCTGCGGCGCTTCTGCTTCGAGTTCGGGGTCGACGGTGTCTTCAGCGATCACCCGGACCGGGCGACGGCCGTGCTGCACACCGCGCCGGATCGCTGACTCAGGCGATGCCCGCGTCCCGCGGCTCGATGTCGACCTGTGTCACCACCGAGTTCGCGATGAAACAGCTCCGGTGCGCCTTGCGGTAGAGCTGCATCAGGGCCTCCCCGCTCTCGGGCCCCTTGCCCTCGGCGAAGCTGGCGCGCGGGCGCAGCACGATACGTGAGACGTAGTTGCGGTTGTCCTCGTTCCGGTCCAGCTCCCCGTCCGCCTCGTCGCTATAGGCGTCGACCACCAGACCCTTCAGCGACGCGATCGCCAGGAACGTCAGCATGAAACAGCTCGACATCGCGCCGATCAGCCCCTGCTCGGGGTTGAGCAGCCGGCCGTCGCCGTAGTACCCGGGCGAGGCGGATGCCAGCACGCGCACGCCGCCGCTGAAATCGAGGAAGTGCGTCCGGTCATAGGTCTTGTAGTCGAAATCGCCGTCCGCCCGTGCCCAGCTCAGCCTGACTTCACTCTCGCTCATGACCCGCTCCCACGCCCGGCGCCCGGGCCGTTCCGTCCATTGCTCACAGCCTGCCGCGGAACAGGTGACGGGAATATGACGCACGTCAAACGCCGGCGATCGACCCCCACGCATGATCGCGCCAAGATCAGCCCGTGCAAAGCAAACGTCCCGCACCGGCTCCACCTTAAAACTTAACACTTAAAACTATCCGCGAGTTACACGCACCGCACCGTCAGCACCCACCCGGACCGAACCCCGGCAAGCCCATTGAACCCAGCCCCCCGATCCCCATATATACTGTGCTGTCCGGGGCGTAGCCCCGGCACGCCGTTTCAGCCTTCCGCCAGCGAGGTACGTCATGGCAGTGCCACCCCGCGCTCCGCAGCGTCCGGGCACGCGCGTCGCCCACGGCGAGTCGCGCAGCGACCCGTACGCGTGGCTGCGCGAGCGTGACAACCCCGCGGTGATCGAGTACCTGCGGGCCGAAAACACCTGGACGGAGACATGCACGCGGCACCTCGAGCCGCTGCGGCACAACCTCTACCGGGAATTCCTGGACCGCATCCGCGAGACCGACGCCTCGGTGCCAGTGCCGCTGGATGATTACGTCTACTACCGCCGCACCGAGCGGGGCCTCGACTACCCGGTCTATTGCCGCCGTCCCCGCGAAGCGCCCGGCTCGGCCGAGCAAGTCCTGCTCGACGCCAACCTGCGCGCCCGGGCGGACAGCTATCTCTCCCTGGGTGCGGTCGAACCGAGCCCGGACCACACCCTGCTCGCCTGGAGCGAGGACCATGACGGCTCGGAACGGTATGTACTCCAGGTGCGCGACCTGGAGCGCGGCCTCGAGCTGCCGGACCGCATCGGGGACACCGGCGGCGATGTCCTATGGTCTGCGGATGGTTGTCACCTGTTCTACACCGTGCTCGACGACGCCCACCGTCCCTGGCGCGTGTTCCGGCACCGTCTCGGCCAGTCTTCCGAAGGCGACACCCTGGTGTACGAGGAGCCCGATCCGGCCTTCTTCGTCGGCCTCGATCAGAGCGCCGACCGCCGCTACCTGCTGATCGAGTCGTCCAGCAACATCACCAGCGAGACCTGGCTGCTGGACCGCCAGGCGCCACGGCAGCGCCCGCGGCGGCTGCTGCCACGGCAGGAGGGAGTGGAGTACGCGGTCGAGCACCGCGACGGCGAGCTGTTTCTGCTCACCAACCGGGATGCGCTGGACTTCCGGCTGCTGCGCGGGTCGCTAGCCGAGGTGCTGGAACGGGGCTGGTCCGCCCGACTGGCGGAGTTGGTGCCGCACGAAGCTGGCAGGACGCTCGAGGGCATGGACGTGTTCGCGCGCCACTTGGTGCTGTACACGCGCGAGGACGGCCTGCATCGCGTGCACGTGCTGGAGCTCGCCGGCGGCCGTTGGCGCCGGATCGACTTCGACGAGTCCGTCTACGCCTGCGGCCCCGGGGAGAACGCCGAGTTCGACACCGACACGTTGCGTCTGGTCTACACCTCCCCGGTCACGCCCCGCAGCGTGTACGACTGTGACATGAGCACGGGTGAGCGCGTCCTGCGCAAGCGCGACCCGGTGCTGGGCGGCTACCGGCCGGAAGACTACGTCGCGCGCCGCCTGCACGCCCGCGCGCCCGACGGCGCGCGGGTCCCGGTCACGGTCGTGCACCGCCGCGGGCTGGCGCTCGACGGCAGCCATCCGTGCGTACTCCACGGCTACGGGGCCTACGGCATCTGCATGGAGCCCGCCTTTTCCAGCACCCGGCTGAGCCTGCTGGAGCGTGGCGTGGTGTTCGCCATGGCCCACGTGCGCGGCGGCGCCGACCTGGGTGAGCGCTGGAAGGAGGACGGCAAGCTCACGCACAAGCGCAACAGCTTTACCGACTTCATCGCCTGCGCGCAGGAGCTGATCGATTGCGGCTACACGCGGGCCGGAAAGCTCGCCATAATGGGCGGCAGCGCCGGTGGCCTGCTGCTGGGCGCCGTGCTCAACATGCGCCCCGACCTGTTTCACGCGGCGCTGGCGCAGGTCCCGTTCGTGGACGTGCTCAACACCATGCTCGACCCGAGCCTGCCGCTGACCGTGATCGAGTACGATGAATGGGGCAACCCGCAGGAACCCGGGGCATACGCCCGGATCCGCGACTATGCGCCCTACGAGAACGTGGCCCGGCAGGACTACCCGCACATGCTGGTCACCGCGGGGCTCAACGACCCGCGCGTTGCATACTGGGAGCCCGCCAAGTGGGTGGCGCGTCTGCGGGAGATGAAGACGGATGACAACCTGCTACTGCTGCGCACCCACATGGGCGCGGGCCATCACGGCGCCTCGGGGCGCTACGCCCACCTGGAAGAACTGGCGTTCGAGTATGCCTTTCTGCTGGACCGTCTCGGCGCCGCCGACGGGCCCGAGTAGCCATGTTCTCGCGGGCGCTCATCGCGACCGGCGTGCTGCTCGTGGTTCTGGGCGTGGCGTGGCCTTGGTTGTCGCGCCTGGGGCTGGGCCACCTGCCCGGGGATATCGTGATCCGCCGGCGCGGCTTCACGTTCTACTTTCCGCTGACCACCTCAATCCTGGTCAGCCTGGTGCTGAGCCTGATCTTCTGGCTGTTCCGGCACTGAGCGCGGTGCCTTGGGACGGACAGGGCCCCGCCTGTCCTCCGGAGTCAGCCAATTGAAAACCCGGATTGCGGGGCTGTTCCTGCTCGCAGTCCTGTGCGTCGTCCCGGCCCGGGCGGCAGCCACGCCCGTGTTCCGGTTCCCGCGGATCGGGACGGTGCACGTCTACCGGCCCGACGGCGCTGTCCGGGCGGTGGTGCTGTTCGCCTCGGGCGACGGCGGCTGGAACCTCGGCGTTGTCGACATGGCCCGGATTCCTGCTCGCCAGGGCGCCCTGGTGGCCGGTTTCAGCACGCCGCCCTTTCTTCGCCGGCTCGAGCACGAGCAGGGCAAGTGCGCCTACCCGGCCGCCGACCTGGAAAAGCTGAGCCAGTACCTGCAGCGCCGCGAGGGCCTGCACCGCTACATCCCGCCAACCCTGGCGGGCTATTCCTCGGGCGCCACGCTGGTCTACGCCCTGCTGGCCGAAGCGCCCACCGGGACCTTTCGCGGCGGTATCAGCCTCGGGTTCGGGCCCGACCTGGCCGTGACACGACCGCTGTGCCCGGGCACGGGGCTGCGCATGACCCGGCGCCGCGACCGGCAAGGCTACGACGTGCAACCGGCGGACCTGCCAGTGCCCTGGATCATCCTCCAGGGCGAAATTGACCGCGTGTACGACATCGACGCCGTGGCCCGCTTCATCGGTCAGGTGGGCAACGCCACCCTGGTACGGCTGCCGCACGTCGGCCATGGCTACTCGGTCCAGCGCCACTGGGTCCGGCAGTACGACGCGGCGTTCGCGAAGATCGCCACGCGCAACGACCACGCCGGCAACAGCGACAACCGGCTGGATCTGCCGCTGGTCGAGGTGCCGGGCCGCGGCAAGGGCGGGGGCGTGTTCGCGGTGATGCTCTCCGGCGACGGTGGCTGGGTCGGGCTCGACCGGCGGATCGCGGCCGACCTCGTCGCCCGTGGTGTGCCCGTGGTCGGCTGGAGCTCACTGGAATACTTCTGGCACGCGCGCGGGCCGGACCGGGCGGGGCGCGACCTGTCCCGGGTGATCGCCCGCTACCGCCGGCGCTGGGAACGGGAGCACGTGATCCTGATAGGCTACTCGCTGGGTGCGGACGTGCTTCCCTTCATGGCCAGCCGGCTCCCGCCGAACCAGCGCCGGCGGGTCCGCCTGGTGGCGCTGCTCGGGCCCGGGAAGCAGACCGGGTTCGAGTTCCACGTCGCGGACTGGCTGCATCTGCGGGAATCCGGGCGGACATATCCCGTCGTCCCGGAGATTGAACGCCTGCAGGGCTTGCCGGTGCTCTGCGTCTACGGCGCTGGCGAGGCACATTCGGCCTGCCCGCGCGTGTCGCTGAAGGGCGCGACCATCCGCAAGGTTCAGGGCGGACACCACTTCGGCGGCGACTATCATCAGCTCGCAAACATGATATTGCAGGCGGCCAGCCACTCCGCCCGGCACTGACAACGCGAACAGGGAAGAGCGAATGAGCGAGGAGCGAAAGCTGCCCCTGAGTCTCGTGGTTCTCGGCGTGGTCTACGGCGACATCGGCACCAGCCCGCTGTACGCACTGCGCGAATGCTTCCTCGGCAGCCACCCGATCCCCGCGACGGCGGGCAACGTGCTGGGCGTGCTGTCGCTGATCTTCTGGGCCCTGTTGTGGGTCATCTCGGTCAAGTACCTGGCATTCATGATGCGCGCCCACAACAACGGTGAGGGCGGCATTCTGGCCCTGCTGGCGCTGATACGGCCCTGGCGGAACCAACAGCGATGGGACCGCCGCACGCTGCTCGCGATGGGCATCTTCGGCGCCGCGCTCCTCTACGGCGACGGCATGATCACGCCCGCGATCTCGGTGCTGAGCGCGATCGAGGGGCTGCAGGTGGCGGCGCCAACGCTTTCGGCGTACGTGATCCCGATCACCATCGGCGTGCTGATCGCGCTGTTCCTGTTCCAGAGCCGTGGCACGGCGCGGGTCGGCGCCGTGTTCGGGCCGGTCATGCTGCTGTGGTTCGCGGTGCTGGCGGTGCTGGGCGTGAGCGGCATCCTCCGGCAACCCGGCGTGCTCGTCGCGGTCGATCCCCGTCACGCGATACGCTTTCTGGCCGACAACGGCGAGACGGGCTTCATCGTGCTGGGAGCCGTGTTCCTCGTGGTCACCGGCGGCGAGGCTCTGTATGCCGACATGGGCCACTTCGGCCCGAAGCCGATCCGGCTGGCCTGGTTCACCGTGGTGCTGCCCTCGCTGCTGCTGAACTACTTCGGCCAGGGCGCGCTGCTGCTCGGACAGGGCCGCGAGGTCAGCGAGCCCTTCTATCACCTGGCACCGTCCTGGGCCCTGTATCCGCTGGTACTGCTGGCCACCATCGCGACCGTGATCGCCTCGCAGGCGGTGATCACCGGCGCCTACTCGCTCACGCGCCAGGCGATCCAGATGAGCCAGTTTCCGCGCCTGCGGATCGAGCAGACCTCGCCCTCGGAAGTCGGCCAGATCTACATCCCGGCGGTCAACTGGACGCTGATGGTCGCCACCATCGCCCTGGTGATGGGCTTCCGCACCTCCAGCCACCTGGCCGGGGCCTACGGGGTGGCCGTCTCCACCACCATGGTGATCACCACCGTGCTGGCCTACGTGGTGGCGCGCGAGCGGGCGGGCTGGGGCATCCTGCGGGCCGGGCTGGTGGCGGCCGGCTTCATCATCGTCGACGCCGCGTTCTTCGGAGCCAACCTGTACAAGATCGCGGACGGCGGCTGGTTCCCGCTGCTGATCGCCGCCATCGCGTTCACGCTCATGATGACGTGGCGGCGCGGGCGGCAGATCCTGGCGGAGCGCCTCAAGCTGGGCGAGACCTCGATCGAGACCCTGCTGGGCGAGTTGCGCGCCCACCCACCGCTGCGCCTGAAAGGGACCGCGGTATTCATGACCCGCCCGGGCGAGGACACGCCGGCGGCCTTGCTGCACCACCTGCGCGTCAACCAGGTGCTGCACGAGCGCGTGCTGATCCTTACCGTGGTCACGAAGGACGTGCCGCGGGTACCACCGGACGAGCGCATCGAAGTGGACGCCCACGAGCTCGGCTTCTATCGGGTCACCGTGAACTACGGCTTCATGCAGGGTCCGAACATCCCCGGCGAGCTGGCCGCCCTGCCGGAGCACGGCATCGGACTGGACCTCGACCAGACCATCTACTACCTGGGCCGCGAGACCCTGATCCCCGCGCCGAAAAAGCACGGCATGGCAATGTGGCGGGAGAAGCTGTTCGCGCTCATGTCGCGCAACGCCCTGCGCGCGACGCGCTTCTATCAACTGCCCTCCGACCGGGTGTTCGAGATCGGCATGGAGGTCCGGCTGTAACGCTCGCGCAGCGCGCGCAGCGTATGCGGCACCAGCACGTGGCGGTAACCTCCGGCGACCAGCGCCGCGAGGTCCAGCAGCAGCGGGTGAACCGCGACCCCGTAGGGGTAGGCCAGGTAGGCGCTGCGCCATTCCGGCCGGAACTTCTCCTTGTACCGGCGCAGGCCGCGGTAGTTGTAGGCGCTCCCGCCGAGCTCGTAGACCATCCGCACGAGATGCTCGTCACGCGAGGACCAGCGCGTTCCGCCGACCCCACTGAGTGGCGCCATGCCCAGGTCGAAGTCACGGTAGCCCTGCTCGCGGGCATGCTCGATCAGGCGCACGAACAGGAAATCCATGGTGCCGGGCGGGGCATCCGGCGCGTGCCGCATCAGATCGATGCCGAGCTCCTCGCACCGCCCGTAGCTCGGGAGCAGGCTGGCAAAGGCGACGATCGTCTCGCCGCGCCGCACCAGCGCGATGGGCGAGCGCTCCAGGTAGCCGCGCTCGAACCGCCCCACCGAAAAGCCCTTCTCGACCGCGCGCTTGTCCCGGAGCCAGGCATCGGAGATCGCGCCCAGGGCAGCCCAGGTGTCCGCGTCCAGCGGATGCTCCGCGAGGCTCAAGGCCAGGTTCTCGCGCGCGCCGCGGTTCAGCGCCGTGCGCAGGTCCTGGTTGCGCCGTCCCGCGAGGCTGAACGATTCCAGCGGCACCACCGCCCTCTCGCCCAGCTTGAGCAGGCGGAAACCCAGGTCGTGGAACAGGTGGATCTGGTCGTCGCGGACCTGGTAGAAGACCGGAACGCGATCGTAGCGGTCGGCGAAGTCCCGGAACGCCCGGATGCCGTCCTGCAGTGCCGCGGGGTCCCCCATCGGCGGTCCCAGCGAGATCAGCCGGTCGCGGATGGTGCCGTACTGGATCAGGACGCGATCGTCCGCAGGGTAGAACAGGTGCTTGTCGCCGGTGAACAAGAGGTGGGAAAGCTCCCCGCCGCCGTGCTGCTCGAGAAAGGTCCGCGCGCGGTCAAGGGCCTCCACGCCGGGCAGATCCTGCGGCGGCGCCGGCATGCGGAACCAGCCCCAGGCGACATATCCCAGCAGGGTGAGGCACAGCACCAGCAGGCTCCGCGCCAGGCGCACGCCGTGCAGCCCGCCGAGCGAGGCCATGCCGGTCAGCGGCCCGGTGTGCAGCGCCCCGGCGACCCACACGAACCCGGCAAACACCACCAGCGCGGCTCCCAGCCAGAGCAGGCTACGCCGCCCGATCAGGGAATAGCCATCGCGCGTGAAGTGCTCGCGCGTGCCGCGCAACAGCAGGCTCACCACCAGCAGGAACACGGCAATGGCCGGGTGCATGCCCTTGATCAGGCTGAACAGCGCACCCCCGACCAGCAGCGCCTGCGTGAGCCCGTAGGCCGACCGCACGCGGGCGCCGATCCCGCGCGACAGGGCGATCAGCAGCGTGCCGATCATCACCGTCACGAGCTGCGAGCCCTCGGTAACCAGGTGCGAGAGCGGCATCACCTGGCGCGGCACAGCCAGGCCCGGGAAGGCGGCGGCGAGCAGCAGCAGGATCCCGCCGAGAAACGTCATGTAGCTGAGCGCGCGCACCCCGAGCGAGCTGATCATGCTCACCGGGATGCGCAGCGCGCCGAACAGCGGATTGGCCGCCATCCGGCGTGCCAGCCGGCCCAGCGGCGCCTGCTGGTCGATCTCGACCAGGCCGGCGCCCAGACGCACGCCGACCAGGAACGGCACCAGGTAGAAGCCCACCCGGAACAGCAGCACCGCGCTGAGCAGCTTCGCGGGGGAGGCCAGACCGGCGAGCGTGAGCAGGATGGCGCCGTCGAACACGCCCAGTCCGCCCGGAATGAAGCTGAACATGCCCCAGACCGAGGCGATCGTGAACGACGCCAGGAAGACGTCCGGCGACGGGGCGATCCCGACGGCCCACAGGCATACCCGGAACGCCAGCGCGGTCAGCAGCCAGTCCAGCACCGAGAGCGCCACCAGCGCGGCGCGGTAACCTGCGCCCAGCGTGGGGATCCGCACACGCAGCCAGCGGTGCACGGGTCCGCGACCGGTCAGCAACACGAACGCCGGCACGTACACCGCCATCGCCAGCAGCACGCCGAAGGAAATCGGTACCGGCACCGGCAGCATCCCCAGGCGTGCGGTCTGGAACAGCAGTACCCAGGCGCACAGCCCGCCGGCTCCCAGCGGTATCGCCAGCACCACGATGCCGGCGTAGGTGACCGCCCGCCGGGCCTCGACCCCGGCCCGGGTCAGCACCAGGAAGCGGATCGCCGATCCGGTGAGCGCCGCCGAGCCGATCAGGTTGTTGAAGCTGTTGGCGACCCAGGAGAACTGCAGTACGCGCAGGCGCGACAGGCGCAGACCGAGCCAGCGGCACAGCAGCAGATCGTAGGCGGTCATCCCCGCCTGGGCCAGCAGGCAGCTCAGCATCACCGCGAGCGTCGCCCCCACGGATACGGAGCGGATGCTGGCGCGGAACGCCTGAAAATCGAAGCTGCGCACCTCGTGCGCGACCAGCACCGCCACCACCAGCAGGAACAGGGGCGGCAACAGCCGACGACCGATGCGGAACGCGCGCTCGGCGCGGGTCGGCGCCGGCGATCTCCGACTGGTCTCCTGGTTCACGGATGCCCCGGTTTCACGGCGATACGGAGGCCGCCGTCGGGATCGGCGGGACACGCTCCGGCGCTCGCGGACGCGCCGCTTGTCCCGGCGGCGGGACTGCCGAGAGGATAGCACCGAACGCCACCGACTCGGTGTCCGTGACGCCTATAATCAACCGGGGAATCCACGGAAAATGCACCTTGTGCTTATCAGGGCATCAAGCCGGCCGACGGTCCGCCCGCCCAGGCACGCCAGGCCGTGATCCGTGGTGGGCCATCCCGGCCCCGGAGGCGCCCGGATCCGACCAGAGGCAATCACGTCCGAACGGAGAACATCGCGATGACGCGTACCCTGCTGCTCCTGAGACACGCCCAGGCCGGCCGCTCTCACGCCCGGGTGCGGGACGATTTCGACCGCATCCTGACCGCCGACGGCCAGGCCCAGGCAAGCGCGATCGGCAGGCGCCTGCGCGAGGAGGGCCTGGTGCCCGACGCGATCGTGAGTTCGCCGGCCGAGCGCGCCCGCGAGACCGCCACCCTTTGCTGCCACGAGCTGGACCTGCCGCGCACCCGCATCGAATACGACAAGCGCCTCTACGAGGACAACTCGGTCGACCTGATGCCGGTGGTGGAGGAATGCCCGGAGCAGGCGCGGACAGTACTGATCGTGGGCCACAATCCCGGCCTGGAACGCCTCGTGCGTAACCTCGCCCCGGACTGCGGCAACCTCTCGCTCGGCACCGCCAGGGTCGCCCGGCTGCGCTTCGAGGGAAGCTGGGTGGACCTGCGGCCCGGCCAGGCCACCCTGATGGAGGTCATTCAGGCGGAGCGCTGACCCGGACCGGCGGAGGACATCGGGATCAGCCGCCGTGCAGGAAGCAGCGCACGCGGTGCCCGCTTCCCAGCGGCGTCACGCCGGGATAGGTCTCGCCGCAGCGGGCCATGGCGTGGGGACAGCGCGCCCGGAAATGGCATCCCCGCGGCGGGCTGGCCGGTGACGGCGGGTCGCCCTGCAGGCGGATGACCGGGCGACGGGGGGACTGCTCCACGGTCGGCGCGGCCGCCAGCAGGGCCTGCGTGTAGGGATGCGCCGGCCGCTCCAGTACGTCACGCACGCTGCCCTGTTCCACCACCCGGCCCAGGTACATGACCGCCACCTCGTCGGCCATGTAGCCCACCACCGACATGTCGTGGGTGATGAACAGATAGGAAAGCGCCAGCTCCGCCTGCAGCCGGCGCATCAGGTTCAGCACCTGCGCCTGCACCGACACGTCCAGAGCGCTGGTCGGCTCGTCACACACCAGAAGCTTCGGGTCGACTGCCAGGGCGCGGGCGATGCAGATGCGCTGGCGCTGGCCGCCGGAGAACTCGTGCGGATAGCGGTCCATCACATCCGCCTCCAGCCCCACCTGCCGGAGCATCTCCGCGGCGCGGGCGCGTCGCTCTTCCGTCCCTTTGCCGACCGCCTGTGCCCGCAGCCCCTCCATCACTACCTCGCCCACCATCATGCGCGGGTCCATGGACGAGAACGGGTCCTGGAAAATCATCTGGAAATCCTTGCGGCGCGCGCGCAGCGCTCCGCCGCCAACCCGCGCCAGGTCCATGCCCCCGAACAGCACGCGGCCGCCGGTGGGGCGCAACAGCCGGGTCACCGCGCGTCCCAGGGTGGTCTTGCCGCAGCCCGACTCGCCCACCAGCGCCAGCGTGCGTCCCCGCCGCAGCTCCAGCGATACGCCGTCCACGGCGTAAACGTATCCGCGCACCCGCTGCAGCACGCCGCGTCGGATCGGGAAGTGCACCTGCAGATCCGAGAGCTCCAGCAGGCCCTCGCCGTCCGCGGTCGCTCGCACAACGGCCCGGGCCGCGGATCCCGCTAGCTCCCCGGATGTCGCCGGTGCCCGCTCGCGAAAGCGCGGATCGTACAGGTGGCAGAGGACTTCGGACCCGCCCTCGCGCTGCCAGCCGGGTTCGGTTTCCCGACATGCCCGCCAGGCATAGCCGCAGCGGTCGGCGAAGCGGCAGCCGGCGAACTGCCGGGTCAGCGCGGGGACTGTGCCCGGGATCACGGACAGCGGGCGCTCGCGATTGGCCGTGCCCGGCAGGGACTCAAACAGCTTGCGCGTGTATGGGTGTCGCGGCGCCCGGAACAGCTCCCCACGGCTGGCACGCTCAACGATACGCCCGGCATACATGACCGCCACCCGGTCCGCGGTCTCGCGCACCACGGCCAGATCATGCGTGATCAGCAGCATGGCCATGCCGTGCTCGCGCTGCAGGCGCCGCAGCAGCTCCAGGATTTGGGCCTGGATGGTCACGTCCAGCGCCGTGGTGGGCTCGTCCGCGATCAGCAGCTCCGGCGCACCGGCCAGCGCGATGGCGATCATCACGCGCTGCTTCATGCCGCCGGAGAGCTGGTGGGGATACTCGTCCAGCCGCCGGGGCGGGTCCGGCAGGCCCACCTCCTGCAGCAGCTCGGTCGCGCGCCGGCGCGCCGGCGCGCCGCGCAGCCCGCGGTGCAACCGCAGGACCTCCCCGATCTGCCTGCCCACGGTCATCACAGGGTTCAGCGAGCTCATCGGCTCCTGGAAGATCATCGCCATGCGACCGCCCCGGATACGGCGCATGCCGATCTCGGTCAGGTCGAGCAGTTCCCGGCCTTCGAGCAGCACCCGCCCGCCGGCGATGTAGCCGGCGGGCTCGGGCACCAGGCGCATCAGCGACAGGGCGGTCATGGACTTGCCGCAGCCGGACTCGCCCAGCAGCGCCAGCACCTCGCCGCGGCGCAGGTCCAGGTCCACGCCGTCCACCGCCCTCACCGTACCCTGCGGCGTGTCCAGCCAGGTCTTGAGCGCCTCAACGCGCAGCAACTCGGCACCGTTCACAGAACGCCTCCCGGCGAGCCGCCGCGCAGCCGTGGGTCGAAGGCGTCGCGCACGGCATCGGCGAACAGGTTGGCGGCCAGCACCAGCACCAGCATGAACACGAACGCGGCCGCCAGCGGCCACCACACCACGGGATCACGCGCCAGCTCCAGGCGCGCGCTGTTGATCATGTTGCCCCAGCTGTTCATGCTCGGGTCCACGCCCACTCCGATGTAGGACAGCACCGCCTCCGCCAGCACCAGGTTGCTGAAATCCAGCACCACCTGGATCAGTACGATGTGCATGACGTTGGGCACGATGTGCCGGCGCAGGATGCGCCCGTGGCGCGTACCCAGGCTGACCGCCGCCTGTACGTAGTCCAGCTCGCTCAGCTTGAGAGTTTCGGCGCGCAGCAGCCGGCACAGGCTGGTCCAGCTGGTGACGCCGAGGATCAGGCACAGGAACAGCAGGCGCAGGTCCGCGCGGGCGGCGGTGGTATCGTACAGTCCGGAGTGGTTCTCCATGTACACCTGCAGCATCAGAATCGCCGCGGCGATCAGCAGCACCCCCGGGATCGAGCTCAACGTGGTGTAGACGTACTGCACCAGGTCGTCGACCCAGCCGTGGAAGTAGCCGGCCATGGTGCCCAGGGCGATGGCGAACGGGAGCATCACCAGCGTCGTCAGGGTCCCGATCAGCAGCCCCGTGCGAATGCTCTTGAGCGCCTCGTAGAAGACGTCCTCGCCCACCTTGTCCGTTCCGAATATGTGGTAGTTCGCGGCGAGTTCGGTGCAGATGCAGACGAATATCACAAGAATCGCCAACGTCACGATCGCCGTCCGCCAGCGCACCACGGTACGGTCGCGCAGCACGTCGGCGGCCGCTGCCGCCGGCGGACGGCGCCGGCGGCAGGCGAGCAGCAGGATCAACGCGCCCGCCGCGGCCGCGGAGATCAGCAGTCCCCAGCCGGTGCCGGCGAGCGCGCGCCGGGCGATGTCCCCGGCCTCCTGCGTCGCGGGGTCGGTGAGGTTGGCGCCGCCGTATTTCAGCCGCTTGTAGACCTGCCGCTTCTTCCCCTGCGGTCCGGTGACCACCTGCCGGGTGTACAGCCGGGTAGCGAACGGCGCCGAGTAGGTCTGCTCGCTGTGCTCGCGCAGCGGCGCCACGATCCGGTCCAGCAGGCTCAGCACCTCGGGCGAGTAGCGCGTGTGGCCCGGCTTCCCGCCCGGCACCGCCGGCCGATAATGGATGGAATCCAGCACCCCGACCACCAGGTAGGCGCAGAGGATTACCAGCGCCGCCATGCCCACGTGGCTCGAGAACACGCGCCGCCAGGGCCCGCGCGCGTGGGGCGTGCGCAGCACGTAGACCACGAACGCGGTCAGGGCGATCAGCAGCAGGTACAGCAGCGCGTCGGTCCACAGGATTACGGGCATGGGGTCAGCTCAACCTCACGCGCGGGTCGACCAGGGTGTAGGAAATGTCGGTCAGCAGCAGCCCGATCACGTACAGCAGCGAGCCCAGGAACACCATCGCGCGCACGATCGCGAAGTCCTGCGAGTTGATGGCGTCGATGGTGTAGCTGCCGAGCCCGGGGATGCCGAAGAACGACTCCATGATCAGGCTGCCGAGGAACAGGGTGGGGATCACCACCACGGTGCCGGTCAGGATCGGCAGCAGGCCGTTGCCGAGCACGTGCCGAAACAGCACCCGGATCTCGGACAGCCCCTTGGCCCGCGCCGTGCGCACATAGTCGCGGCCGTACTCCTCCAGGAAGATGGTCCGGTACCAGCGGGTGCCGGCACCGATGCCGCTGACCACGCCGATGGCGATCGGCAGGGCCAGGAACTTGAGCGCGCTGCTCCCGCCCACGTAGCCGGAGATCGGTACCAGGTGCATTACCTTCCCGAGCAAGTACTGCCCCCCGATGATGTAGAACAGTTGCGAGATCGACATGATCACCACGCACAGCACCACGCCCCAGGCGTCGATATAGGTGGTGCGGAAGAACACCAGCATCAGCGCGAAGGTGATGTTGGTCAGGATGCCGACGACGAAGGTCGGGACGGCGAACGCCAGGCTGGGCCACATCCGCGTGCGGATGTCGCGGCCGATATCGCGCCCGGCATCGGAGCGACCGAAGTCGAAGGCGAACACCTTGAGCGACTTCTGGAACAGGATGGTGTCGGTGAGGTGGCCGAGACCGGTGACCTTGTCGTTGTAAATCAGTGGCTTGTCGTAGCCATGGTCCTGCTCCCAGCTCTGGATCGCCGCCGGCGTCACCCGCTTGACCCCGAGCTGCATGCGGGCGATGTCGGCCGGCGAGTTGACTACGAAGAACAGCGCGAAGGTGATCAAGTTTACCCCGATCAGGATCGGGACGGCGTAGGCGGTGCGGCGGATGATATAGCCGAGCACGCTATTTCCTCCGCGCGCCGCGGCGCTCGCGCCGCAGGAAGGTCACCACGCCCGGCACCACCAGCAGCGCCAGCACGCCGGCCACGGCCCAGAGCGGCCACAGCACCGGGTGGTTCCAGCGGTCACGGTCGCGGGCCCGTTCGCGCGGGTCCAGGCGCAGGTACTTGAGAGTATTGTTGGCCATCATGTTCGGCTTGGCGTTGTGCAGCCACGACTGGTAGAGGGTGTAGTTCTCCGGATAAAAGCCCCAGATCCAGGGCGCGTCCCGCTGGGCGATGTGCACCATGCGGCGGATGATCGCGAGCCGCTTGGGCCCGTCCGGCATCGCCCGCATCTTCTGGTACAGCCGGTCGAACTCCGGGTCGTGGTAGTTGGCCACGTTCTCGCCGTGGTACTTCGCCTTGCCGTTGGGCCCGTAGAGCAGCGAGAGGAAATTCTGCGGGTCGGGATAGTCGGCGTTCCAGCCCCAGACGAAGATCTGCGCGTTGCCGTCGGCCATCTTCTGCTGGAAGCGGTTGTAGCTGGTATTGCGGATCACCAGCTGCACGCCCAGGCGGTCGAACTGCTTGCGGTACCAGTCCAGGCGCGCCTTGTCCTCGGGGCCGCTGGCGGAGATGTCCAGGTGCAGCAGCAGCGGCTGGCCGGTCTTCGCGCTCACCCCGCCGGGATAGCCGGCCCGCGCCAGAAGCTGCCGGGCCGCCTGCATCGGCTTGCGCACGGCGTGCCCGCTCTTCCACTGGTAGACATAGGGGTCCATCCCGGCCCTGCCGCCCTGGTGGCCGAAGATGCCGGGCGGGATCGGTCCCTGGGCGGCGATGCCGCGGCCGTTCAGGAAGATGGCGATGAAGCTCTCGTAGTTGACCGCGATGGAGATCGCCTGGCGCAGCTTGCGGGCCCGTTCGCTGTAGCCGCCCACCAGGGGGTCGAGCATGTTGAATCCCATGTAGAAGATCGTCGGCGCCGCGGCGGCCTTCAGCTGCATGCCCTTGGCCTTCATGCTGCGCGTCAGGTGCGCGCCGCCCTGGCTGCCGATGTTGATCGCCTGGTCGAAACTGTCGGAGCTGATTCCCGACATGTCGTAATAGCCCTGCAGGAACTTGTTCCAGTACGGGATGTTCTCCTTCTCCAGGGAAAACACCACCCGGTGGATGAACGGCAGCGGCTTGCCCGCGTCCTTGAGCAGCCCGGCCTTGCGATCGCCCGGCATGCCCGAGTCCGGGTAA
The DNA here is from genome assembly GCA_035638695.1 of Gammaproteobacteria bacterium. GTDB lineage: Bacteria > Pseudomonadota > Gammaproteobacteria > UBA5335 > SLRW01 > DASQZJ01. Next base: position 11,666 of record DASQZM010000045.1, on the reverse strand, counting down.
CTCTCGTGGTGGAAGTTCGGATTCTGCACCAGCACCATGCGCCGGTTGGGGTTGTTCTCGCTCAGCATGTAGGCGCCGGTGCCGACCGGATACTGGTCCAGGGTGAGGTTCCGGTCCCGCAACACCTTCTGGCTGTAGAAGCGGGCCACCTCCGGCGGGACCGGGGCGAAGAACGGCATCGCCAGCCAGTAGCGCAGCTGCGGGTAGCGCCCTTTCACCTCGATCCGGAACGTGTAGCGGCCGGTGGCCTGCGCTCCCTTCATGGGAATCCTCGACAGGTCCACGAACGCGCCCTTGCCCGCCTCCTCCCGGCGCGCGCGGACTTGGGTCACGCGTTTGGCGAAGGCCTTGAAGCCGACGATGTGGTCCTGCATCAGGCTGAATATGGGCGAGTGCACGTGCGGGTCGGCCAGGCGCTTGATCTCGTAGACGTAGTCCGAAGCCACCAGTTCGCGCGTACCGGTGTGCGGGAAGTCCGTGATGCTGGAGTAGCCGGACAGCTCCGATGCAGTCAGGTGCAGGTACCGCGGCTTGCCGCGCGGGCCCTTCGCGAACGCCGGGTGCGGCTGGTAGCGGATGCCGTGGCGCAGGTGGATGGTATAGACGCTGTAGGCGATCCGGTCCGGGTCCGGGTGTGGCCCCAGCGGGTCGCCCTGTGCGTCGAGATAGTGCGGCTTCGGGACCCGCGTCGCGGTCAGCGGCACCAGCTGGTAGGGGCGCTCGAGATACGCGTACTGCAGCGGCGGCTCGTAGACCGGCCCGATGAAGGTGTACTCGTCGGAGGAATAGGCCCGCGCCGGATCGAGGTGGCGCGGCTGCTCCTGGAACGAGGCGTACAGGGTATTGGCATCCGGCCGCGCATACGGGTAGGGGTCGTTCCAGGGCCCGCCGCAGCCGCCGCCCAGGAGCAGGACCAGCGCCACCACCGCCGTACGCAACGCCTTGCCGCCTACGCGCATCGACCCGCCATGTTCCGTCCCGGTCCGCCTCGCCCGCGCGGGCTCTCCTCCAGCCGATGCAGCGACTCTACTGGAACGCCAGCCGCGCTCCAAGCGGGCACGTCAGGGCAGCGTGAACCGGAGGCCTCGCGGGCGTCCTCACGCGCGGTATCCTCTTGCTTATGCTTCTGTTCACCGCCCCAGGGGCAATGCAGGATCGCGACAATGGGGGGTGACCGTGCCAGAGAAAGAAATCATTCGCGGATCACCGTTCTCCGAGGGCGCCGAGCGCCTGGGCGTGCCGATCTCCACGGCCGTGCGGGGCAGCGGCATGGTGTTCGTCTCGGGCATGCCGCCGCTCGACCTTCAGAGCGTCCGCCCGGTGCAGGGCGACATGGGGCAGAAAGCGACGCAGTGCCTGGAGAACGTCCGGAAGGTGCTGGAGACGGCCGGCAGCAGCCTGGAGAAGGTGCTGAAGGCCACCGTCTACGCTACGGACCCGGACCAGTTCGCTGCCATCAACCGGACCTACGCACGATTCTTCCGGCAGGATTTCCCGGCACGAACATTCGTGGCAGTGAAGGGGTGGCCGGAGGGGATGGGCTTCGACATCGAGAGCGAGTGCCCGGCGTTGGCCTGAGCCGTCGTCCATCCGGCGGCTCGCCGCTATACTTACCCGCGCCGCCTACCGAGCCGACCGAGGGACATCATGCTGCACAGCGCATTCTGGAAGGACGTGCTGGCCTTCTACCACGACTGGTCGTGGCTGTTCTGGGCCGCCGCCATCGTGTTCGTCTGCGCCGGCGTCAACTTCGTCGTCCAGCGGGTGTTCCAGCGCTTCGTACAGCGCCTCGCCCGAAAATCCGCCGCGCTGTGGGACGACGCGCTGGTGGAGGCCCTCAACACGCCGCTGCAGGTCTTCATCTGGATCATCGGCGTGAGCGTCGCGGCGCACATCGCCATCGCGGGCAATCCGCAGTCGGCCCTGGCCGCGGTGTTCCACCAGGCGCGGGCGGTGGCGATCATCGGCGACATCGCCTGGTTCGCGCTGCGCTTCTCGGTCCGCCTGCAACGCGCCTACGCGCTCAAGCGCAACCGGCGCGGCGAGGCGGTGGACGTCACGGCGGTCGACGCCCTGGGCAAGCTGGCGCGTGCCAGCATCGTCATCGTGGCCGTCCTGGTGGCGCTGCAGACGCTGGGCTTTTCCATCTCCGGCCTGCTGGCTTTCGGCGGGATCGGCGGCATCGCCGTGGGCTTCGCTGCCCAGGGCTTCGTCGCCAACCTGTTCGGCGGATTCACCGTGTACACCGCCCGCCCGTTCAAGGTCGGCGAATGGATCGTGCTGCCGCAGCAGAACGTGATGGGCACCGTGCAGGAGATCGGCTGGCGCACCACCCGCGTGCTGAGCTTCGACCGGCGGCCTTACTACGTGCCCAACTCCCTGTTCAACACCGCGATCGTCGAGAACGGCACGCGCATGCTCAACCGCCGCATCTTCGAGACGGTGGGCATCCGCTACGACGACATCGAGAGGATGCAGCCGATCCTGGACGACGTGCGTGGCCACATCGCGGCACGCGAGGACATCGACCACGGGCAGTCGGTGATGGTGAACTTCGACACCTACGCGGCGAGCTCGCTGAACATCGTGATCTACTGCTTCACCCGTACTATCGATTGGAGTGAGTACAAAGACGTCAAGGAAGACCTGCTGCTGAAGATCGCCGACATCGTGCTGGGCCACGGGGCCGAATTCGCCTTCCCCACCCAGACCGTACACGTACCGGATGGGCTCGGCGTCTCTGGTCTCCCGTCGCGGGACCGGGCATAAGCGCCGCCCCGCGGACGTATTCGACGCGGCGGCCGGCGTGTGTTAGTAACCCGGTCGGGGAAACCTTCCCGGAACGGGCGACGTGTGTGCCATAGACTGCCGCGCCGCCACCAGTGGCGCGCCCAATAACGAACAGCGAAAAGGAGAGTGCTCATGCGAATCAATCGTCGCCTGACGCAGGCCGCGGTCGGCCTGGTCTCGCTGGTCACCGTCGCCCAGCTCGCGGGGTGCGGCACCATCCTCTATCCCAGCCGGCGCGGACAGACCGGCGGCGAGATCGATCCCGGCATCGCCATCCTGGACGGCGTGGGACTGCTGTTCTTCATCGTTCCCGGCGTGATCGCTTACGGCGTCGATTTCGCCACCGGCGCCATCTACAAGCCGGGGACCCAATCACTGGCCGGCAAGAATCGCGCGGAGGTGGACCTGAAACGGGTCCGGTTTTCCCAGCTTCCACCCGCGAAGGCTCAGCTGCTGGAGGACATCATCAAGGCCTTTCGCAAGCACCCCAGCGCGACTGCGCTCAACGTCGACGGGGAGCACGTGATCATCCGCAAGGGCGGCACGGCAGGTTATGCCGAACGCGGCGCGGCCATGCTGCCCGCCGGCTGATCCCGCGGCCGCTCCCGCCACGGCCCGGCGTCCGCGCCGGGCCGTCTGTCTGGTATCCTTTGCGGCTGTTTCCCGGATGCCGCCCGCTACGCCAGCCACCGGCCCGGGCGCGCGGCGACACTCCGCCACCGGATCGCCGTACCGCCGGCAGTCGCAATGGAGGAGACTCATGAGCAACGAGTTCGTCGGCACCATGCCGGTGCAGGAACGCCACCAGTTCGACGTGGGACGCCTCGCGGAGTACATGCAGGCGCACGTCGAGGGCTTCACCGGCCCGCTGGAGGTGGAGCAGTTCAGGGGCGGCCAGTCCAACCCGACCTTCCGCCTGAAGGGCGGCGACGGTACCCGCTACGTCATGCGGCGCAAGCCGCCGGGCAAGCTACTGCCCTCGGCCCACGCGGTCGACCGCGAGTACCGCGTGATCACGGCGCTGCGCGACACCGACGTACCCGTGCCCCGTACCTACTGCCTGTGCGAGGACGACGACATCATCGGCACGGCGTTCTACATCATGGAGTACAAGGAAGGTCGCGTGATGTGGGACCAGACCCTGCCGGAGATGGGCAATGCCGGGCGCCGCGCGGTCTACGAAGAGATGAACCGGGTCATCGCGGCGCTGCACAGCGTCGATTTCAAGGCCGTGGGGCTGGATGATTTCGGTAAGCACGGCGAGTATATCGCGCGCCAGATCCACCGCTGGTCCAAGCAGTACCGGGCCTCCGAGACCGAAACCATCCCCGAGATGGACCGGCTGATGGAGTGGCTGCCCGAACACATCCCCGAGAGCGACAAGACCGCCACCGCCATCGTCCACGGGGACTATCGCCTGGACAACCTGATGTTCGATCCCACCGAGCCGCGCATCATCGCGGTGCTGGACTGGGAGCTTTCCACGCTCGGCCACCCGCTGGCCGACTTCGCCTATCACTGCATGTCGTGGCACATCCCGGCGGACCTGATGCGCGGGATCGGCGGCGTCGACGTCGCCAGTCTCGGAATCCCCACCGAACAGGAGTACGTGCAAATGTATCGCCGCAACACCGGCCGCGGCGAGATCGGCCAGGACGAGTGGGGCTTCTACATGGCCTACAACCTGTTCCGCATCGCCGCCATCTCGCAGGGCATCATGGGGCGGGTGAAGGACGGCACCGCCGCCAGCGAGCACGCGGTGGAGGCCGGCAAGCGCGCGCGGCCCATGGCCGAGCTCGCCTGGAAGCAGGTGCAGAAGGTCCTCGACCGGCAGTGACGACAACGTGCGGGGGCACAGCGATCGCCTTCCCGCCCCTGCGGAGACAGCCCTGCGGAAGATGCAGATCTGGGTAGACGCCGATGCCTGCCCGAAGGTCATCCGGGACATCCTGGTGCGCGCCGCCGCCCGGCGTTCGGTGACGGTGACCCTGGTCGCCAACGCACCGATGCCGGTGCGGCGCACGCCCAACGTGAAGCAGGTACGGGTACCCTCCGGGTTCGACCAGGCCGACCGCCACATCGCGCAGACGGTGGCGGCCGGCGACCTCGTGATCACGGCCGACGTCCCCCTGGCCGCCGAGGTCATCGAGCGCGGCGCATCAGCACTCACGCCCCGCGGCCAGATGCTCACGCGCGACAACATCGGCGAGCGCCTGACCATGCGCGACGCCATGCAGGACCTGCGCGACGCCGGCGTGGAACTCGGCGGCCCGCCGACCTTCAGCGCCCGCGACCGCCAGGACTTCGCCAACGCCCTCGACCGGTTCCTGACCGCGAACGGCTGACCGCTTGAATACGGGACCGATCCTTCGGCGCGTTCCACGGGCCGGGGACGGCCTGCGGTGGATCCGGTGCAAGCGTGCTCGGCCCGACAAAGCCGGGCCCGGACGGGCCCCAAAACAAGAAAGCCCCGCCGGATGGCGGGGCTTCCCTGAAATCCTGTCGGGACAGGATCTGCCGCTCAGGCCGCCTGGACGTTCGCGGCGGCCGGGCCCTTGGGACCCTGCTCGATCTCGAACTGAACCCGCTGGCCGTCTTCCAGCGTCTTGAAACCGCTGCCGACGATGGCGGAGTAATGAACGAAGACGTCCTTGCTGCCGTCCTCGGGAGCGATGAATCCGAAGCCCTTGGCCTCGCTGAACCACTTGACTGTTCCGGTAACCACGGAAATACCTCTACTGCATGTTGAACGAACCTAACCGCAGCCGGACGCGCGAAGAAAACTACGGGAGATACTACCAAGGACGTGCCTGGAGGGACTTCCGTGCTTACTGCCGTAACCGTACTGCAGGGCAGACTTTACAACAGTTGCCGCTCCATGTCTGCCCCTTTATTGGGTTGGCCAATGGGCCAATGCGAAGAGCCCCGCCGGGCGGCGGGGCTCTTCGTTACCTGCGGCGGCGCGACCCGCGGGCTAGATTGCCTGCACGTTCGCGGCGGCCGGGCCCTTGGCGCCCTGCTCGATCTCGAACTGCACGCGCTGTCCGTCGGCGAGCGTCTTGAAGCCGGTGCCCAGGATCGCGGAATGATGCACGAAGACATCCTTGCCGCCGTCCTCGGGAGCGATGAATCCGAAGCCCTTGGCCTCGCTGAACCACTTGACTGTTCCGGTAACCACGGAAATACCTCTACTGCGTTGATGATTGCACGTTTGCAGTCGGGTCAGGCGGGAAATACGGGGGGTCGACCAAATGGTATGGAGGGACTTCCGTGCTTGCTACCGTAACCGTACTGCGAAGGCGACTTTACACCACCACGGGGAAAATGTCTCCAGTTTTTTACACCTCACCGGGCGCTCCGTTCGGGGCCCCTCAGTCCACCTTCGGTTTCACCGCGGAACAGTCCAGCGGCCGGATCCGGATGGTCGCCACCGCGCCGCCGTTCCTGCCCGAATAGCGGTACACCACCACGACCTGGTCCTTGACGAACACGTCCAGGTTGCCGGAGGCGCAAAGGCGCTCGACCAGCAGGGGGCGTACGTACTGCCGGAAGCGGGCGCTGTCCAGCTGGTCGGCCCGGTAGTGCAGGATAGTGTAGTGATAGGTAAACCGATGACTACCCGCCTCGACATCGTCGAGGCGGGTGTCGGCGTCGATCTGCCGCGGAAGCACCGCGTTCATGCGCGCTGCCAGGCGCCGCAGCTTCCAGTCGACCGCCGGTCTGCCGTTGTCACGGAAGTGCAGTACCACCGCCCGGCCCGCCAGACCGGCACCCGCTCCCACGATCACAGCCCCGGCAACCGCGGCGATCCTCTTTCCGAGCATCACGGATTGTCCCCTTTTTGACGGCCCGCTGCGGCGACCTGCCGCGGCGCCGGAGCCGCCCCTTCCCCGAAGTTATGCTACCCCGAATACCGGCCATCCGCGTCAACCACGGCCGGTGGCGCTCTCCCGGTGGACCGCCGGCCCCGGTGAGGGCAGCGCTCGGGAGCACCGTTCGACCCGGGCCAGGCGCTCGAAGCCGGGGCCGTCACCCCCCGTACAGAGTCCTCACGGCGTGTCCGGTGATCGCTTGACATTGGTTGTCAACGACCGTCCTGCGAGCCCCCTCCAGGTCGGTCGCGGGCAACGCCACCATGCCCGAGCGCACGCGATCCCCCGACTGCGGATCGAAGAAAACAATGAACGGCGACCGGGGCAGGAAGCCGCCGTGCCCGATCTCCTTTGCGTAGACCTCGCCACACTCAAAGTAGCCGAACTCACGTTGACCCTGTGCGATGAGCCAGCTCTGCCGTACCGGGTCAAAGCGGTATCGGGCAGAGCCCGGCTCCTCGAGCTGGGGGGAGACATAACGCACGACCGCCGCGTGGGCCGCGCGCCGGCTCGGGGGCGGGGTAGCGTTGTGCATGGCGGCCAGCTCCGCCGACGTGGGCGGCGGCAAGGCACAGCCTGTCAGCGCGACCGTTGCGATCGCCCAGACGGCACCCGTCACCGTCCACCGCCATTGCATTGTGACCTCCAGGGGTTGCCTCGGAACCCCGCGCCTGCGGCGGAACCAGCTCTGGCCCGCATAGCTCACCGAGAGAATGGCAATAGGCCGCAATCCAGGGCATAAGATGAGTACGCGCAAATACTTACCGGTTCCCGAGGAGAGAGGCCATTGCGGCAGAGTGTATGTCAGCGCGGCCGGAATTTCACGTCTTGGCACGGCCGGAAGGGGTGGGATCAGTTTGATGCTGGACGGCTCGCGTCGGATGACGCAGAGCTGCTGCCCTGGGAGGTTGACCATATGCGGAGTGACTGCGGCGGACTGCCTCACCCGTGAAGCCATAGGCGCGTCCGCTTCGTAGAACGCCATGCGGCGCTCGGAGCTTGCTCATCCGGCGACACGCCCGATGCGGGTCGGATGATCGAGCCCACCCTGCATCGGACCGCCAGCGCCTACGATCCCCGCGACTCGAAGCACAGGGTCTTGAAGCGGCGAATGTGATGGACCAGATCGAGCGGGTCCCGGTCGGCCCGGTTTACAGCGTGCATCCTGGACCCCTCCGCGACGCGCCCTTCGCGCTCGAGCACGACTTCGATGCCGTGCGGGACGCTTTTCGGGAGCGATCGGGCCGGGCCACGGCGTCGCAGCAGTGGTTTTGCGCTGGTTCAACAGGATGGCGCGGCGCTGACGGCTCATCGATCGCGGCGAGCGACTTGACGCATTGCCCGCGCAGACCAAGAATCGGGGTCAGGCAAGCGCTGCCCCATGGAGCCCACGTCCGTTCTTGTCCAGCAGCCGCTATTGGCAAAGAGTTTCCCGACATCGCATCCCTTTCTGTTTCACGTAAGCGCAGAACAGCCGAACATGGGAAAGAGCGTCGCAAACAGAACCGGACCCCAGCGCGCGGGGAAGAGGCAATGGCCGGGGAGCACGAGTCTGTCATGGTGATCCGGTCGGTCGGATTGCGGCGCGTTGCGCGTCAGCTTCCGCAGATTCCAGGAGGTCCGAGATGAACCCGGCAGTCGAAGCGTTCGTTCCCACGGCCCTTGACGACAACACCTTGCACCACTGGATCGACGGTGCTCCGGCCCACGACCAGGGCACCGACCGATCCCCGGTCTACAACCCCGCCTCCGGCGGGAAGACGGCCGACGTCGCCCACGCCGGACCGGCCCAGACGCGCGCAGCGATCGCCGCCGCTGCAAGGGCATTCCCGGACTGGGCAGCGACGCCGCCGGTGCGACGCGCGCGGGTGATGTTCCGGTTCAAGCAGCTGCTCGACGAGAACCTGGACCGGCTCGCGGCCACGATCACGCGCGAGCACGGCAAGGTTCTTTCGGATGCCCGGGGCGAGGTGATCCGCGGCATGGAGGTGGTGGAGTTCGCCTGCGGCATTCCCCACCTGCTAAAGGGCGAACACTCGCTCGACGTCGGTAGCGATGTGGATTCCTGGTCCGTGCGCCAGCCCGTCGGCGTGGTCGCGGGCATCACCCCGTTCAACTTCCCGGCGATGGTGCCGATGTGGATGTTCCCGGTGGCGATCGCCTGCGGCAACAGCTTCGTGCTCAAGCCCTCGGAGAAGGATCCCAGCACCGCCCTGGTGCTCGCGGAGCTGCTCCAGCAGGCCGGGCTTCCGGACGGTGTATTCAACGTGGTCAACGGCAGCAAGGACGCGGTCGATACCCTGATCGAGGATCCGCGCGTGGGTGCGCTCAGCTTCGTGGGATCGACTCCCATCGCGGAATACATCTACCGCCACGGCTCGGCCCACGGAAAGCGTGTCCAGGCCCTCGGCGGCGCGAAGAACCACGCCGTGGTGATGCCCGACGCGGACATGGAGCAGGCCGCGGATGCGCTGATCGGCGCCGCCTACGGCTCGGCCGGCGAACGCTGCATGTCCATCTCGGTGGCGGTCCCCGTGGGAGACGACACCGCGGACCGGCTGGTCAGTGCCCTCCGCGATCGACTGGCCTCCCTCAAGGTCGGCGACGGCCTGGACGCGGACGAGCCGCAGATGGGCCCGCTGGTCACCGGGGAGCACCTGGACAAGGTGCGCGGATACGTGGACCTGGGCGTCGAACAGGGCGCCGAGCTGGCGGTCGACGGCCGGGACCTGGAAGTACCGGGCCACGAGAACGGCTTCTTCCTCGGCCCCTGCCTGTTCGACCGCGTGACCCCGGAGATGCGTATCTACCGGGAAGAGATCTTCGGGCCGGTGCTGTCCGTCGTGCGTGCGAGCGACTTCGAGCATGCTCTCGAGCTGGTCAACGACCACGAGTTCGGCAACGGCACGGCGATCTTCACCCGCGACGGAGACGCGGCACGAACGTTCGCCAACCGCGTCCAGGCCGGGATGGTCGGCATCAACGTGCCCATCCCGGTACCCATGGCCTTCTACAGCTTCGGCGGCTGGAAGCGCTCCCGCTTCGGCGTCCAGCACGCCCACGGCCCCGACGGTGTGCGCTTCTACACGCAACTGAAGACCGTGACCGCCCGGTGGCCGAAGGGTGTTCGCGGCGACAACCAGTTTGTGATGCCGGTGATGAAATAGGACTGTCCGGCGGAGCAGGGAGCGGGGCAGAGGGAAAAGGGGACAGGGAAAAGGGGACAGATTTATTTTCTGGACGTCTCGTCCTTCAGCAAAATAGATCTGTCCCCTATTTCGTTGTTCCCGCCAGCAGCCCTGTCCGTTGCCGCACCAGGTGCGCTCGGCAGCGCAGCAAATCCCGCAGGGCCCGCTCGCTGCGCGGCATGATGTAGCCTTCCGGCAGGATCCCAAGGCGCAGCATCTCGGCCAGCCAGCGGGCGTCGGTGAAATCATCGGCGTACTTGAGCCCGTCGTAGCGGTCGGCCTTGGCCGGGTTGCACAGCCGCACCGCGTAGCCGGCATCCTGCAACCCGTCCACCAGCCAGTACCAGTTGTAGGTCGACTCCACCACCACCGCTTCCAGTGCGTCCGCAAACGGCGCCAGCCCGCCCTTGATCGCCTCCGGCTCGTTGGGATAGCGCTTGTGAAAGAGCAGTGCGCCCTCGGCGTCGATCAGTGCCAGAACACTGTTGTTGGAGTGCAGGTCAATCCCGCCGTAAACTGCCATGGAAAGGCCTCCTCTGTGTCGGTAACTCGTTGCTGCCACACAAGAAGTTACCGCCCGCGGAGGGGGCCTTCTAGATGATTCTCAGATTTATTTTCTGGACGTCTCGTCCTTCAGCAAAATAGATCTGTCCCCTATTTCGTTGTTGTGCCGAGGTCGCTTCGGAGGATTAACATGAGCATCGCGACGAGGATGACCCCAACGGCGACAAGGCAATAGTTACCATAACGCCAGAGCGCACACGCCCTCGACTCCAACTCCGCATCGTCGAGCCCTATAAACCGGCGCTGTTTCAGAAACCGCCGCACCGCGAAGTAGTTTTGCGCAGAGTTATTCGCGACCATCGTCGGACTACCGAGCTCTCTCCACACATCGCGATGATGGCTGCGTAAACGGGAAAGAAAGCGATAATAGAGAATGGTTCCAATTGCCCAACATACCGCCAGGAAGCAAAATAGCGAGAACAACAGAAAATCGGTCATCTTGTCCTCTCATGCACATCCACACGCGTCGGAGCTGGATGACGGTGCCGCACCGGAATGGTCGAATGGCACACTCGTGGTTTCGTATCCCCCAGTCACCGTTGCGCCCGCCCCCACCCCAGCGCCAAGGCCGCCCGAAGCAGCAAGCCCGCCTTGACTAACGGTGCCGGAGACTTCCCCGCCTATAAGCTCGCCGCCAGAAACAGAACCGCGCAGTTGCCATCCCGACGATGATCCAGCTTGCACCCCCCCGGCTAAAGAAACTCCGTAGCCTAGACCGGCCCCTATACCTCCGTACGCAGATATTCCCTTCTTAGTGACCTCGACACTGGCGCTTACGCCAATGCCATAACCCGCATCGAATGTCAGCTCGACGAAGCCATGCTGGCGTAGGAATTTCGCCACTTCTAGCACGATGTCCTTTAGGCAGAACATCCCGTGCGGGTCACGGAAATTTACCGGGTCGTTTAGGCTGTATCCATAAAGATTGGCGCTTCCCCCAGCGAATAGGATCGGATCCCGGCTCGTCCACCGCCCCGTCTCCGCGTCATAGTCCCTGGCCCCGAACCGCACCAGCCCGGTATCCGGATCATAGATCCCACCGGCAAACCCGAACGGCTGGAACCCCGGATTGGTGTCCTTGAGTACCTTCCCGAAGGGGCTGTAGTCCATCTGCTGCACGACCTCGCCGGTGGACACGTCCAGCACCAGCCGCACGCTGCCCAGGTGATCGGAAATGATCCGGTAGGTCTTGCCGTTCTTGATCATGTAGGCGGGCACGTTCGGCTTCGAGCCATAGACGAACCGGGCGACC
>DASQZM010000044.1:0-19944 GCA_035638695.1 Gammaproteobacteria bacterium | reverse complement strand
GGCTGGATCCTGCGCTCGGTGGTCGCCGTCGCCTTCTTCGTGCTGCCGCTGATCGTGCACTCGGTCACGCCGCTGGTGGAGCACGGCGCCCAGGTCAACGACCTCGAGACCGCGCTGGCCAACCAGATCGCCACCATCCAGGAGGCGCCCGAGCTGTTCGCGAAGCTGCGCCAGTACCCGCCGGGCGCCGCACCGCCCGCGCTCCAGCAGGAGCTGGCACGGAAGGTCGGCCCGACGGCGCTCGCCGACGTCGAGAAAGCCCGGCCCCAGCTCGACTACCTGCGCAAGTACGCCCCGACGGTCCACCGCGCCGAGAACGAGGCGCCGGGCCAGTGGCAGACCTGGTGGTGGGTCTGCGCCGCCGGCGAGGTGCTGTTCCTGCCGCTGGTGTTCTTCATGGCCGGCTACTGGCTGCCCAGGAGGGCCCACCGGGAAGCCGCGGAGCACGAGCGCGAGGTGGACCGCGAGATGGACTCGCTGTCGGAGACCCGCGGCTCCGGAGCCGCGGAGTTTTAGGTGTTAAGTTTTAAGTGTTAAGTCAAGAGGTTGGCCGGGGCTTTGGCCCCGGCCAACTTATGTCCGTGCCACGCCGAGTGAACGCGACACCGCCGGCGGGGCGCACGGCCGTTCCCCGCGGGCGGCTGCCTGTGCCGCCGTGAGCGGCCTGTCGCTCGTCGGCCGTTTCGCGCCACGACATCCGCCCTCGCGCCCTGCCAGGAAGGCACCGGCAGCCGCTGAGACATGGCAATAGCTTCTGGAAGATTGGTAACACCCACAGCTATTGGCAGAGATTCCGGGAGACCAGGCCTGGCCCATCTGTAGGGCAGCCGATCGGTGCGGCGTTTCCGCGTCCGCGCTGCCGGGCTCACCGTAGTCGCAGGAAGAGAGCGGAGCGGCAATCGCAAGCGCCTTACCGGATGGGACAGCGGGACAGATTCAGGTCAAAGCCGCAGAGTGCGGGGCCCTTGCTCAACCGGCCCGGGTCATGAAGCCATCGAAGAAGGCCGCGAGCTCGCGATGGGCATCAAGGGGCAGCACGTGGGCCACGTGCTGGTCCGGCCGCACCACCACCATGCAGCCCGCCGCACGGTCGATGCCCCGCATCTCGAAGACGTCGTTGCCGTTCTTGAGATCCGGACAGAACGCCTTCTCGTAGTCCCGCAGGCCGTAGCGCCCCTTCCGCGGCAGGAGCAGGCCCGGGAGGGTTTCCAGCGCGAGCTCGCGGTGGCCCTGCTGGAACACGGCCCGCACGTCGACGACGGCGTCGATGTCCGCACCCGCCGGGGTGTAGCGGACCAGCGGGGATTGCGGCGAATCGGTGAGAAACCGACACAAGGCGACGATCCCGGAGGCGGGCTCGCCCGGCGCGGCCGGGTCGGCGAAGGCGAATAGGCGCCAGCGTCCGTCGGCCTTGACCGCGTGACCGAGCTGGTACGGCTTGGCATCCGCGAGCCGGATCACCGGGGCCGAGTGAAAGCGCTTGCCGATGACCAGGTCCCGGGCCAGGTGCTGGTGGGTCGGCTCGGCGGAGAGGATCGAGGGGTAATACCGGATCGCGGTCCCGGCGGTGAAGCGGCCGTGCTGCACGAAGTAGCGCTGGAACTCGGCCGGATCCACGCCCTCGCCGCCGGCATCCCCGGCGCCTTTCGGCGGCGCGCTGAACATCTGCGCAAACTCGCGATCGAAATCGATCAGCTCCCGGGCGACGGTCCGGCGCTCCATTGAGTAGGTGTGCAGGATGCGCGGCGACGCCCTGCCCCGCAGGACCGAAGCGAGCTTCCACCCCAGATTGAAGCTGTCGCGCATGGACACGTTCATGCCCTGCCCCGCCTTGGGGCTGTGGGTGTGGCAGGCGTCGCCGACGATGAAGACCCGCGGGAACCGCTCGCCAACGGCTTCCTCGGGCACGTCGTCGAACTTGTCGCACAGGCGCTGGCCGATTTCGTAGACCGACCACCAGGCGATCTCCTTCACCTCCAGCGAGTACGGATGAATAATCCGCTGGGCCGCCGCCACCAGGTGCTCGCTGGTGATCTTCCGGCTGGACACCCGCTCGTCCTGGTTGAGCTTGTCGAGCTCGATGTACAGGCGCACCAGGTACCCGCCCTCGCGCGGGATGACCAGCATGTTGCCCTCGTTGGCGGAGTGGATCACGGCTTTGAGGCGGATGTCGGGAAAGTCGGTCACCGCCAGGACATCCATCACCCCCCAGGCCTGATTGGCCGAATCGCCACGCAGCTCCCGACCCAGGCAGGTGCGTACCGTGCTGCGCGCCCCGTCGCAGCCAACCACGTAGCGCGCGTGTACGGTCTCGATCTGGCCCCGGTGGGCCGGGTCCACGCGGGCGATCCGCGCCGTCAGCGGATGGCCCGCCGCCCCCTCCGCGGCCGCCGGATCGAGCTGAAGATCGAGCAACTCGCGCGAATAGTCCGGCACCAGCCGGGTGGGCGCGTTGTACATGGCGTCCAGGTAGAAGTCGTGCACCCGTGCCTGGTTGAGCACGACGTGCGGAAACTCGGACAGCCCGTCCTCCGTGTCCTGGATCCTGCCGCTGCGGCGGATGTTTGCCCGCTGCGCGTCATCCGGCTTCCAGAACACCGTCTCGTTGATCCACTGGGCCTCCTTCAGGACCCGCTCGCTGAAACCGTAGGCCTCGAACATCTCCATCGTGCGGCAGGCGATGCCGTCCGCCTGTCCCAGCAGGAGCCGGCCCGGTTTCTGCTCGATGACCCGCGTGCTCAGCTCGGGGAAGCGGGCCAGCTGCGCCGCCAGCGTCAGCCCGGCCGGACCGCAGCCGACGATCAAGACGTCCACCTGCTCCGGCAGGCGATCGGATACCTGGGCGCTATGGTATTGCCCGGCCGCCGGGCGGATTGCCGGGTCGCCGGGCTGGAACCCGTCGAGATGAAACTGCATAGAACACCTTGATACTTTGCTGCCCGGCCCGGGAGCCGGGCGTTGGCAGGTAGCCCCTTCACTCCGGGTTGCGCCCAAATCCAGTGCAGAAGCTCAATCGCCTGCGGCCGATCAGTTCCGCGGGCCACCGCCCCGGTCCGTTTGCTGAGCGGTGCCTCGCCGGGCCGCGAAATCGATCTCAGTGACCCACTTCGCGATACGGCCAATACACGCTGTGCTTGCCCCGCGCCCGCAACACAACCGCGTCCCGACCGGCAGTCGAGCCGCCGCGCCAGTCACAACGAGCGACTGCTCCACGACGTCCCTGCTGATCACACACTGTGGGAAGCGCCCAAGCAAGCCCCTGGAGACCCGCCTCTGGGGCCGTTGCCCGATGAACGGGAACCGACACTGGTGCTATAGGGGCACGTGTGCAACCAAAATCGACCCCAGGCCGCGGAGACGCGCCCGCAGGCGACGCGCCCCATCCCTGGTCCGGGATGGCACGGTTGAGCCGGAGCAACGTGCCGCCCGCCCGGCATCCCCGTTGCCGTCCAGGCTTGCAACCGGAATACGACGGTTTTCCATTCCCGCGCCAAGCGCGCCGGCCCCGCAGATGCGGTCGGCAATCAGGCTCTAAAGACGCCCGCCGAGGGTTTCCGAGAATTGCCGGAGGACCGGCAGGAACTCCTGTGTCATCACGGCCGAGCTGACCCGTGCGGACGATGCGCTTACGCTCATGGCCGCAACAACGCGACCCTCCCGGTCCCGTACGGGCACCGCCAGCGAGCGCATGCCGAGCTCGAGCTCCTCCTCGACCAGCGCGAAACCCTCTCTTCTGACGGCCTGGACCACCTCCAGCAGCGACGCCAAATCGGTCCGCGTGCGCGGTGTCAACGCCACCAGAGGGGTCTGCTCCAGGCGTGCGCGCACCTCGTCGTCCGACAGCCCCGTCAGCAGAACCCGGCCGGTGGCCGAGCAATAGGCGGGCAACGCGGCACCGACATTCACCCCGGTCGAGACCAATCGAGGCACCGCCGCCCGCGCCACGAAGACCGCGTTCGGGCCATCCAGGATGGCCAGGGAGACGGATTCGCCGATGCGGTCGCGAGCAGCGCCCAGAATCGCCTGGGCATGCTGGGGAAGCGGGTTCCCGGTCAGATACGCACCGCCGATGCGCAGCATCTTCGGCAACGGGCGGAAGAACTTGCCGTCGTACGTGAGATACCCCAGATCGACCAGGGTGAGCAGGCACCGCCGGGCGGCCGCCCGGGTGAGGCCCGCCATCCGTGCCGCGTCCGCGGCCGTCAGCCGGTCATGGCCGCCCACGAAGCACTCCAGCACTGCCAGGCCCTTGGCCAGACCCTGCATCCGCTCGTACGATCGCCCGCTCCGGCGATCACCCGTCGTGTCGTTCACCCGACCCCGCGCATCCGCGTCATCCGCTCCGCACCAGGAAAACCGACGCGCCCGCCGGCGCGAACCCGTTCCCTGCCCGCGCCTGCCACCCGCGCTCCCGGTCCAAGCGCGTGCCGCCGGTGCCGACAAGATCATGGCGCCGGCAAGCCTCAGGCGCAACACCACCCCGGCGCTGGCGAGGCCGCGCCCCGCCCATCGCTTCCATGATAGCCGCCACACCGCCGTGGGCAATCGCCCGGGACGGGCCGGGCCGGCGAGCCGGCACCGCGCGGCGCCGCACCGCTCCGGGGATTTCACGCCCCGGAGCGAGTGCGAGCCGCAAAGCCGGCGGCCTTCCGCCCGGTACGACGGCGGCGGCGCCGCCGGTCAGTTCCCGTGGGGACGGACGAACGCCGGCACCTTCAGGTGCCCCTGGGAGACCTTCCCGGGCAGCAGAACCACCTGCTTGCCATGCTGCCACTGGAACAGCACCCCGCGCTGGTACTTCTTGCCATGGGTATAACGGCTGTGCCGACCATAGAAGGCAATGTGCCCGGTCACCCCGTCCATGTTGGTCTTCTCCAGCGCCTTGACCAGCGCGTCCGGCTGTACGCTGCCCGCACGCTCGATCGCGGCCTTGAGGATGTAGACACCGTCGTAGGCAGGGTAGCCGAGATCCGCCGGGGCCTCGTGGAAGCGGGCCTTGTACGCCCGGTAGAAGCTGACGGACTTCGAGGTCAGGGCCACGCCGGCGCCGAAGGTGTGTTCCAGGACGCCCTGGGCGGCGCCGTTGGTGTCCCGCCAGAAATGCGGGTCGGTCGCGTCGGCGTCCTGTCCCGCCAGCAGGAACGGCGCCTGCTGCTGGTGCCACTGCACCACGGGCCGGGTGCCGTTGATCCCGACCGCGGTCACGGCCACCTGCGCGTGGTCCTTCTCGACCTGGTCGAAGATCGGGGTGAAATCATTCTCGCTGCGCGAGAATGCGATCTCGTCGACCACCTTCAGCCCCGCCCGTGGCAGACAGCGCCGGTACTCGTTGGCCATCGGCAGGGCGAACGCGGCCTGCTCGTGCAGGATCACGGCCCGGCTGTAGTGAAGCTTCTTCACCACGAGCGCATGCAGCTCGTGACAGATCGATTCCGCGACAAACTTGGAGTTCTCCTGGGCCTGGAAGACGTACTTGTCCCGGTTGTAGTGGTCGTGGATGTTTTGCGCGACCTTGGTGGAAAGGGATCCCGTTATGATGAACGGGGTGTGCAGGCGGCCCGCCCAGGGCTCCACGGCGAGGGCGACCTCACTGATGAAAACCCCGACCATGGCCTTCACGTGGTCCTCGTCGACGGCCCGCTTGAGCGCGCGTACGGCGTTGGCCCCCGAGGCCTTGTCATCGAACTTGTACAGCTTCAGGTTGCGACCGTTGACCCCGCCCGCCGCGTTGATCTGATCGACCGCCAGCTGGGCGGCGTGCATGATCGCGCGCCCGTCCGCCAGTTTCTCGGGGGCCATGACGCCGATCGGGATCGGCTTGGCCGCCCAGGCCGCCGTCTGGAGCAGGCCACAAACCAGCAGCGCGCCCGCAAACCATCCTGCCAACCGCGTCCCACGCGGACATTTGTTCGTCGTCATTGCGTTTTTCCTCCGGTGCCGAAAACGCCCGCACAAGGTGCCCCGTCGCCGACCCGCGTACCCCCCGTGGGTCCGGCGGCTCGGGTACCGCCACCTGGTGCCGGCCCTGGTTGTGCTCCGTCGCGCAGCGGCCTGCGACGCGCCGTGCAGGCGCCGGGCCGTTGCCGTTGTCGTTATGCTCCCGGCGGCCTGGAGCCACCGCGGCGGCCGCACGGCCGCCCGCTCACCCTGCGGTGTATCCCTGCCGCGCTTTCCCGGTCGCTGCCGGGGGGCCCTTGTCGGCCCAGCGTGCACGCCGGGCCAACGCGCGCCCGCCGTCACCCCATGTCGCCGCCGGCGTCCGCGCCGGTGGCTACGAAGGCGTCGCAGTAGAACTCGTCGGCCGGCAGGGCGCGGTCCCCGACCAGCCTCGCCCGCAGCCCGGCAAGCATTTCCGGATTGCCGCAGGCGTACACTCGGTGACCGGCGAGGTCGGCATGGTCCTGCATGATCGCCCGATCGATATGGCCCGCCCGCCAGTCGTCCCAGGGGGCCGTTTCGGACTGCGACAGCACCGGCACGAAGCGGAACCACGGATGCTTGCGCGCCCAGCGCGCGGCCGCGTCCGCCAGATAGAGGTCCTGCGCCCGGCGCCCTCCCCAGTAGAGCTCCACCGGTCTCTCGAGCCCCCGCCGGATCGCCGACTCGATGATCGATCGCATCGGCGCGAAGCCCGTCCCGGTCGCGGCGAGGATCACCGGCTGGTCGCCGTCGCGCAGGTAGAAATCCCCGTAGGGCAGCTCGACCGGCAGCGTGTCCCCCGCCTCCAGGGCCGGCAGCAGGGTTGCCGAGAAGGCGCCCCCCGGGATCACCCGGACGTGCAGCAGCGCGCCGTCGTTTTTGTGCGGGGGGTTGGCGAGGGAGTAACTGCGACGCTCGCCCGGAGCGGTCTCGAGCTGCAGGTACTGCCCGGCCTTGAACGGCACGCGAACGCCGGCCGGAAAGCGCAAGTGCAGCACGGCGACGTCGGGGGCCGGATATTGCACCCGGTACACCGTCGCGGACAGGCGCCGGCGCTCGGGCATCGTCTTGCGCTCGATGCGCCGGGGACGGATCTCGAGGTCCGAGCGGGGATGAACGCGGCAGAGCGTCACCTCGGAGCCGGGCGCGGCGACCGGTGTGCCTTGCAGGCCGACCGAGAACCGGCCGTCCGAGACGTCGCCGGTGCAGGTTTCGCAGGCGCCGCGGCGACAGGAATGCGGCAGCGCGAAGCCCGCCCGTTCGGCGGCCTCGAGGACGGTTTCATCCGGCGCGCACGGAAACCGGATGTCCGTGCCGGACACGCGGATCGTGAAGCTCATGCCCCCGGCCTCCCGGCAGGGGCGGTCCCGCTAGCGAGGAGGCGGGCCGCGCGCAGGACCGCCGCCGGGTCGGCGACGCCGCGACCGGCGATGTCGAAGCCGGTGCCGTGGCCGACACTGGCGAACAGGACGCCCGCGCCGACGGCCAGGGCGGACGCCGTGCGGCCGGCCAGGAGCTTGACCGGTACGTGCCCCTGGTCGTGGTACATCGCGATATAGGCGTCGAATTCCGCCGCCGCGAGCGCGGTGTCGGCCCCGAACGGGCCCTCGGCCGTGATCCCGCGCTGCCTGAGGCGCGCCACGGCCGGGCTCGTGATCTCGGCGTCCTCGCTGCCGAACAGGCCGTTCTCGCCGGCATGCGGGTTGATCCCGAGCACCGCGAGGCGCGGCGAGTCCAGGCCCATCGCCTGCAGGGCCCCGGCGGCCGCGACGCCCGCCGCCTCGACCCGGTCCGGCGTCAGGCGCGCGAGCGCCTCGCGCAGCGCCAGATGCAGGGTTGCGTGCACGATGCGCAGGCCGCCGCCCACGAGCATCAGGAACACCCCCTCCTCCGCGGTTCCGGTAAGCCGGGCGAGCAAACCCGGATAACCGGAGAAGGCGATCCCGGCGGCGTTGACCGCCGTCTCCGAGTGCGGGCAGGCGACGATCCCGTGCACGGGATGCGCGCGCGTCAGCGCGACGGCCGCAGCGAGGTACTCGACCGTCGCGGCCCCGGCGGCGGCGCTGACCTCGCCGGGGCGATAGTCCGCCTCGGGCAGCGCGTGGACCGGAACGACATCCAGCGTGTGCGCCGCCGGGGCGTCGGGCCAGCCGGCTTCGCGTAGCCGGTAGCCGGAGGCAAAGCGGCGGGCACAGGCCCGGATCGCGGCGGGATCGCCGACCAGCACCGGGTGCAGCCTCCCCTCGCGGCCGAGCACCGCGGCCGCCTTGACCGCGATCTCGGGCCCGATCCCGTTGGGATCCCCGATGCTGAGCGCGATCGCGGGCACGCCGCTGTCGCTCACAGCGGAATCGCCAGCAGGGTGTCGACCGCGGAGCTGTCGCAGACCACGACCCGCTCCGCGAGCCGGGGCTCGCCGTCCTCGAACCGGTAGCAGTCCACGTAGCGCCCGGCGGCAAACAGGCTCGTCGCCCCTTCCCGCATGGTCCTGGCCACCAGGAAGGGCGTCTCGCTGCGCACCTCGTCCCGGGATTCGGCAAGGATCCCGGGCTGGCCCAGGATGTGGCGGTAGCGATGACGCTCGTAGATGTTCGCCTGGCGCAGCGCGGAGATGCGGTCCTCCAGCATGGCGCGGCAGTCCGCGTAGACCATGGCTCCCTCGAGCCCGTCACGGTAGTTGTCCGCGGTGGTGACCTTGTACAGGCACCGCTCCTGGAAGAAGTCGGGCCAGGCCTCCAGGTCGTCGTCGTCGAGGCAACGGGCGTACTCGGCCTGCTTGCGGGAGATCCGCTCGTAACGGCTCGCGCTCATGTCAGATCCCCATGCTCGCGCGGTAGGCCTTCCAGAACCCGCGCACCGACGTCTCGGTCGCACGCCCGGCCTGCGACTCGGCCGTCGTGCCGCCCATCTCCAGGACCGAGCGCTCGGTCTGCGCGCCGCCGATGCCACGCTGGACGAAGCCCCCGACGCAGCCGTCCTCCATCGACACGAATCCGGCCGGTCCCATCAGGTTGGACTGCTTCATCCGCATCGCCCGCTCCTCGGGCGTGTCCTCCTCGAAGCCCAGGTAGGTCCAGTTCAGGGCGGTCCGGTCCACCCCGAGCGGGACCACCTGGCGCAGTGAGATGGCGTTCATGATCTGCTGCAGCACGAAGGTCGGAAACACCGTCAGGATCTGCAGTGTCACCCCGTCCCCGAACTCGTCGAAGAAGCCTTCCAGCATGGACGGATCCGCCAGGCGGTAGGACTCGTGGTTGGAGCGCAGCTCTTCCTTCGAGTAGTGCCGGTCATCCCGGGGCTGCCGGTCGATCGCGGAATAGCTGACGTGGTTGCCCCCGCTCTCGTCGACGATGATGCCGCCGCGCTGGGAGAGGCGGTTGACCCGGAAGGTGGTGAAGAACAGGTGCAGGATGCTCGCGTGGTAGGAGTCCTTCACGTTCTCGACGTACAGCTTCCAGTTGTTGGGCAGGATCTGGGTGAAGCGCCCGAGGACGACCGGCGTGCGCCGGCCGAGCACGCGCTCGATACGGTCGTGGATCTCCTCGCCCAGGTACTCCTCGATCGGGGGCACCTCCTCCGAGAAGCTGCCGAAAACGACATGGTGGACCACCTCCACCCGCAGCTTGCGCAGATTGTGGTTCTCCATGCAGAACGAGGCGGCCATGCCGCCCTTGCCGTCGATGCCCTCCTGGAACGGGACGGCCTCAAGGTCGCCCCGCCGGCTGTAGCGCCAGCCGTGGTAGACGCAGGAAAAGCCGGAAGCCTTGCCGCCGTTCTCGAGGCAAACCAGGGCTCCGCGGTGGGCGCAGCGGTTCTCGAAGGCGTAGATCTCACCGTCGTCGTCGCGCACCACGACGACCGGCGACCGGCCCACGTGGGTGGTCCGGAAATCCCCGGCCTCCGGCAGCTCCCGTTCCATGCACAGGAAGTGCCAGTGGGGCCCGCGGAAGATGCGTTCCTGCTCCGCGTCCAGTACCGACTCCTGCTGGAACAGCCAGTACGGCACCCGGGTCAGGTCCCCCTCGGGCCAGTCCGCCGCCTGGGTCTCTAGCAGCGTCGCGTCGGCCTTTTCGAGCATAGTGAGTCTCCTGCCACCCGCCCGGCGTCGCCGGGTCGGATGTTCGAATATCGAACATTGGATCGGATATCGAACATTTTTCTAGCATTGCCCGCGAGCGGGTGTCAAACCGAGACCGTCGTCCGCCGGTGTTCTTCCGTCCGCGCAGGGAGCTGATCGCCGGCGATCGAAGCGCACCGCCGGAGCGGAGGGACGACCGCCGGGACGCCACGGCGTTTCCGCGCGGCGTGCGGCGGATGATGCTGGCGCGGGCGACATCGAGACGATCTTCGCCTGCTACCGCGCGATCCGCCGGATGCAGGCCCTGCGTCGGCAGGTGGCGAGCCCGGAGGGGCCGGCGTGAGCGCGCGGCGCTGCGGGATCGCGGGGCGGTGTACGTCGACCTCGACGTGCGGGGGATCGGCTACCGCGTCTGCTACGAGGAGGCCGGCAAGGGCACCCCGATCCTCCTGCAGCACACCGTCACGACCGGACCGGGCCGCTTCCCGATGTCGCAGAACCCGGAGCGCTTCAAGTCGTTCATCCTCCGGATCGCCGGGAAGGCCGCGACCCGGTAAGCGTGACGGCTACCCATGCCGCGCACGGACGGTCGAGGCTATTTATCGTCTTGCTTTCACTGAAAAGAGCATGCGCCATTACCTCGAAAGCGAGGACGACGGTGCAGCGGCCGACGAGGAGTACGCGGCCAGCGATATGCTCCTTCCGCGGGCCACAAAGCATCGCTTCGAACCCTTAGCCTGACCTCTCCATGCCAAGGGACGCCGTCACCAGTCCCCTCGAAAGGTTTGTCAGCTCTCAGCACCGCGGTGGACGGTGCTGCCGGTCGGTCGTGTAACAACGCCACCACACTCCTTCTCGCGCCGTGCCAGACAGGCCCTAAAGCTCCGCGTGCCGCCAGCACGTCGGTTATGTAAACGGCGCCCGGAATCCGATAACTTCTTGTTCTTACTTAACACTTAAAACTGACTCGACCCCGGCCACCCCCACTTAACCCGCCACCGCCACGATAGCGCGGCCACCGTCCCGTGCCCCGGCTCGCCCCTTCCTTGACTCCGGTCACCGACGGCTGCCGGGCCAGGTGTTATCCGTTTTCCCGAAGATCGGTCAGGCCAGGGCACCGGCGCGGAGCGAACGAACATGGAAATGGTCAAGCGATGCCGGTGGCTCGTTGCCTTGACTGCCGCCGCCTTGTTGAGCGCCTGCTTCTCGACGACGCCCAATCTGAAAGAACAGGGCAATGCCGGGCAGGCCCTCTCTTCGGCCGACACCTCGGTCGTGTTCGGACGCATCCGGTGGACGGAGCACGGCACGGAGAAAACCTTCGGCAAGGGCCTGTTCGGGTCTTCCATCACCCCGAATCTGCTGCGCATCGAAGACAAGTCGCGGATCAGGGCCGACGTCGACAAAAACGGGGAGTTCATCTGGAAGCTGAAGCCCGGGATCTACGTGATCAACAAGATCGACTACCGCGATTCCTGGTCCGGAAACTACTTCACCGTTCCCCAGGTCGCCTTTCGCGTCCCCGAAGCAGGCAAGGTCTACTACATCGGCACGCTCGAGGTCGACTTCGCATCGAAGCGTGATCTCATCGGCGGCCTGTCCGGGCAGGTCAGGAGCCGGGTCGTGGACAACGCTCCCAGGGGTTACGACGCGCCCGCCAGAGAGCTCGGCATCCAGCCGGACCGGATCGACAAGTCCCTGATGGTCCACGTCTCCGGGCTGCCCGGGACCATCGACACGACGAAGGAGTTCAACGTGACGGTCCAGCTCCTGAATGCCGTCTTCTTCGGACTCTCGCACTGATCCGGCAGTCGGGCCCAGTCCAGCGCCGGTGCCTGCCGGGTATGGCGCACGCCTCCTCGCCCCGGAGGGGGAACCGCGCCGCCCCGCACAACGCCTTGAGACGTAACCCCCTGACCCGGTTGGTATCTATCGTGTGCCCGAATTCCGGCTCTGGCCCTCCCGGGCCCCGGGATAAAGGCTGGCGATACGACCAGGGAGCGGAGCGGCGGCATCAGCAAAGCAAGGGAAATTGGCAGTCCGTCCGGACCACCTGCTCACACTCGCTGGTTTCCGGGAACGCGCTGCGGTCCAATTCCGGGTGGTCAATCAAATATGTCGGAGGGTAGCTCGAAAAGCCTGATCAGCTCTTTCGGGTAGCCTGGCTGGATACGGCGCCTGTCGTTGCCATGGTGGGGAAGCGGACAGTGACGGCCGGTCACGGGATCGAAGATCATCCGGTGGCTTCCCTTTCCTTTCCGTACATGCTCCTGAATGCCACTTCGCGCTGTGTGCAGGCGCCGGACCTCCACGGCGGGCCGTCCGCGATCCGTGATCACCAGCGGTTCCCCGGTGGTTTCCACTTGCCGCGGGTACTCGAGCGCTTTGGCCTTGAAGCGTGTCTTCGTGCCCCCCACATCGCCATGTCAGGTCTCTCCCACCTATAGTCACCGCACATGGTCATTTATCGTAGCGCTCACCCCCGCCCGCAACCAGCAGCCGCCCGCCGGCGGCGTCCGGGCGGCAGCCTCGCCACTCCGTCGCCGCGCCCGGGATCCCGGGCCATGCGAATTCGCCATAGGGCGACGTCACAGCGCCGCCGCCAAGTTATGTATACCGTCCCCGGAATTCCATAAGTTATTGTTCTTCCTTAAAACTTAAAACCTAAAACGTAAAACTGACCGCCTCCCGCCACTCAAGCTATCCGCTGCACCAAGGCCCGTGAGCACCAGAACATCCGGTGGCGGTAAGCGTCGCTAGCTCTTGCCGGCGATGCCGCCCTTTCCGGCCTGGGCGTTCCGTTGCTGGATCTGGGCCTGGGTCAGCTTGCCGGGCGACCCGCTCCCGCCGCTGAGGTGCGCGATCACCCCGGCGGTGATCGCCAGGACCACGGCGAACGCCATGATGGCCCCAACGAATCCCAGAATACGACGCGCCGCCTTGGCGTCGGCCTTGGCGTCGGTATCGGGCTCGGACATGTTCACCCCCTGTGTCTCGGATGGTCCCAACGGGGCGACGGACCGTACCGGAACGATCATCGACGACTCGCGCATGCGGCTCGGCGCGGACCGGGCACCTGCTGGTCGATCCGTCGACGCCGGGCCCGGAAATGCGGCGGACCCGGTGACTCTGGTAAAGACAGGACGCTGGTTACAGAGGTTCCGACTTCGCTAACCCGTGTAGCCGGGTATGCGTGGCACATCATGGACCTCCTCGAATCCTGTCGACGAACGTTGTTCGTCCGTCAAGCAGCGAAAGCCGTCTCGGCAACCAGTTTGCTGAACGGCTGCCGCCGGAATTCGCTAACTTGTTGTTCTTACTTAACACTTACTCAGCAATCCGAAATATAGGCGACGTCCGGATGCCGGAAGAAGGACCGCACCGGGGCCGGGCTGTTGGCGATCGCCTGCAGCTGTTCCTTCACCTTCTGCGCCAGCTTCTCGCCCTTGCGCAGCGGGCGGCGGGCCACCCCGGCGCGCTTGGCATGGCTCCAGACCAGCTCGTCGGGATTGAGCTCCGGCGCATAGCCCGGCAGGAAGTGCAGGGTCAGCTTTCCCTGCGTGCTCTGGACGTAGTCCTTGACCACCTTGCTCTTGTGGGCAGGCAGGCCATCCACGACCAAGTGCAACGGCCGTCGGCGCCGATGCATCAACTGCTTGAGCAGCGCCGCGGACCGCTCCGAGGTCAGACCGCCCTCGTACAGGGCGAACCAGAAGCCCCCCTTGCGGTTGACCGCCGAGGCCGCGCCCACACGCTGGCGCTGGCCGGGACGCTGCACCGCCAAAAGCCGCATCGCTTCCTTGGTCTTCGGATCGTAGTGCCGACCATCTCTCTTATCTGCGCTGGCCTCAATGCCGGGAAACCAAACCTCCTAATGTAGACCAACTTCCTGATTTACCAATCTTCCAGAAGGTATCCAGCACCGGGGACTCGATCGGCGACAACACATCGGGCTGGTGGCGCTGGTGGCGCTGGTGGCGTGCTGCATCTAAGCCGCGTGGAGCTTCTTTCTGGCCTCTTCGAGGTCGTAGTCCATCTGCAGGCCAAGCCAGAAGCGGGCACTGTTGCCGAAGTAGTCCGCCAGCCGTACCGCGTTATATAACCGAGCGGGGCCGCTGTTCTCTGCTCGCCTGGCGTTGATACGCACTCACAATGCGCATATTATGATGCGCACCATAGCTCCGGGGTGACAAGGCCATGGCTCTTGTGCGTGACAAAGACCGGTCGGACACGAGGAAGCGCGCGATCAATCTGAGCGTTTCCGGCGATCTGATCGAGCAGGCCAGGTTGCAGGGGATCAACCTGTCCCGATTCCTGGAAGAACATCTCCGTGGGGTTCTTCGCGCTGGTCGCGAACAGGCGTGGCAGGAGGAGAACCGCGAGGCGATCCGCCAGTACAACGAGACCGTGGCCGAACGCGGCAGCTTCGGCGACCGACTCCGTCGCTTTTGATGCGCCAGTTCGATGTGCTGACCAACATCGACGCCCGCAGCGCGCAGTGGGCGCCCTACGTGGTCGTGCTCCAGCACGACCTGCTCGGCGATCTCGATACAGTCGTCGCCGCGCCGCTGGTTCGCGAGGACCAGGCTCCGCGCCCCCTTCATGGTCTGGACCCGGTGGTAGAACTCTCCGGCGAGCGCTTCGTGGTCTCGACCCAGGAGCTTGCCGGCGTCTCCCGGCGACACCTCGGAGAGGTGGCAGGGACGCTCGAGGCCAAGCGCGACGCCTTGATCAAGGCGATCGATCTCCTGTTTACCGGGATCTGATCGCGGCCTCCCGAATTGCGCTAACCCGGCCGTCGCGGGGCAGGTTATCCGGGCCCGGCCTACGCCAGCCCGGCCTCGCTCATCAGGCGCATCAGCTTGTATCGGGGGCGGTAGCGGCGGCGGATCTCCCGCAGCCACGCCTCCGTCTCGGGGCCGGCGTCGAGGTCGGCGGCGCGGCGGATCTGCGGGACGATGGCCGCGTAGTCGCGGGCGTCGGCGTGCTCCAGGTGCGCCGCGACGGCCCGCCTGAGGAAGGCGGCGGCGTCCGCCGGGTGCTCCTGCGCGATGTCCTCCCCCAGGGACGCCAGCTCGTCCGCCGAGACGGTATGCGTGCGGGCGAGCATGCGCGCCGCGTCGGTGTCCCCGTCGAGGCGAAGCAGGCCGATGCGCACGGTAGCGTCGCACCAGCCGTCGGGGAGCTTGCGCTCGCGGCCCTCGATCCCGGCCAGGGCCCGCTCGCGCAGTGCCGGCCAGTGCTCGCCCGAAGCCTCGCGCAGCCGCTGCCAGCTGTCCCTCCCCGGACGTACGATCACCTCGGCCAGCAGCAGCTCGCGAGCCTCCTCGTCGAGCCCGGCCTTCCCGTACTCCTCAGCCGCCATCGCGCGCGTGCCGGGGAAGTCGGGGTCCGCCTTCAGGGCCCGCTCGGCCCACTGCAGCGCCAGCGCATCACGGCCGTGCTCGCGGCACGCGGCGACGATGCGCTGGTAGTCGTCGCCCGAGGACAGGTCCCGGGCCAGCAGCTCGATCAGGGCATCGAAATCGCCCTCCATCCGGACCAGCTCCTCGTAGCGCGCGCGCACCGGGTACTCCGCGATCCAGCCCTCGCTGGTCGACCGGGCGGGCTCCGGCGGCAGTGCCGCGTACTCCCTGCGCACCCGCCACGCATAGGCCCCCTGCCCGGCCGCGCCCAGGGCGTCCCAGTAGTCCGCCAGCGGGAACAGGCCCCAGTCGTCCTTCTTCTTGAGCTGGAACAGGCTCTTGGCGAGCTGCTTTCCGTCCATGCCAGCCGCCGCCACGGCCCGGGCGTGGAGCCCGGAAAAATCACGGATGCAGTCACCGATGGCCCCGGCCGAGTCGTCGGCGCGCTCGAGGACGCGCAGCAGCCGGGACAGCGCGTACTCGGTCAGCGCCAGGCATCGTTCGGGATCGGGGGCGAGCATGTTCGTGAGCAACTCGAGCGGTACTTCGAGCTCCACGGCGTAGTCCAGGCTGCGGCTGTAGTCGAGGAACCCGCGGACGCTCAGCATGGCGCCCAGCGCCTTCTTCAGTTCATCCGCATCGTCGGAGAGCTGCAGCTGCAAGCGCCGCGCCAGGGCCGGGTCGTGCATGGCCGCGCCGTAGAGCCACTCGGCGAGCCGCTCTGCCGGCTGCTCCCGGAGCCGGGCCAACAGGGCGTCTTCGCGCGGCCGCGGCTCTCCAGTTTCGGCGCCCGCCAGCCAGGCGAGACCTGCCGCGACCAGGTGCTTGCAGAAATTGCCCTGCATTGCCATCGGGCAGTCGCAGGCCCATTCGGGTCCGGCCGGAGCGTCGCGCAGCCACAGGCGGTAGCTCGCCGTGCCCTCGGCCCGCCCCTCGAAGCCGGTCCCATCGCGGCGCGACAGGGCCACGCGGCCGTCGCGGAAGTAGTCCTCGCCGCGGGCGAAGGAAGCGGGGCCGGCCAGCTCGTACAGCGTGCCCTCGTCGATCATCCGCCTTTGCCGAAAAGTTCCTGCAGGGCGCTACGTGCCCGGGCAACCCCCTCGGACGTCAGGCGCACCGACTTCGCCTTGCCCCGGGGATCGGTGATGTAGCCCTTGTCGTGCAGACGATCGGTGACCTCCCGGTCCAGACCCTTCCAGACCCGATCCCCGTCGTGAAGAGTCAGGCTGAGCAGCGCGAGCGCCGCATCGTCGACCCGATCCCGATCGATCCGGTCCCAATCGATCGGCTCGGTCATGGCGGTCCCCCGTCGACGTGAAACACGGAGACATTTTAGCCGGAGGGGCGGTGCGTGGGCAGTGCCCGTTTTCGGTGTCAGGTGTAAGGTTTTACCAATCTTCCAGAAGGTATGCCCTGATGCACGATGACTGGATTGCCGCGGTCATCGAGCGCAAGACCGTCGACAACCTGCTGGGCGACATCGGCCAGCTCCAGATCCTGCACCACCAGCTCGCCGAGCTCGCCACCTATCCGCGGCCGGCCCTTGTCGTCGAAGCCCGCTACGAGGACTTTCTGACGCCGGCCCGCCTGGCCGGTCGCTGGCCGGCGGCGCCCGTGGCTCGCGTGCTGGCCGAACTCTCCGCGGAGCACCCGCGGCTGCCGATGGTCTTCGCCGGCAAGCGCAAGTACGCCAACGAGCGGGCCGCCGGATTTTTCCGTGCCGCTGCCGCGCGGCTCACCGAGCCCGCGCCGGACAGCGTGGCCGAGCCGGCAGCCGGCGACCGGCCGCCCAGCCCCGGCCCTGATCTCAAGGTCCGGCAGGCCGTGCTGCACGAGCTGCCCACGACGTTCCCGAGCGACGGCCTCGCGGCGCGTTTCCCGGACGTTCCGATGCAACGCCCGCGCCGGGTCCTGCGGCGCTTGCGAGAGGAGGGAAAGCCCACGAGCATGGGGCACGGACGCGGTACCCGCTGGATACGCGGGTCCGGCTGACGCCGCGCATACCTGGAGCGTGGGCCGGGCCGCTTTGGTCCGGGCACCCCGCCTGGCGGTGACCGCTCAGCCCGGATCCGACGCGCCGGCCCCCGAGCCCCGATGGAAGGCGATCAGGCCCACCGTCAGAACGAGGGCGCCCAGCCCGAGCAGGGCAGAAAGCTCGTCAGGCATGCCCGCCTGGTCCAGCCACAAACCCGTCACGCCCGGCAGCACCGTCAGAAGGGCCAGGATCACCACCGCCTCGTTCCCGGAACAGCCCAGCTCGCAAAGGCGGTGGTGCAACTGCCGCCGCCCGTCCCCGGAGGCCGGCCGCCCACGCCCGGCGCGGCGGATGAGCAACGCCATGCTGTCCAGCACGGGCACCGCGAACAGCCATCCCAGCACGATCGGGTGCAGGTTGCCGGGAGCTCCCTGGGTCAAGGCGATTGCCAGGCAGGCCAGCGAAAACCCGAGCCAGGTGCTGCCCTCCGCGCCGAGCCGCGGGGGTGTGCGCGGCCGGCCGGGAAGACGCGCGTTCCAGACCAGGAACCCGGACACCGAAGCCAGCAGGGCCAGCATCGCCGGAACCAGGGCCGTGTAGCCCGACCACACGCCGGCCAGCAGCATGGTCGCGAGCGTCGCCGCCGCCACCGCGCCCGCGAGACCGTTCACCGCATCGAGCCTGCGGAACGCGTGCGCGATGCCGACGATCGCCAGGCCCGCCAGGGGCGCGGCCAGCGTCCCCACGGCGAGCGGGCCGTGCCCGAACAGGCTCCCGAGCGTCGCGATGCGGATGCCGCCGAGGCGCACGACGATTACCGCCGCCGCTGCCTCCACGCACAGCCACAGCCAGGTCGGGATGCGTACGTGGCCGTCCAGCGCGCCGGCGCAAAGAAGCAGTGCCGAGGCGCCCGCATACGCGTGGACGGTCGTGGACGGGAGGAACCCGGCCGCCGGCAGGAACGGCAGGCAGCTCGCCGCCATGGCGAGGCCGCCGATCAGCGGCGCCGCGTTACCGCGCGGCCGGCGCCGGCCCGCGCCGGCGACGTGCCCCACCTTCCGTGCCAGGGGCGAGAGCAGCCCGGCCAGCAGCAGCGAGATGATGAACACGCCTACGTAGAGCATCGGATCCCCCGCACCCGGGCGAGCCCCGCGGCGGTTCACGGGTCGATCGCGCGGCGCGTGTTTTCCGGAGGCCCCGCGTGGCTCGGAGCCTCCTGCCGAACCGGGACATGCGCGCTAGCCGAAGGCCGCGACGGGCAGGGGTCCTGGGCTGTCCGGCAGACTACCCCATCCTGGATCGTAAAAGCATGCCCCGTTCAGGGGGAGCCGGGCAAGCCGGCTCCCGCGACGCCCGTCGCGGCCTGCCGCGTCCCGGGAAGTCCTTCGCGCGGAGACTACTGCTGCAGCTCCTGCTCGCCGAACAGGTCCGCAAACAACGCGCTGGAAAGGTAGCGCTCGGCCGCGTCCGGCAGCACCACCACGATGTTGCGGCCGCGGTGCTCCTTCTGCCGGGCCACGCGCACGGCGGCGACCACCGCGGCGCCGCAGGAGATGCCGCACAGGATCCCCTCCTCGCGCATCAGCCGGTGCGCCATGGCCATGGCGTCGGCGTCGCTGACCGGCTCCACCTGGTCCACCAGCGACAGGTCGAGGTTCTTCGGCACGAAGCCGGCGCCGATCCCCTGGATCTTGTGCGGGGCGGGCTTGACCTCCTGGCCGGCGAGCGTCTGCGCGATCACCGGCGAGGAATCGGGCTCCACCGCGACGACCCGGATCGGCTTGCCGCGCGTGTTCTTGATGTGGCGGGCCACGCCGGTCAGCGTGCCGCCGGTGCCCACGCCCCCGACGAACACGTCGACCTGGCCGTCGGTGTCGTGCCAGATCTCCGGCCCGGTGGTGGTCTCGTGGATCTGCGGGTTGGCCGGGTTGTCGAACTGCTGCGGCATGAAGTAGCGCTCGGGGTCGGAGTCGGCGAGCTCGGCCGCCTTCTCGATCGCGCCGGGCATGCCCCGCGCCGGCTCGGTCAGCACCAGGTCGGCGCCCAGCGCCCGCAGCACCTTGCGCCGCTCCAGGCTCATGGAGGCGGGCATGGTCAGGGTGATGTCGTAGCCGCGCGCCGCGGCGACGAACGCCAGCGCGATGCCGGTGTTGCCGCTGGTGGGCTCGATGATGCGCATGCCCGGGCGCAGCGCGCCGCTCTTCTCGGCCTCCCAGACCATCGCGGCGCCGATCCGGCACTTGACCGAGTAGGCGGGGTTGCGGCCCTCGATCTTGGCCCAGATCGTGGCGCCCTCGTTCACCTTGTTCAGGCGCACCAGCGGCGTGTTGCCGATCGCCAGGGAGTTGTCGTCGTAGATGCGGGTCATTGGATTCTCCGTACGCCGGCAGGCGGGTCGCCTGCCGGCGAGTTTTAGGTTTTAGGTTTTAGGTTTTAGGAAAGAAGGCGGCCGAGGGAGGCGCCAGGGTTCTCCACCGCGGCGCTCGCAGGCAGAGGTCGGACCATACATAGGTAAGAGGGCTCCGTGCCTATCTCGAGCGTTCTGGTTAGACCAGCGTCTGTAACCT